>CADCVQ010000064.1 GCA_902806175.1 uncultured Solirubrobacteraceae bacterium
CGCCGGCGCGCGCCGTCGCGCCGGCGCCGCCTTTGCCGAGCAGCGTCGCCGCGCTCGTGCTGTCGGGCGAGCTTGACCTGCGCACCCCGCTCGAGAAGGCTCGCGAGCTCGCGGCGGCGCTGCCGGGGGCGCACCTGCTCGTCGAGCGCGGCGTCGGCCACGGCGTCCTCGGCGCCGACCCCGGCGGCTGCGCGGACGCTGCCGTGCAGGCGTTTCTCGCCGCGCGCGCGCCGCCGCGCTGCAGGCGCGGCGGCGCGTCGCTGACGATCTCGTCGGCACGCGCGCGTTCGGGTACGCCGGCAGCGTGCGCGAGCTCGTGCCCGGCCTCGTTCACTGGACGACGGTTCACGATGCGGTCGGCCTCCCCGTCAGCTCGTACGACGTCGAGCCCGCCGCGGCGCTGATCGACTCGCGCGTGCCCGACGCGGGTCTTGACGCGTTCGCCGGCCGCGCGCGGCCGCAGCAGGTCGTGCTCACGATCGGCCTGCAGCCGACGCGGACGCACTGAACGGTAAGGCCTCAGGCCGCCTCGAGCGCCGCCGCAACCGCCGCCGGCGCCTCGAGCACGAGCGCGTGCCCGGCGCCGGGCACCACCTTCAGCTCACCGCGCGGCACGCTGCGCGCCAGCCGCTCGCCGAGCGCCACGTACTTCGGATCGAGCTCGCCGGCGAGCACCGTCACCGGTAGCCCACCGAGCTCGCCGAGGCGCTTCCACAGCGGCGCCATCGCGCCGGTGCCGATCCCGCGCAGGGCAGCGGCGACGTGGGCGGGCTCGTTGGAGAGCCGGTCGGCGCGCGCCGCCGCGGCGACCGCGGCGGACTGGTTGGCGAACAGCGGCTGCGCCCCCCAGCGATCTGCGACCTCGCTCATGCGCCGGCCGTCCTGCTCCATCCAGGACGCGAGCTGCTCGTCGGCGGCGCGCCGCCTGGCACGCTCGGCGTCGTCGTCGATGCCCGCCGTCGCGGAGACGAGCACGAGCCGGCTCACGCGCTGCGGACGGGCGAGCGCGACGTGCAGCGCCAGGCGGCCGCCCTGCGAGTAGCCCGCCAGCGCGAAGCGCGGTCCGGCCAGGCGCAGCACGTCGTCGACGCAGGACTGCATGTCGACCGGACGGCGCGTCGCCGCGGCGCCGTGCCCGCGGATGTCGGGCGCGAGCGGGCGGTAGCGTTCGCCGGCGAGGTGGCGCGCCACCTCGTCCCAGCCGCGGCCGGTCTGCATGAAGCCATGTAGGAGAAGCAGCGGCTCGGGCACGCCCGCCATCATGGCCGCCCCCGCCGACACCCACCTGCTGCTGCGCGCGTTCGCCGACGAACTGGCGCGCTGCGGCGTGCGCGAGGCCTGCACCTCACCGGGCTCGCGGTCGTCTCCGCTCGTGCTCGCGCTCGCGCGCGAGGAGCGGCTGCGCTGCTTTTCGCACATCGACGAGCGCTGTGCGGGCTTCTTCGCCCTCGGCGCGGCCAAGCGCAGCGGCCGGCCCGTGGCGATCATGTGCACGTCGGGTACCGCGACCGCCAATCTCGCGCCCGCGGTCATCGAGGCCTTTCAGGCGCGCGTGCCGCTCGTCGTCCTCACGGCTGACCGGCCGCCCGAGCTGCGTCAGGTCGGCGCCGGGCAGACGATCGACCAGGTCGAGCTGTTCGGCAGCGCTGCGAAGTGGTTCTTCGAGGTCGGCACCCACGAGGCGACGCCCGAGCGCGGTCGCTGGATGCGCGCGCTCGCGTGCCGGGCGGTGTGGACGGCGCTGGAGGGGCGGCCTGGGCCGGTGCACCTGAACTTCGGGCTGCGCGAGCCGCTGGTCGCGCCCGACGACCTGGGCGACGATCCGCAGCCCGGCCGCAGCGGCGGGCGCCCCTGGATCCTGCGCTCCACGCCCGGCGAGGACGCCGACGCGGCCGGCCGCGCACTTGCGGTCGTCGCGCGCGACGCGCATCGGCCGCTCGTGGTGGCGGGCAGCGCGCAGCCCGGGCTCGAGGCGGTCGCGACCACCTGTGAGCGGCTGGGCTGGCCGCTGCTCGCCGACCCGCTGAGCGGCGCGCGCTGCGGCGGCGCGGCGATCGCGCACTACGACGTGCTGCTGCGCAGCGACGAGTTCGCGGCGGCGCGGCGCCCGGATCTCGTCCTGCGCTGCGGCGACCTGCCGACGTCCAAGCCGCTGCGCGCGTGGCTCGACACGCTCGGCGACGGCGTCACGCAGCTGGGCTTCGACCCGCACGGCGCATGGCAGGATCCGGGGGCGTCGCTGCAGATCGCGCTCGCGGCGGGCGCGGCGCAGACGCTGACTGCGGCGGCCGGCTACACGCCGGCGGCCGATCCGGCGTGGCTGCGCGGCTGGCGCGAAGCGGACGGCGTGGCCGCCGCGGCGATCGACGCGGTGCTCGGGGATGACGCGCTGTCCGAGCCGCTCGTGGCGCGTGCGCTCGCCGCTGAGCTTCCGGCCGACGCGACGCTGTTCGTCGCCTCGTCGATGCCGGTGCGCGACATCGAGTCCTTCACCGCGGTCCGCGACGACGGGCCGCGCGTGCTCTGCAACCGCGGCGCGAACGGGATCGACGGCATCGTGTCCAGCGCGTTCGGCGCGGCGGCCGTGGCGGCGGGCCCCGTCGTGCTGCTGATCGGCGACGTGGCGCTCGCGCACGACATCGGCGGCCTGCTCGCCGCGCGGCGCCTCGGCCTGGCGATCACGATCGTGCTGCTCGACAACGACGGCGGCGGGATCTTCGAGTTCCTGCCGATCCGCGCTGCGCGCGACATCTTCGAGGAGCACGTCGCGACGCCGCATGGGCTGGACTTCGCGCATGCGGCGGCGCTGTACGGCTGTGGCTTTGAGGACGTGTCGGACGTCCGCGGGCTGCGCGCGGCTCTGGCAGGGTCGCTGGCCGGGGACCGTACGAAGATCCTGCGCGTGCGCAGCGAGCGCGGCGCAAACGTGGCGCTGCACAGGCAGCTGTCGGCGGCTGTGGCAGGCGCGCTGAAGCGGTAGGGGCGCGCGGTGTCGGCCTTGTCGGTGCCGGCTGGCGCGCGGTGCTGCAGCGGCGCGCGGCTGCGCCTGTGGCGCAAGGCGGCTGCGCCGGCGCGCGATCGTGTTCCCTGCTGCCACCTCGACGGGCCACGCCGCGCCGGGCGCCCGGCTGAGAAGCGCTCACGATCGGCCGCCGCCCGTTAAATGACGACGGGCGGGCCCGGAGGCCCGCCCGTCGATAGCACCGGCTTCGGCGGTGCTACGCCAAGCCGCGTCGCTTCGCCTGGGACGCGGTCGCCCCCGTGGACAGAAGCCCGATCGCCAGGAGCGCCACCCCGTTGACGATGTGGTTGAAGTTCTCGAGATCGCCCGCACCGCTCATCGAGATGATCGTGAGGTTGTCAGGAGCCGTGACACCGATCACGAACGCGACGATGTAGAAGAGGCCGACACCCATGACCGCGCCCTCTGCGGCGGCCGCGTTCTTCTGCAGGCACATGATCAATAGAAACGCGCCGATGCCGATGTGCACGACGTTGTGAAACGGATTGACGCTGAAGCCGAGCAGCTCGTCCGGCGTGTTCTGCGTGAAGCCGGTGAACCCCGTCACCGCGAAGCCGATGACCCCGATTGCGACGTAGAACCCGCCGAAGATCGGCCCCACCTTCTGCGCCAGGCTCGCACCCATGGTTGATACCTCCCACTCGAAATTGACCGCCGGCGCCCCTCGACGCCGGAACTGCTCCCCTGCACCCGATGTTGCAGACCGTACGGATATCAACGCGAATGTCAACGCGCCAGGCCGAACCCTACAGCGAGCACCCGTCGCAAGCGGCGCCGCGCCATGTGGCGCGTTGCGCGCCGCTGCACCCGTCGGGTCAGCCCGCGAGGACCGGCAGCAGCGCGGCGAGCTTGACGTCGGTCTCGGCGAGCTCGGCCGCCGGATCGGAGTCGCGCACGACGCCGACGCCCGCGTAGCAGCGCGCGAGCGGGCCGCGCAGCAGCGCGCAGCGCAGCGCGACGCAGAACTCGCCGTCCTCGTTGATGTCCGTCCAGCCGACGGGCCCCGCATACCAGCCGCGGTCCAGGCCCTCGAGCGCCGGGATCAGCGGCTCGGCGACCTCGAACGGCTCGCCGCCGACGGCCGGCGTCGGATGCAGCAGCCCGGCCAGGCGGACGGCTCCGACCGGTCGCGCGAGCTGCGCGCGGATCGGCGTGGCGAGGTGCTGGATGTTCGCCATCTTCACGATCACGGGTTCCTCGGCGGCGGCGACCCAGACGCTGTGGGGCCGCAGCGCGCGCTCGATGCGCCGCGCGACGATCGCCTGCTCGGAGCGGTCCTTGCCCGACTGCAGCAGCTGCTCGCCGAGGTGGTCGTCGACGGACGGGTCGGCGCTGCGCCGCGTCGAACCCGCCAGCGCGAGCGTGCTCGCACGCATCCCGTCGCGGCGGATCAGCAGCTCCGGGCTGGCGGCCACGAACGCCGCGTCGCCGCGCCCGGCGCAGAAGCAGAAGCACGACGGAAAGCCTTCGCGCAGGACGCCGAAGATCGCGCCGGGGTCATGCGCGACCGGCGCGTGGACCTGCACCTCGCGCGCGAGGACGATCTTCTCGAGCATCCCCGCGCTGATGCGCTCGACGCCGCGCGCCACGGCCTCCTCGTAATGCTCGGGCGGTGCGCTGCCGGCGACCTGGTAGCGCCCGACCGGATCGGGATCGAGCAGTGCAAGCGGCGCGCTGCGCAGCTCCCCCAACCGCTGCTGCACGCGTGCGAGCAGCTCGTCCGCCGTGTCGTCTGCGCCGGCGAGCGCGGTGACGGTCATCGTCACCTCGTCACCGGTGCGCGCGAGCGACAGTTGGGGCACGTGCAGCGACGCGGGCGCAAAGTTCGACCAGTGCGGGCTCGCACCGCCCTCGGGGGCGAAGGAGAAGCCGCCCGCGGCGATCAGGCCCGCGCCGCGCGCGTCGGCGCCGTCGGCCAGGGCGGTTCCCGCGAGCGCGCGCCAGCGCGTTGCGACCTCCTCGAAGCGACCACGCCCGCTCGCCTCGATCGCCACCGCGCAGCCGAGCGCCGCGACCGCCGTGCGGTCGCGGTCGGGCTGCTCGGTGCAGAACCACGGCTCGCCCGGCCGGCGCGAGGCGAACACGACCGCCGACGGGTCGACGTCATACGCGACGGGAACGGTGACCGCCGCGAGCACGCCCTCGGCGCCGCGACGGCCGCGCCGCGCGCGGCTGACCGCCTGCTCGAGGCGCTTGCGCAGACGCCTGCGGTCGCCGTCGCCGAGCGCGAACGCGCCCGGCGACGAGGCGCCGCGAAGCGTCGCCACTACGTCTCCCCGCGGCCCCGGCTGATCGCGATCTCGCCCGTGCGCATCATCTCGATGAGCCCGAACGGCCGCACCATGCGCTCGAAGGCCTCGATCTTGTCGGTCGTGCCGGTGATCTCGACGATGATCGAGCGGCGCGTGACGTCGACGACCTTGCCCCGGAAGATCTCCGAGATCTGCATCACCTCGGCGCGCTGCGCGCCCTCGACGGCGACCTTGAAGAGCGCGAGCTCGCGGGCGACCGTCTCGGCCGGCTCGAGGTCGCGGATCTTCAGGACGTTGATGAGCTTGTGCAGCTGCTTGGTGACCTGGTCGACCGAGTGCATCGCGCCGTCGAACGTCAGCGTGATGCGCGAGTACTGCTCGTCCTCGGTCGGCCCGACCGTCAGCGTGTCGATGTTGAAGCCGCGCCGCGCGAACAGCCCCGCGATCCTGGTCAGGACACCGGCCTTGTTCTCGACGAGGATCGACAGGACGTGCTTGCGGCCGCTGTGCGCGTTGGCGGTGGCCTGCAGTTCGTCGAGGCTCAGCAGCTCCTTGGTGCCTGGCTCGCCCATGATCGCCATCAGCCCACCATCTCGCGCGCGGCCTGACCCGGCGCGATCATCGGGTACGTGTTCTCCTCGCGCGTGACGCGCACGTCCACGACCACCGGCCCCTCGGTCGCGAGCGCCGCCTTCATGTCGTCGACGAGCGTCGCCTTGTCGGTCAGGCGCATGCCGGTCGCGCCGTAGGCCTCGGCGAGCTTGACGAAGTCCGGGTAGGAGCCCATGTCGACGTGCGAGTAGCGCTTCTCCCAGAAGAGCTCCTGCCACTGGCGGACCATGCCCAGGTAGCCGTTGTTCATGATGAACACCTTCACCGGGATCTTGTCCTCGGCGCAGGTCGCGAGCTCCTGGATGTTCATCTGGATCGACCCGTCGCCCGCGATGCAGACGACGGTCTCGTCCGGGCAGCCGACCTGCGCACCGAGCGCGGCAGGCAGGCCGAAGCCCATCGTCCCCAGCCCGCCCGAGTTGATCCAGCGCCGGGGCCTTGAGAAGTGGTAGTGCTGAGCCGCCCACATCTGGTGCTGGCCGACGTCCGACGTGACGATCGCGTCACCGCCGGTCGCCTCGTAGAGCGCCTGGACCATGTACTGCGGCTTGATCTCGCCGTCCGCCGAGTCCTCGTAGCGCAGCGGGTGCTTGTCCTGCCAGGCGCGGATCTTCTGCCACCACTCGTCGGTCCGCGACTGATCGACCAATTCCAGCGCCCGGTACTCCGTGATGAGCTTCGTCAGCACGTTCTTGCAGTCGCCGACGATCGGGATGTGGGCCGGGATCGTCTTGGAGATCTCGGCGGGGTCGATGTCGATGTGGATGAACTTCGCGTGCGGCGCGAACTCCGACAGCTTGCCGGTGATGCGATCGTCGAAGCGCGCGCCGATGCAGCAGATCAGGTCCGCTTCGTCCATCGCGTAGTTCGCCGTGCGCGTGCCGTGCATCCCGAGCATGCCCAGCCATTGCGGGTGTGGCGCCGGGAAGGCGCCGAGGCCCATCAGCGTGCAGGTGACCGGGAAGCGGTCGCTCGTCGCGAAGTCGGTGAGCTCCTGCGAGGCGTTGGCGTTGACCACCCCGCCGCCCGCGTAGATGACGGGCCGCTTCGCGGACGCCATCGCCTTGGCGGCCTGGCGGATCTGCTTCGTGTTGCCGTCGGTGGTGGGCTGGTAGCCGGGCAGGTGCAGGTCGCTGACCGGGCCGTAGGCGATCTCCGCGCGGCTGAGGTCGACCGGGATGTCGACGACGACGGGGCCCGGCCGGCCGGTGCGCGCGATGTGAAACGCCTCGTGGATCGCGCGCGGGATCTCCAGCGGCGAGCGGATCTGAAAGGAGTGCTTGACGACCGGCATCGTGATGCCGAGCGTGTCGGTCTCCTGAAAGCCGTCGGTGCCGATCAGGTCGGTGCGCACCTGGCCGGTGATGAACACCGTCGGCACGGAGTCCATCATCGCGTCGACGATCGGCGTCACGACGTTCGTCGCGCCCGGGCCCGACGTCGCGAACGCGACGCCGACCTTGCCGGTGGCCTTTGCGTACCCCTCGGCCGCGTGGCCGCCGCCGGCCTCGTGGCGCACGAGGACGTGGCGGATGCCGCCGTCGACGAAGGCGTCGTAGGTGGGCAGGTTCGCCCCGCCGGGGAGGCCGAATACGACCTCGACACCCTCTGCCTTCAAGCACTCCATGATGGCGTCAACCGCGCGCATATCACGACCTCCTCTCCGCAAAGACGAGCCGGCCCGGATCGCCGGCGTGGAACGGGGACTTTAGCGAGCGGGTGAAGGCCGGGACTCGGGCGCGATCGCCGCTTCAGGGAACTCGAGTTCGGTTCCGCAACGCACGCAGAGGGCGTCGTGGAGCTTGCACACGCGCCCGCAGGTCGGGCACTGGCGGCGCAACTCGTCGCGCTCGGAGCGGTAGACGATCGCGGTGATGAGCCCGATCGCCGGCACGACGGTGCCGATGATGAACCAGATGAAGAACGAGCTGCCCTTGATCCGGCCGACGATGCCGGTCGCCAGCCCGAAGCTCAGCGCGATGACGACGTATGCGCCCCCGACCATCGCGCGCCGTTCAGAGGACGCGGATCGCCCAGATGACGGCCGCGATCGCCAGCACCACGACGATGATCGTCGCGAACGCGGTGACGAGCCCGATGACGAACTTGAACAGCAGCCATGCGGCGATCAGCAGGACGACGAGCGCGATCGCCCGTTTGCCGAGCGAGGCACCGCTTGAAGGAGTGGAGGTGGACATGCCTTCAAGCCTACCTGGCCGGCAACCGGGCGTTCGCGAGCGATTGCGCGCCGAGTTCGCGGTTGGTCAGTCGCAGCTTCTGCGCAGACGCGCGACGCGATCCAGCGCGGGCTCCGGGCCGGCTGTCGGAGATTCAGCGGGTGGCGCTCGACGGCCGGTCCAGCGACGAACGTGCTGCATCCAGCGCCGGGCGCATCTGCGGGCGCATGCGCCGCCGCAGCCGCCAGCGGGCACCCGCAAACGACAGGTTGGCGACCGTGACGAAGCCTTGCTCGTCGCTGCGCAGCGCCAGCAGCAGGTGCGCGATGCGGTCGCCGGACGGCAGCGCGGCGGCGTCCGGGTGGCGCGCGTCGACCTTGATGCAGTAGCAGTAGGCGCGCCCGCGGCGGCCGGGCAGCAGCACGGCGCCGGCCTCGCCGACGAGCCAGGTCCCCAGCCTGCCGGGTTCGAGCACCAGGCCGGTGCGGGCGTGCAGCGCGCGCGCCTCGTGCCCGACGAGGTCTCCGAGCAGGCCGACGGAGCGCTGCTCCGGCCCGTCGCCCTTGCGCGGGCGTGGGCGCAGCACGTTGGCCCCACGCTGCGCGTAGAGCTCCGGGATGATCCAGGCGTGGGCGAGGCAGGCGAGCGCCACCGGCAGCGCGAGTGGCTGCGCCCACATGAGCAGCGCCGCCGCACAGACGAAGGGGACGACGTGGAAGGCGGCGCTCAGCGTCCACAGGCGGCCCATGTGGCGCAGGCGCGCGGCGTCCACGCGCGGGCGCCAGTAGACGGCCTCGGCCTCCGGCAGGACCTCCCCGAGCGCCGCCATCGCCTCGCGGCGGTCAGCCGCCCGAGATCGGCAGGCGCAGGATCACGAGGTCGGCGCTGACCGGCAGCTCGCGCACCTGCTCGGCCTTCCCCGGCCCGGCGCTGACCATCGCGAGGTAGCCGCGGTCGAGCTCCTGCGCAAAAGCCGCGACGGCGGCCTCGACGGCGGCCGGGTCGTCGCCTGTCCACTCGGCGACCGTCGAGTGACCGGTGTGATCCATGCGGATGAGCTTCGACATCGCGTGCCTCCTTCGGACTCGGATTCCCCGGGCGGGAGCAGCCTGCCACAGATGCTACGCCCCGCGACGCGCGCCCGCGCGCCTTCTGGCGCGGTCGCGCGGCCGTGCCCAGCCGCGCAGGGAGGCCATTCAAGATCGCATGCCCGGCGGTCGATGACGACGCCCAGGCAGGATCTCCCGCGGACGCTTAGGACACTCGATCTCTTCTCCCTCACCTGCGCCGCACCCGCGGACGATCTCTTGGCTTGGCACGTCGGCCCTCGCGATGGGCGGCTCCAACCAGATGGTATTCCTGATCGCTGCGCTGATCGCGGTCAACGGCAGCGGCGCCATCCCCGTCCTGATCGTCGGCCTGCTGCTGAGCTGGATGGCCGCGCCCGGCTGGACGGAGCTCGTGCTCATGTGGCCCAAGCGCGTCGGCGGCATCGCCGCGACGTGCGCCGAGGCATTCAAGCCCTACAGCCCGGTGCTCGCGAACCTGACGGGCGTCTGTTACTGGTGGGGTTGGGTTCCGACCTGCGGCTTCACCGCGATCCTCTCGGCCACCGCGCTGCATGAGTGGTACCTGCCGTTCATCCCGATCACGCCGATGGCGATCGGGATCATCATGACGTTCGTCGCGATCAACCTGCTCGGGGTGCGGGCGGTCACGCGCTTTGCGATCCCCGTCGGCCTCGCTGCGGCGTTCCTGGCGCTGCTGTCGGCGGTCATACCGATCTTCGCCGGCACCGTCGACGTCGGCCGCGCGACGTCGTTTCGTCTCGACACGCCGTTTGAGGGCGCGTTCGGCGCCCTGACGTCGGCGATGGCCGGCCTGTACCTCGTCGGCTTCGCCGCGCCCGCCGCCGAGGCCGCGACCTGCCACGTCGGCGAGATGAAGGACCCCGTCCGCAGCCTGCCCCGCGCGGTGTTCGCGAGCGCCACGATGGCCGGCCTGTTCTTCGTCGTCCTGCCGCTCGTCTGGCTGGGCACGATCGGCGCCGAGGGCATGGGCGGCGAGCTCAGCGCCACGCTCGGCCCGACGTTCGCGCCGCTGCTGGCGGGCATGGCCAAGGCAGCGGCCGTCTGGTTCATGGTCGCCAACATGTTCATGGGCACGATGCAGCCGCTGGCCGGCGCCTCGCGGACGCTCTCGCAGCTGTCCGAGGACGGCCTGCTGCCGCGCTCGTGGGCCAAGCGCTCGCGCCGGGACGTGCCGTGGGTCACGACGCTGATCACGGCCGGCTTCGCGATCGGCGCGCTGCTGCTGGGCGTCCCGACCTGGATGATCGCGGCCGCGAACTTCGCCTACCTGATCGCGATCGCGCTGCCGTCGATCGCCGTCTGGCTGCTGCGCCGCAACGAGCCCGATCGCGAGCGCCCGTGGCGCGCGCCGCGCGGCACGATCATGCTCGGCGTCATCGCGGCGGGCTGCTGGTTTCTCGCCACGGCCCTGGGCTTCGAGCAGTTCGGGCTGCCGACGGTGCTGCTCTCCCTGGCGCTCGCCTACGCCGGCTCGCTGCTGTACGCCTGGCGGCGCGTCAGCGACCGCCGCCTGTCGGGTCAGCCGGGCGTCAAGCGCTCGCTGCATCTGAAGCTGACGGGCGCGATGATCGCCGTCATCGTGCTTGACGGCGCGGGCTACCTGCTCGCCGTCAGCCACGTGCCCGACACCGATCCGGCGCTGATCTCGCTGCTGCAGGACATCTTTGTCGCGGTCGCGATGCTGACCGTCGCCGTCGGGCTGATCCTGCCGGGCATGATCGGCCATGCGGTCGAGCAGGTCTCGGCCGCCGCGGATCGCCTGGCGACCGGCACGCTCGCCGACCTCACGCGGGCGATGCGCGCGCTCAGCGTCGGCGACCTCAGCGCCGCCAAGGCGCGCGTCGACGTCGTGCCGGTGGTCGTCACGTCGCGCGACGAGGTCGGCGCGATGGCCGACTCGTTCAACACGCTGCAGCGCGAGGTCGGCCGCACGGCCGAGGCGCTCGACGGCGCGCGCGAGGGACTGGCCGCCGCGGAGGGCCGGCTCGAGCAGAGCCTGCGCCAGCAGGCCGCCGTCGCGCGCCTCGGGCAGATCGCGCTGGAGGGCGAGAACCTGCGCGACCTCGCTGAGGAAGCGGTCGCGATCGCTCGCGCCGCATTGGGCCGCGAGGTCCGCGCGACGATCCTGCCCGCAGCCGACGGCCGCCGCGTCGTGACCGGTGCCTCGCCGCCGACGGCCGAGGACATCCCGATCGGCCCGCTGGACTCGCGGCTGGGCGTGCTGAGCGTCGCCGCGCTGCCGCCCCTCAGCACCGACGAGACCGCGTTCCTGCAAGCGACCGCCAACGTGCTCGCGGACGCGATCGAGCGCCTGAAGGCCGAGGAGGACATGCGCCACCAGGCGCTGCACGACCCGCTCACCGGACTGCCGAACCGGACGCTGCTCGCCGACCGGCTCACGCAGGCGCTGCGCCGCGCGTCGCGCAAGGGCTCGGTCGCCGTGCTCTTCCTCGACCTCGACCAGTTCAAGCTCATCAACGACAGCCGCGGCCACCGCGCCGGCGACGAACTGCTGTGCGCGGTCGCGACGCGGCTGAACACCGTGATGCGGCCCGGCGACACCGTCGCGCGCTTCGGCGGCGACGAGTTCTGCATCGTCTGCGACGATGTCGAAGGCGCGGTCGAGGCGGTCGGCATCGCGCGGCGCATCATCGACGAGCTCGGGCGCCCGTACGCCCTCGCCACCGGCCAGCACTTCGCCACGGCGTCGCTCGGAATCGCGCTCGCCGACGGTCCCGCGCGGCCGGCCGAGGATCTCGTCCGCGAGGCGGACGCGGCGATGTACCGCGCCAAGGAGCAGGGCCGCGGCCGCTACGAGCTCTTCGACGAGGTCATGCGCGGCGACGCGACCGACCGGCTGCACCTGGACCAGGACCTGCGGCGCGCGCTCGACGTCGACGACGAGCTCGTCGCCCACTACCAGCCGATCGTCGCGCTACCCGGCGGCGAGATCGTCGCAATGGAGGCGCTGCTGCGCTGGCACCATCCGCAGCGCGGGCTCGTGGGCCCGGGCGAGTTCATCCCCGTCGCGGAGGACAGCGGGGCGATCCTGGCGCTCGGCGAGCGCGTACTCGAGCAGGCGTGCGCCCAGGCCGCCACCTGGCGCGCGGAGCTCGGCACGCGCGCCTTCTACGTCTCGGTCAACCTCTCGCCGCGCCAGGTCTGCGAGCCGGGTCTCGCGCAGCGCGTCGCGGCGGTGCTCGGCGCCAGCGGACTGCCGGCCTCGGCGCTGGCGCTCGAGCTCACCGAGAGCGCGCTGATGGAGGACTCCGAGCTCGTCGCGGAGAACCTGCGCGGACTCAAGGAGCTCGGCGTCAGGCTCGTCCTGGACGACTTCGGCACCGGCTACTCCTCGCTGGCCTACCTGCGCAGGTTCCCGATCGACGCGATCAAGATCGACCGGCGCTTCATCGCCGGCCTCGGCCGGGACAACGACGACACGACGATCGTCGAGGCGATCGTGCGGATGGCCGCGGGCCTGCGCCTCGACGTCGTCGCCGAGGGCATCGAGACCGACGTGCAGGCGGCGATCCTCGACGGCATGGGCTGTCGTCGCGGTCAGGGGTTCCTGTGGTCGCGCGCCGTGGCGCCGGCTGACGCGGGCGAGCTGCTCGGACTCGCGCTCCCAGCCTGAACAGACCCTGGACAAGATGAGCGGCAACGCGCCAGAACGGGCCCTGGCGGCCGATTCCTGGTCGTGCGCGCTCGGCGCTGGGTAGCGCACCTACAGTCCGCTTTTCAACCACGGGTCCTGGACGAACCCGCCACGAAGGAAGGAGGCTCTGCATGTCAGAGCAACGCTTGAGGGTTGAGTCGATGCCTCCGCAGCAGATGACCCCCGACGCGGACGCCGGCGCTTCAGCACCACCGGCACAGGACGAGCCGAGCAAGGCAGAGCAGGTCAAGCAGGCCGCCGCGCCCGCCAAGGAGAAGGCCCAGGAGGTCGCCGGCGAGGCCAAGTCGCAGGCCCAGGCGGCCGCCGGGCAGGCGAAGGAGCAGGCCGCCGCGCGGGTCGACGAGAAGTCGACGCAGGTCGGCCAGCAGATCGGCTCGCAGGCCGCGGCGATCGACGGCGTCGCCGGCGAGCTGCGCAAGCAGGGCAAGGACGGTCCGGCGAACATCGCCGAACAGGCCGCCGAGAAGGTCAAGAACGTCGGCGACTACCTCGAGCAGGCCGATGGCGAGAAGCTCGTCGAGACCGCGCAGCAGGTCGCCCGCGACAACCCGGCCGCCGCAGCCGCCGTCGGCGCGGCCGCAGGGTTCGCCGCCGGTCGCGTCATCAAGGCGTCGCTCGACGATGGCTCGCCCGACGAGTCAGAGCAGGCCGCGCCCGACCCGGCGCTCGCCGACCCCACCCGGCCGGGGAGCGGGGCGCCCTGATGGCGACACCAGGAAGCCCCCTCGAATGGGAGGGCCAGACGGTGCTCGATCGTGCCGGCGAGAAGATCGGCAAGATCGAGGAGATCTTTCTCGTCGAGGAGACGAACCGCCCGGAGTGGGCGCTCGTCAAGCTCGGTCGCCTGAAGGGCCACACGACGCTCGTGCCGCTCAAGACGGCGCGCGTGGTCGCCAAGGGCGTCAAGGTCGAGGTCGGCAAGGACGTCATCAGCGAGGCCCCGCAGATCAAGGCCGACGCTGAGCCCAGCGAGCAGGAGGTCGAGAAGCTCTACCGCCACTACGGGATCGCCGCCCCCACGGCCGCGCAGCCGGCCAACCGCGGCGGCGCCGTGTCCGCGACGGCTCCCAGCGCGCCGGCGAACGGCAGCTCGACGCCCGCGGCGCCCGCCGCGGCCAACGGGTCATCCGATCCGCGCGAGGAGCCGATCGGCGATCTGCTCAATACCGTCAAGCAGGAGGGCGCGGCGCTCGTCGGCCAGGAGATCAAGCTCGCCAAGGCGGAGATGGCCGGCAAGGCCAAGGACGTCGGGATCGGCGCCGGGATGTTCGGCGGCGCCGGCTACGTCGCCAACCTCGCGGCGCTGGCGTTCATGCTCACCTTGATCTTCGCGCTCGCCGAGGTGATGCCGGGCTGGACTGCGGCGCTGATCGTGACGGTCCTCTTCGCCGCGGCCGCCGCGGTGCTTGCGCTCATCGGCAAGAAGAAGATCCAGCAGGCAGGGCCACCGATTCCGGAACAGACCGTCGAGTCGGTCAAGCAGACGATCGAAACCGTGAAGGAGGAGGCCAAATGGGGTCTGGGCCAGACGAGGTAGACGAGATTCGCCAGGAGATCGACGCGAGGCGCGAGAACCTCGGACAGGCGGTCGGAGGTCTTGCCTACAAGGCGGATGTCAAGAATCGCGGCAAAGAGGTTCTCGAAGACAAGAAGGAGACGGTCATGGAGAAGGTCGACGACCTGAAGTCCAAGCTGCCCACCGGCGACGGTGAAGGGCCGGGCGTGGGCGAGAAGGTCAAGTCCAAGCTCCCTTCCGGCGACGCCGTCAGCGGCAAGGTCGACGCGATGAAGTCCAAGGTACCCGACGGCGTCGGCGATGCGGCCGGCAAGATCAGCGACAAGACGCCCTCCAAGGAGGACGTCAAGGAGAAGGCGCACGGCGTGGCCCAGACGGCCAAGGAGCATCCCGGCGCGGTCGCCGGCGCGGCCGCGGTGGCCGGCCTCGCCGCCGGGCTGGCGCTACCGGAGACGGAGATCGAGCGCGAGAAGCTCAAGCCGCATGCGCAGCAGGCGCGCGCCGAGGCCACCGAGAAGGTGCAGGGCACGGTCGAGCAGGTCAAGAGCGGGGTGCAGGATGCGGCCGGCAGCGTCACCGACGCCGTCAAGGAGCAGGCTCAGCAGCAGGACGGCAAGGTCGCCGAGATGGCCGAGAAGGCCGCCGACAAGACCGACGAGAAGGTCGGCAACGCGTAGCCGCTGCGCACCATCGCGGCTGTAACAAGAGGGCGCGGGCGAACTGCCTGCGCCCTCGTCGTGTCCGCGCTTTACAGCCCGAGCTTGTGGCGCACGATGCGCGTGACCTCGGCGCCGTCGGCGCGGCCCTTGGTCTCGCGCATGACGTGGCCGATGATCGCGCCGATCGCCTTCATGTTGCCGCTGCGGATCTTCTCGGCGGCGTCGGCGTTTGCGGCCAGCGCCGCGTCGACGAGCGGATCCAGGACGTCGTCTCCCCCGCCCATCGCGCCGAGCCCCAGTGCCTCGACGATCGCGGCGGGATCGCCGCCGTCGGCCACGAGCCGGTCGAGCACGAGCCTGGCGTTGCTCACCGTCAGGGCCTTCTCGCTCACGAGCCCGACGAGCTTGGCGAGCGCGGCGGGCGTGACCTGCGACGCATTGGGATCCTCCTCGCCGACGCGCCGGACGAGGTCGTTGCAGACCCAGTTGGCAAGCGGCTGGATGGGGGCGCCCACCGGCGGGTTACCCGCTGCCAGGGCGGCCTCGAAGTAGTCGCCGAGCTCCGTGCGCCAGGCGAGCTGGCGCGCGCTCGCCGCGCTGATCCCGAGTGACTGCAGGCGCTCCTCGCGGGCGGCGGGCAGCTCCGGCATCGCGGCGCGCGCCGCCGCGAGCATCTCATCGGAAGTGGAGACCGGGACGAGGTCGGGCTCGGGGAAGTAGCGGTAGTCGTGCGCCTCTTCCTTGGAGCGCAGCGACGTGATCCGCTCGGTCTGCGGATCGAAGTGCAGCGTCTCCTGGACGACGTGGCCGCCCGAGCGCAGCAGTGTCTCCTGGCGCGCGATCTCGGCGTTGACGCCGCGCTCGAGGTAGCGGAAGGAGTTCATGTTCTTCAGCTCGGTCTTCGTCCCCAGCGCGGTCGAGCCGACCGGCCGGATCGAGATGTTCGCGTCGCAGCGCAGCGAGCCCTCCTCCATGTTCACGTCGCTGACGCCGAGCTGGCGCAGCGTCGTGCGCAGGAGCGTCAGCCACTCGCGCGCCTGCGCGGCCGAGCGCACGTCGGGCTCGGTGACGATCTCGGCCAGCGGGGTGCCGCCGCGGTTGAAGTCCACGACCGAGGCGTCGGAGCCGTGGATGCGCCCGCTCGAGCCCGCGTGGACGAGCTTCGCCGCGTCCTCCTCGAGGTGCACGCGATGGATGCGCACGTCGCCGAGCTGCCCGCCCCGGCAGAGGGGCTCGTCGTACTGGCTGATCTGGTAGCCCTTGGGCAGATCGGGATAGAAGTAGTTCTTGCGATGAAAGATCGAGCGCGGCGCGAGCTCGGAGCCCAGCGCGAGGCCGATCATCAGCCCGAAGTGGATCGCCTTGGCGTTGGCGCGCGGAAGGGTCCCGGGCAGGCCGAGGCAGGTGGGGCAGGTCAGCGTGTTGGACGGCTCGCCGAAGGACAGCGCGCAGCCACAGAACATCTTCGTCTTCGTCGACAGCTGGACGTGGATCTCCAGGCCGATGACGGGCTCGAACTCCGCCGTCGCGGTCACGCGTGGATCCTTGCGCCAGTGGCCTCGAAGCCGGTCGCCTGCTCGAGCGCGTAGGCGGCCTCGAGCATGCGGTTCTCGCTGAACGCCGGACCGCAGAGCTGAAAGCCGGTCGGCAGGCCGTCGCTCAGGCCGTTGGGGATCGAGATCGCGGGGATCCCGGCCAGCGACATCGGCACGGTGCAGTAGTCGTTGACGTACATCGACATCGGGTCGGAGGTCTTCGCGCCGAGCTCGAACGCGACGGACGGCGCGGTCGGCGTGACGACGAAGTCGAACTCCGCGAAGGCGGTGCGGAAGTCGTCGGCGATCTTCGTGCGCACGCGCTGGGCGCGGCCGTAGTAGGCGTCGTAGTAGCCGCTGGAGAGCGAGTAGGTGCCGAGCATGATGCGCCGCTTGACCTCGCGGCCGAAGCCCTCGCTGCGCGTCTTCGTGTACATGCCGACGAGGCCACCGTTCTCGACGCGCCGGCCGTAGCGCACGCCGTCGTAGCGGGCGAGGTTCGACGAGGCCTCCGCGGGCGCGAGCACGTAGTAGGCGCTCAGCGCGTGCGGGGCATGCGGCAGGTGGCAGGTCTCGACGGTCGCGCCGAGCGACTCGGCGAGCTTCAGCGTCGCGTTGAAGGCGTCGAGCACGCCGCCCTCGATGCCGACGCCCGCGCCCGACAGCTCCTCCGGCACGCCGAGGCGGATCCCCTTCAGCGAGCCGCTGCGCGGAAGCTCGATCTCGCCGGGAAAGCCGATCGACGTGGAGTCGCGGTTGTCGTGGCCGACCATCTGCTTGAGCAGCAGCGCGGCGTCGGTGACGTCGCGCGTCAGCGGGCCGGCCTGGTCCAGCGACGAGGCGAAGGCGATCATCCCGTAGCGGCTGACGGTGCCGTAGGTCGGTTTGAGGCCGACGATCCCACACAGCGCCGCGGGCTGGCGGATCGAGCCGCCGGTGTCGGTGCCGAGCGCCCACGGCGCAGAGCCCGCCGCGACGGCGGCGGCGCTGCCGCCGCTCGAGCCGCCGGGCACGCGCGCGCGGTCCCACGGGTTGAGCACCGGGCCGAACGCCGAGTTCTCGTTGGAGGAGCCCATCGCGAACTCGTCCTGGTTGGTCTTGCCGAGCAGCGGCGCGCCCGCGGCGGCGAGCTTCGCCACCACCGTCGCCGTGTAGGGCGGCCGGTAGCCCTCGAGGATCTTCGAGCCGGCCTGGCTCGGCACGCCCTCGGTGCAGAACAGGTCCTTGACGGCCAGTGGCACGCCGCGCAGCGGCGCGTCCTGGCCCGCCGGCGCGGGCGCCTCGTCGGCGACCCAGAGGTATGCGTTGAGCTCGTCGCCTGCGGCGGCGGCGCGGTAGGCCTCGAACAGCTCGCCGGCGCTGAGCTCGCCGCGTTCGATCGCGTCGACGGCGGCGGCGGCGCTGAGCAGCGTGATGTCTGAAGAGGTGTCTCGGCTTGTGGTCATCGCACGTTGGGCCCTTCGGAAGGCGTCACGAGGGGTCAGCGTCCGCCTGCGGGCTTGGCACGAGAAAGCCGCCGCCGGCGACGGCCGGGGCGTTGGCGAGCGCCACCTCGCAGGGCAGCGACGGCTCGATCTCGTCGGGGCGCAGCGCGTTTGAGACCTCGACGACGTGCGTCGTGGGCGGGACGCCGTCGAGGTCGAGCTCGCCGATCTTCTCGATGTGGCCGAGCACGTCCGACAGCTCCGCGCTCATCCGCGCGACCTCGTCCTCGGTCAGCTCCAGACGGGCGAGGCGAGCGACGTGCAGCACCTGTTCGCGGTCGATCATGTCCGGGCGATTCTAGGAGGCGCGCGTTCGCTGGTGCTAGTGGACGCGTCCGCAAGTTCTGCGGGTTTTCCGGGCGCCCGATCCGCGCCTGACGTCCGCCGGCGCCCGCCCCCGTGCCGCCAGCACGAAGGCGGGACACCGTCGACCGTCAGATCACGGCCGGACATCCCGCAAAACCTCGCACAACTTCCGGACGCGCCCACTAGTAGGACTTCGTTAGGTTCAGGGCGGCAGCCTGCGCTGACACGACGGGCAGTAGTCGTGCCAGCAGGCCAGCGCGGTCTGTAGATCGCGCTGGGCTTCATAGAGGCTGATCAGGCTGCCGCCGTCTGAGGGGGGCCGTCGCGGCTGAGGCGACAGCACGTCAGGAAGGCGTGTGCGACGGTGACACAGGTGAGGTGGTGATGCAGGCCGCGGTAGCTGCGTCCTTCGTAGTGATCGAGGCCCAGGCACTGCTTGAGCTCGCGGTAGTCGTGCTCGACGCGCCAGCGCAGCTTCGCGAGCTGCACGAGCCGCCCGATCGGGGTGTCGGCGGGTAGGTTGCTCAGCCAGTACTTCACCGGCGCGTCCTTGCCCGCTGGCCACTCCGCCAGCAGCCAGCGCTCGGGCAGCACCCCGTCATCGTCGCGTTGGGCGTCGTTGGCGGGCCTGACGCGCAGCGCGACGAAGTCGCCGTGCAGCGGGCCGCGGTCACCGTCGCGCCAGCACACGGCCTGTGCACTGTCGCGCCCGGCGGCGAGGATCAGGTCGCGCAGGTTGCTCGCAGCATCGGGGTAGCGCGCCGCGGGCGGCCGGCCGCTACCGCCGTAGACGCGTGTCACGGGCACCGCGTCGCCGGGCTGCGCCGAGGTCGTCGCCTTGACCTGCACGACGTACTCAAGCTCGCGTGTCTCCAGGCCAACACGAAACGCCGTGATGTCGCCGTAGCCGCCGTCGGCCTGCACCACCTGGCGCTCCAGGCCCCATGCGAACAACTCGTCGATGATGTCCAGCGCGAGCTGCCACTTCGCGCGATGACACACATCGTCGGGGATCTTCGCGCGCCCGCGGCGCTCCTCATCGTCATCCCACGCTGCCGGCAAGAACAGCCGCCAGTCCAACGGACACGACGCCCGGTCGGTCACCGCGTTGACCGACACCAACACCTGACAGTTCGCCGTCTTGCCCAGCGCCCCGCAGTACTGATGACCGACTCCGGGAGACCAGCGCCCATCCTTCGGCAGGCCCGTGTCATCAACGACCCACCCGGCAGGCTTGATCTCCTTGGTCATCCGGCGTGCGAGTCGCCGACGAACCGGCAGATCGTCCCACGGCGAGTCGGTGATGAACTGCTGCAACCCCTGCTCATCGCCGTCGGGCAACCGCGCCGCCATCGGCTGAATCGACTTGCGGCGGCCCTCAAGCAGCAACCCGCGGACGTACTGCTCGCCCTTCGCGCGCTGATCACAGCGCGTCAGCGACCCATACATCTCCTCCGCGAACGCGACCAGCCCGGCGCGTTGCGCCGCCAGATCAACCGCCCGGATCCCGTGGTCTTGCAGCTCGATCGTCGCCACGAAACACAACTTCCCTGCACCCGAACGCAATCCTGCAAGAAACCTAACGAAGTCCTACTAGTGGGTCCACCAATCCTGCAGCAGCTCGCCGTCGCCGCGGTGCTGCGGTCCGAACGCGAGGAGTTCAAGTCCCTCGGGCCCCGCCTCGAAGGCGCGGATCACGTTCGGCGCCACGCGGATCGCGTCGAGCGCGCCGAGGTCGACGATGTCGTCGTCGAGCTTGACGCGCCCGCCACCCGACAGGACGACGTACACCTCCTCGGCCTGCTCGTGGCGATGGCCGAACGCCTGGCGCTTGTTCGGGCGCAGGTGGTAATGGCTGACGCCGGTCCGCTGTGCCCCGAGATCCTTCGTCGCGAAGCGCGCCTCGCCGATCTCGCCGAGGCCGAACTTCGCGGCGGAGTCGGCGACGTCGGTGAGCTTCTGCAGCGTGTAGGGCGGTGGCGCGAGCGTGTCCTCGGGCGCGTCCGCGACCGGCGACGCGCCCTTGCCCCCGAGCAGCTCGAGCTCGAGCATCTCCCAGCGCTCGACGAGCTCGAGCACCGCCGCGACGGCCGGGCTGCCCTTGATCTTCTGTACCGACGCGTCGAGATCGGCCTGGCTGCGCCAGAGCTCGGTGATCCAGATCGTGTCCGGAGCGTCGCGCTGGCGGTTGACGAGGTACAGCTCGCAGCCGGGATCGCTCTCGAGCTCTTCGGCCGCCGCGAGCAGGTGGCGGGCGAGCTCGTCGCCCTTGCCTGGGTGGGCGACGGATGTTCCGTATCGGGCTACCTGGTTCATGCGGCCGACGATAGGGCCGCCCGCGGATGAACTCGTCGTCGCGCCGGGGGACGTCTTCGTGTTACGTCCCCGAAGCTGGAGCGTCGAACTTGAGTTGACGTCCGCGCGTTCTTAGGCTTTGTATCGATGTGTGGCGTCAGCGACATTGCGGATCGCCTCGGGAGCGTTCGGGCGCGGGTGAGGGAGCGTGCGGCGTGGAATGGGCGCTAGACGGCGCGGGTGTCGAGGCGGTCGGCGCGCTGCGGCGCGAGATCATGGCCTATCTGCGGCGCCACGCCGAGCCTGATTCTGACTTCGCCGGCGCCGAGATCGTCGTCGCGGAGCTGCTGGCGAATGCGTTCGAGCATGCGCCGGGGCCGGCGTGGGTGCGCGCTTCGTGGGCGCGGGAACGGCCGCGACTGGAGGTGCACGACCTCGGCCCGGGGTTCACCCTGGATGCCGAGTTGCCGCAGCCTGTGGCCGAACGCGGCCGCGGTCTGTTCCTGGTCAACGCGATCGCCGATCAGGTCGAGCTTGCCGCCAAGCCGCGACGAGGTTCGAAGATGACGGTCACGCTGCCGGTGCGCCGCCGCGTGCAGGCCTCGCATGATCCGCCTCGTCGCAGCGGCGCGCTGCCTGCGCTCGAGGAGGCGAGCGAGGACGGGACGTTTGGCAAGGAGCCGTTCCTGCGCGCGCTGACCGTCGAGCTGGCGCAGGTGATGGAAGCGCGGGAGGGCCCCGATGTGGCCGAGGCGGTCGTCGCGCAGGTCGGCGCGAACGTCGGCGGGCGCATGGAAGAGGCCTACCGCGCTGCGCGCGGCATCACCGACCGGCTCTCGCCGCAGCAGATCGCCGATCTCTACGTCCGGCTGAAGGGCGCGATCGATGGGAGCTTCTACGTCATCTCCGCCGACGAGCAGAAGATCGTCCTGGGCAACCGCAACTGCCCGTTCGGGCCGGTCGTGCAGCGCCAGCCTGGCTTGTGCCGGATGACGTCGAGCGTGTTCGGCGGCATCGCGGCGCGCAACACCGGCAGTAGCGCGGTGGTGCTCGAGGAGCGCATCGCGCTCGGCGATCCGGAATGCCGCGTCGTGGTGTGGCTGGGAGGCCAGGCGCCGCCGGATCCCGACGGGGCCCATCACTACCTCGCACCGGTCGACGACGGCGACGCGGATCCCGCGCTCGTCGAGGCCTGCCGCGCTGCGATGCGCGGCAGGGAGTTCCTGTACCCCGCGGCGGTGGCGGCGTTCATGCGCGACTTCCTCAAGCGCGGCGAGTACGTCGGCGGCCCGAAGGATCTGTTGACCCGGCGCGAGCGCGAGATCGTCACGCTGATCGCCGACAGCTACACCGGCAAGGAGATCGCCGAGAAGCTCGTGATCAGCGAGAAGACCGTCGAACGCCACCGCGGCAACATCCTGCTCAAGCTCGGGTTGCGCGACCGCGTCGCGCTCACGCGCTACGCGATCCGCCGAGGGCTCATCGAGGCCTGACGCCCGCCGCGGCCGCGTACGCGGCCAAAAGATGGGGGTGTTCCCCGATGCGGGGCGTCGCGCTGCCTTGGGACGCTCGCGCCACATCGACTTCAGCGGCAGGGGCTCCCAGCCCCGTCGAGGTGCCACACCCCACCGCCATCAGGACTGGAGGTCTCACCATGCAGAAGCGTAATCTCGCCGCGCGCGCGGGCGCCTGGAGCGCCTCGCATCGCAAGAAGGCGATCTTCGGCTGGCTGGCGTTCGTGATCTTGGCGGTGGCGATCGGCGGCTCGGTGGGTCAGCAGAAGCTCGCGCAGGAGGACATGGGCAACGGCGACTCGAAGGTCGCTGATCAGGCGATCGCCGACGCCGGCTTCCCCGATGCGCTCGATGAGCAGGTGCTCGTCCAGGGCAAGGGATCGATCAAGATCGGCGATCGTGCGTTCACCGCCGCGGTTCAGGACGTCGAGCGGCGCCTGCGGGCGGTCCCGCACGTCGAGAAGGTCAAGTCGCCGCTGGTCGACGAGAACACGGGCCAGCTCGCTCGTGACGGCCGCTCGGCGGTCGTGACATTCGAGATCGGCGACAACGACGACGACGTCGCCCTCGATCGCGTCGAAGCGGCGCTGGACGCGACCGCGGCCGCGCAGCGCGCGCATCCCGCGCTGAGGATCGAGCAGTTCGGCGACGCCAGCGCCGGCAAGGCGCTGCAGGAGGCCTTCGACAAGGACTTCCAGCGTGCGGAGTACCTGTCGCTGCCGATCACGCTGCTCATCTTGATCATCGCCTTCGGCGCGCTGGTCGCCGCCGGCGTCCCGCTGCTGCTCGGGCTGACGGCGGTCGCCGCCACGATCGGCCTGCTGGGGCCGATCAGCCAACTCGTCGCCCTCGATGACGCGGTGGCGTCGGTGGTGCTGCTCGTCGGCTTGGCCGTCGGGGTGGATTACTCGATGTTCTACCTGCGGCGCTACATGGAGGAGCGCGACAGTGGCCGCGCCGGTGACGCCGCCCTCGCAGCGGCGGCCGCGACATCGGGGCGCGCCGTCCTCATCTCCGGAATCACGGTGGTCATCGCGATGGCCGGGATGTTCTTTGCCGGCAGCGCGATCTTCGTGTCCTTCGCGATCGGCACGATCCTCGTCGTCGCCGTGGCGGTCGTCGGCTCGCTGACGGTGCTGCCCGCGGTGCTGTCGAAGCTCTGCTCGAAGGGCTGGATCGAGAAGGGCCGCGTCCCGTTCATCGCCGCGCGGCGGCACGCCAACCACGGCGAGTCGCGCGTCTGGGGCGCGATCCTCGACCGCGTCCTGCGCCGGCCGGTCCTGTCGCTGGTCGTGTCGGCGGGCCTGCTGATCGCTCTGGCGATCCCGGGCCTGGGCATCCACACGATCAACACCGGCATCCAGGGCGTTCCGCGAGACCTGCCTGTGATGCAGACATACGATCGCATCCAAGCGGCGTTCCCAGGCGGCCCGCAGCCCGCGATCATCGCCGTCCGGGCCGACGACGTCACCGCCCCGGCCGTGCGCCAAGCGATCGAGCGGATGCGCCGGCAGGCACTCCGCACGGGTCAGCTCTCCGAACCCGTCAGCGTCGATGTCAACCCGTCCAAGACGCTCGCCGCGGTGCACATCGCGATGCAGGGCGGCGGCACCGACGACAAGTCCTACGCCGCGCTCGCGACGCTGCGCGACGAGGTGATCCCCAAGACGATCGGCGCAGTCGACGGCGTCGACGTGCATGTGGGCGGCTTGACGGCCGGCTCGAAGGACTTCAACGACACGATGAACTCACGCCTGCCGATCGTGTTCGGCTTCGTTCTCGGGCTGGCGTTCCTGCTGTTGCTGGTGACGTTCCGGTCGATCGTCGTCCCGCTGAAGGCGATCGTCCTGAACCTCATCTCGGTGGCTGCGGCCTACGGCGTGCTGAAGCTCGTCTTCCAGGACGGCCATGGCGAGAGCCTGCTCGGCTTCGAGTCGCTCGGCGGGATCACGTCATGGCTGCCGCTGTTCTTGTTCGTGATCCTGTTCGGTCTCTCGATGGACTACCACGTGTTCATCCTCAGCCGCGTGCGCGAAGCGGTTGACCGCGGCGAGCCGACCGAGCGGGCCGTCGCGCACGCGATCAAGTCCACCGCGGGCGTGGTGACGAGCGCCGCGGCCGTGATGATCGCGGTCTTCTCGATCTTCGCGACGCTGAGCGCGCTGGACTTCAAGATGATGGGCGTCGGATTGGCGACCGCGGTGCTGATCGACGCGACGATCGTGCGCGCCGTGCTGCTGCCGGCGGCCATGAAGCTGCTCGGCGAGCGCAACTGGTACCTGCCACGCTGGCTGAACTGGCTGCCGAACATCGCCGTCGAAGGCCCCGCGAGAGTCGGGCCCGCGCACGCGACCGCTGCCGTGGCGTCGCCCCGCGCCGCAAGCGAGCCGGTCGCGGCGGTCCGCGCCGCGACCGACGTGACCGGGACGACCGGCGGCGACGGTCCCATGCTGAATGGATCCCCCGCCATCGGCGATCCTCGGTCGCTGCGCACCCAGACGCATCGCCGTGCCGACCGCGTGACGCTCGTGCTTGCCGGCGAGCTGGACCTGCGCAGCGCCCACGAGCTGCGGGCGAAGCTCGACGAGATCGAGCGGGAAGCTCCGGCGCTGCTCGCCATCGACCTGCGTGAGCTGCAGTTCATGGACTCCTCGGGGCTCCGTGAGCTCGTGCAGGCCAACCATCGCGCAGCGGCCGGTCACCGGCGTGTCGTGCTCGTCACGGGCACGGCTCCGATCGACCGGATCCTTGCGATCAGCGGGATCAAGGGAGAGCTCGAGACAACGGCCGACCCCGCAGCGCTCGACAACGACTGAAGACCCCGCGGCTGGCTGCCCTTCCGCGCGGTGCGGGAGGGCGACAGCCGCCTGTTCGGGCGCGGCCGGCGCGGCCGTGTTCATGGCGCTCAGCGGCGTCGTGCTCATGCCGGCGATCAGGACGTATCCCCTGCGCGAGGCGCCGTCGCCGTGCTAGGCATGCGTTTCGTGTACGAGCTTGGCGTGGTCGAGCGCGAGGAACGCGGTGACCACGGCGGGATCGAAGAGCGTGCCGCTGCCCGCGACGATCTCCGGCAGCGCGTGCGCGATCGTTCTGGCCTCCTTGTATGGGCGCTTGTGGGTGATGGCATCGAAGGTGTCGGCGATCGCCGCGATCCGCGCGGCGAGCGGGATGTCCTCGCCGGCGGCCCCGTGCGGGTAGCCCGAGCCGTTCCAGCGCTCGTGGTGGTTGAGGGCGATCTTTGCGGCCATCTGCAAGACGCCGGTGCTGCTGTTCACGAGGATCGCCGCGCCGATCAGGGTGTGGCCCTGCATGGTCTTGTACTCCCCGGCGGTCAGCGGTCCTGGCTTGAGCAGGATCGCGTCGGCGATCCCGAGCTTGCCGACGTCGTGCAGCGGAACGGCGCCGCCGATCGTCTGCACCGTCGCCTCGGGCAACCCGAGCTCGCGCGCGATCAGGACGCTCGTATGGCCGACGCGCTCGGTGTGGTTGTGGGTCTCGTCGTCGCGGTATTCCGCGGCGAGCGCCAGTCGTTGCAGCGTTTCGCTGCGCGACTGCTCGAGCTCGCTCGTGCGCATGCTGACCGTGCGCTGGACAACGCCCGCGAGAGATACTCGAGCGTGTCCAGATCCGTGCGGGCTCTGGACAGGTCCCATCCGGCCACAAGCGCTAACGCGGCCAGCGCCGCCAGCACGCCGCCCGCGACGCCGAACTCGATCGCGGCCAACACGATCGGTACGACGAAGATGCCGGGAGCGCTGTCGCCGACCAGGTAGACGGCGGCGAAGAGGGCGACGACGGCGATGGCGGCCAACCGCCGCCGCGAGACATGCCCGCGCTCGAAGCCGAGTCGCAGTGATCGGTGAAGGCGATTGTGGCGACTGACCGTCTCGCGCCAGAGCCGTACGCCGACGCTGACACACCGCCGCCCGCCGGCCGTGTGGCGTCCTGGTGCGGGCAGGTTGTCCATCAGACGTTCTGCACCGGGCACCGATCGCCATCACCTTCCACAGGTGTCTGATCGCGGCGCTGCCCGCCGCGGGAGAACCTCCGCAGACGGCTGTGCCCGAGCAAACCATCGCGAGCAACGCGCGGACCGCTCATCCCGCAAAGCGCGGCGCCCGCGGAACGGCGGACACGCGACGGTAGGTCAGCCGCAACCTGCGCGTCGGGGTCTGACTCGGCGCGCTGAACGTCACGCGCGCCGTCACCCGGTGCACGCGGCCGCTCTGCTTGCGCGGATCGATCGTCAGCTTGAACTTCCTGCGCCCCGGCGTGGCGCGCACCTTGTCTACCCGCCGACCGTCGATGTAGTACACGACGCTCTGGATCGCCCGTCCGGTCACCGCGACCGTGAACGTTCTGCTGACCGGGCGGCGCGGACCCGACAGGCGCGCGGTCCCAGGCGGCGCCGCGGCGGGCGGGCCGGCGCCCGTCGCGCCCGGCGTCGAGCCTCCCGGCGTTGCCCCCGACGATGGGCCCGGCGCGGCACAGGAGGATCGCGTGATCGTGTTGCTGTCAAGCGTCACGGCCTTGGAGCGCCGCGTCAGGATCCGACCCTGGACCGTCGCTCCCGTTCCCAGCACGCTGGCGCCAAGCGCCATCGTCGTGCCCATGAACGCGCTGTTCGCCCCGAGCGTGACGCCCTGCGTGGCATCGGCGAGCTGCCAATAGACGTTGCAGGCGCTCGGTGTCGCCCCGCCGTTGACGATCTTCACCGACCCGCCCGCGCCGGCTGCGGTTGTGAGGGTGCTGCCCTGAAAGATGAACACTGCATCCGGGTTGCCCTGGAAGTCGAGCGTGAGCCCCGTGTTGATCTGCAGCGCGCCGCGGGCAGTGGACTGGTAGACGCCCGGCCGCAGCGGATTCGCCGGCGTACCGGCGAGTGAGAGATCGACGGGCGCCGTGTTCGTGACGGCTTGGCCCGCCGCGTTCTCGTACGCGATGTCAAGATCACTGTGAGCGCTCGCCGCGACGGTGCCCGGGCCGATGTACCGCGCTCCGGCCGGTTGCGCGACCGACCCGAAGCCAGGCGTCGCAAGCCCCGTGCAGCACAGTCCGATGTCACCCGTGATGGTCGTCGGACCCGTATTGGTGATCGTCGAGCCGGCCAGCAGCGCGAACGATTCTGCCGTGCCGAGCGGCACCGGTGAGGCGGCAGGGGCGCGTGCGGCGAGCAGCGGCGTCAGCGCCAGCGCCAACGCGGCCGCGCGACCGCTGAGCACACGGCGACTGGATCGGGGCAGCGGATAGCGCATGTAGAACCTCGGACATGCGACGGTGATCGTCGCGATGGATTGTGAGGATCCTCGTGGCGTGACGTGTCAGGCTTTGGCCTGACACGGCGTCATCCGAATGCTCCGCCGCACAGTGTCAGCGCGCGGGCCCGTACTACTCCCGGCGTGTGGACTTAATGGCGCTTCTTTGCGTAAACTGCGCCAAAACCCACGCCGTTTGCTGCAGCAAGACATGCACGCACGCCCATCGAGGCGTCCGTCGCCGGGTCGAAGGGCGCTTCCCGCCGATCGGCACGACGCGGACGCCGCCCCGGACGAACGCCAACCGCAGCGCGCAGCCTGTGTCGTCAGACGTCGCTGTAGAGGTCTACCCCGGCGGCGGCGGCGGCGCCGGCGCGCGCTC
>CADCVQ010000065.1 GCA_902806175.1 uncultured Solirubrobacteraceae bacterium
TCGGGCCGCCCTGCGCGCGGCCGCGCGCCGCTCGCCCGCCGAGCGCCGCTCACCCGCGCTCGCCCGCCCGGTGAAGGGCCGTCCCTCGGGATCGAGCGCAAACAGCGACGAGTAGGCGGTGAAGTAGACCCGCCGGCCGTCGCTGATCGCCGGGTGAAAGCCGCCGCGGCGGGTCTTCCAGACGGTCTTGCCGGTCCGCGCGCCGAGCGCCCAGGTCATGCGCTTGTCGAGGTCTGAGACGAAGACGATGTCGCCGATGACCGTCGCCGCGCCGGAGATCTTCTGCCCCAGCGAGCGGATCCAGCGTGGCTTGCCCGTGCGCGCGTTGAGGGCGTAGAAGCGCCCGTCGTAGGAGCCGATGTAGACGGTCGGCTGCCCGCCCCGAACCTGACCCACCGCCGGCGAGGCGTAGACGTATCCGCCGGTGCTGCGACGCCAGGCGAGCTTGCCGTCGGAGCTCGAGAACGAGTAGACGTCGCCGTTCGTGCTGCCGATGTAGACGCGCCCGTAGGCGACGGCCGCCGACGAGTAGAAGTTGCCGTCGCCGATGCCGAGCGGCCCGCCGGTCGGCGACGACTGCCAGACCTTCGAGCCGTCCGCGCGGCGGATCGCGTGGATCTTGCCGCCGTAGTCGCCGAAGTACAGCTTGCCGCCGTCGAGCGCCAGCGCCCCCTTCACGGCACCGGCGGCCCGTGCCTTCCAGCGCACGCGGCCGTCGCTCGCGCGCAGCGCGTAGACCGTGCCGTCCTCGGTGCCGAGGAAGAGCCGGCCGCGGTCGATCAGGGGCGAGGACTCCGCGCGGCTGGGCAGCCTGCGCGACCAGCGCGTGCGGCCCGAGCGCGCGGAGACCGCGACGACGCGCCCGGCCTCGGTGCGCCGCGAGCGCTTGAGCAGCACGGCGTAGACCGTGCCGCGGTTGCAGGCCGGCGACGCCGCGGCGAGCGCGCCGAGCTTTCGCTTCCAGCGCACGCGTCCGCTCGTGCGCGAGATCCCGTAGAGGGCGCCGTTGTTCTTGAGCAGGTACAGCCGCCGCCCGCACAGCACCGGCGAGAACTCGAGCAGGACGTTGCCGCGCTCGGCCCACGCCTGGCGGTAGGGCGGCCGCGGTGTCCTGCGCACCGCAAGGAAGTGGGTGCGCGCCTTGGAGTAGCCGTAGTTGGGCCACTGAAAACCGTCGTCGGCCGGATGGCCGTTTGCGCGCGCGCGCTGCGCGTTTGCGGAGGGCCTGTCCTCATTCGTGTCGACGAACCCGACGTCAGGGTTGAACACGTTGCCCGTGCCGCCGAAAGCCACGAGGACGATCCCGACACCGAGTACGAGAAGCACGGCCCCGATCGCGAACCGCGCAAGCGGACGCTCGCCGCGGGGCGAAGGGGTCACGCGGGCAATGGTAGACACCGCGCACGTCGTGACCGCCGCTCGCAAACCGTTCGCCGATCGACGGTGGGCGCTCGCGCGCGGCCGCGATCCGGCGCGGGCGCGAGACTGTCGCGATGGACGACCTGCGCGAAGCACTGCGGGAACTGCCGTGCGGCCGGCGCCTGCTCGACGCCGCCGCCGGCATGCCCGGCGTGCACCTCGTCGGGGGCGCGGTGCGCGACCTGCTGCTCGGGCGCGTGCCGCGCGAGCTCGACGTCGTCGTCGAGGGCCGCGTCGACGCGCTGGCGGCGCGCTTGGCCGGCGACGGCGAGCACGTCGCGCACGAGCGCTTCGGCACGGCGACGGTGCGGCGCGAGGACTGCTGCTGGGACCTCGCCTCCGCGCGCGCTGAGACCTACACCCGCCCGGGGGCCCTGCCCGACGTGTTCGCCGCCGGGATCGAGCAGGACCTCCAGCGCCGCGACGTCACCGTGAACGCGATCGCCCTCGGCCTCGCCGACGGCCGTCTGCGCGCCGTCGCGCATGCCGAGGAGGACCTGCGCGCGGGGCGCCTGCGCGTCCTGCACGACGCGAGCTTCAGCGACGATCCGACGCGGCTGTGGCGCGTCGCGCGCTACGCCGCGCGGCTGCGGTTTGCCCTCGAGCCGCACACCGCGGTGCTCGCCACGCAGGCGGTCCGGGCCGGCGTGCTGCAGACGGTCTCGCGCGCGCGGATCGGCAACGAGCTGCGGCTCGCGCTCGCCGAGCCCGACCCGCTCGCCGCACTCGAGTCGGCGGTCGCGCTCGGCCTGGCGCCGTGGCTTGCTCTCGACCGCGCGTTGACCGCGCGCGCGCTGGCGCTGCTGCCGGCGGGCGAGGGGCGCCGCGACCTGCTCGTGCTCGCCGCCGCACTGGCGAGGTCCGACGGCGCGGTGCTCGACGGCTTGGGGTTCACGGCTGCCGAGCGCGCCATCCTGCGCGCGTGCATGCACGCGCCGGCGCTCGAGAACGTCGCGCGCGCGCCGTCGCAGCTGGCGCGCATGCTGCGCAACCTGCCCGTCGAGGCGGTCGCGCTGGCCGGCGCGCGCGGCGCGCCCGAGCCGGCGCGGCGCTGGCTGGACGAGCTGCGCCACATCGGCCTGCAGATCACGGGCGACGACCTGCTGGCGGCGGGGATCGCGGCCGGACCTGACCTCGGGCGACGGCTGCAGGCGGTGCTCGACCTGCGCCTGGACGGCGCGCTCGACGCGGGACGCGCTGCCGAACTGCACGCAGCGCTGCAGGACCGGCCCGCGACGAGCACGCCGTGACTGCGTGCTACAAAGGGCGCTGATGTCGACAACGCGCAAGAAGCCCGCAACGACCCCGATGAAGTCCAAGAACGTCTGGGGCGACCGGCTCCAGCCGCCGTTCAAGGCTGTCGGCGACCACATCGGCGTCGACCTGCCGGGCGGTCGCGCGCTGTTCTGCACGCGCCGCGGCGGCGTCTCCGGCGAGCCCTTCGAGGAGCTCAACGTCGGGCTGGAGACGAACGACTACATGCCCGCCGTCGAGGAGAACCGCGAGCGCGTCGCACGGCTCATCGGCATCCCGCGCGAGCGCTGGCTGGAGAGCAAGCAGGTGCACGGCGCCGACGTGCGCATCGTCGACGAGCTGCCCGAGCCGGCCGCCGCGCCGATCGAGGCCGACGGCGTCGCGACGACGCTCGAGGACGCGGCGGCCGTGGTCGTCACCGCCGACTGCCTGCCGGTCGCGCTGATCGCCCCTGATGGCGTCGCGATGATCCACGCAGGCTGGAAGGGCCTTGCCGCCGACGTGCTCAAGAAGGGCGTCGAGCAGATGCGCGAGGGCGGCATCGAGGGCGACATCCAGGCGGCGATCGGTCCCTCGATCGGCGTCTGCTGCTATGAGGTCAACACCCACGTGCACCGCGCGTTCATGCGCTACCCGCGCGGCACCGCACGGCTGAGCAACCACGCGCACCTCAAGAACGTCGCGCGCCTGCAGCTGCAGCACGCGGGCATCCCGCTGGACCGCATCCACGACGTCGACATCTGCACGATGTGCGCGCCGCGCAGTCTCTTTCACTCGCACCGCCGCGACTACGGCGCAGACCCGCAGGACACGGGACGCCAGGCGAGCGCGGTCTGGCGGGTCGCTGACAGCGACCCTGGCGATTGACCCAGCTCGTCACCGGGCTGACGGCGCAGCGCGTGCGCGCGAACCTCGCCGAGGTGCGCGAACGCATCGCGGCGGCCGCCGCGCGGGCCGGGCGCGATCCGGCCGACGTCGAGATCGTGGCGGCCGTGAAGTACGTGCCGGTGCAGGAGCTGGCGGCGCTCGCGCAGGGCGGCGTGACCGTCGTCGGCGAGAACCGCGCGCAGGACCTCGAGGCGAAGGTCGCGGCGCACGGCGACGCGTTCACGTGGGACTTCATCGGCCACGTGCAGAGTCGCAAGGTCAAGCAGATCGCGCCGCTCGCGCGGCTGATCCATTCCGTCAGCACGGACTCGGTGCTCGAGCAGCTCGGTCGGCACGCGCCGCCGCAGCTGCGCGTCCTCGTCGAGGTCAACGTCGCGGGCGAGGAGGGCAAGGGCGGCGTCGCGCCGGCGGCACTGGACGCGTTCCTGGAGCGCTGCCCGGTGCCCGTGATCGGGCTCATGACGATGCCGCCGCTGGCACAGGCGCCAGACGAGAGCCGGCGCTGGTTTGCCGTGCTGCGGGAGCTGGCGGAGGCGCGGGGGCTGCGCGAGCTGTCGATCGGGACGACGCAGGACTACGAGGTCGCCGTCGAGGAGGGCGCGACGCTCGTGCGGATCGGCACGCAGTTGTTTCGCTAGTCCATCGTGCAGGAGAAGCGCGCGAGAGGTCTAACCTTTCTGCGAATGGCCCTTCGTGACTCCTGGCATCGTGCGCTCGTGTACTTCGGCCTTGCCGAAGACCGCCCGTTCGTCGACGAGTTCGAGATCGAGCGCCAGCGCGCCCGCGAGGACGAGCTCGCACGCGAGCGCGACCGCGAGCGGGCCGAGCGGATGCGCCCGACGCCTGAGCCCGAGGCCGAGATGGAGGATCGCTACCGCGAGCGCCCGAACGTGCGCCGCCTCTCCTCGCGCCGCCGTCCGCGCGGTGATGACTTCGACGACATCTTCGCCGACGACGAGCCGCGTGGCAGCCGCCCGACGACGGTGCTGCGCCCCGTCGAGCGGCGCAACGGCGACGTGCGCGTGCACCTCGTCATCCCGAAGTCCTTCAACGACGCCCAGCAGGTCGCCGACAGGTTCAAGCAGTCGATCCCGGTCGTCCTGAACCTGCAGGCCACCGACAACGACCTCGCCAAGCGGCTCATCGACTTCGCCAGCGGCCTGACCTACGCCCTCGACGGCGGCATGCAGCGCATCGCCCACAAGGTCTTCATGCTGACCCCGCGCAACGTGCAGATCTCCGCCGAGGAGAAGGCCGAGCTCATCGAAAAGGGCTTCTTCAACCAGTCGTGACGGCTGCTTTCGGCGCCTGGGCGGCCCGGCAGCCGAGGTCCGGAACGAAGCACTGTCCCTCGGCTGCCGCCCCACCCAGGCATCCGAAATCAGCTCCTCACGACGGCGTGATCTAGGGTTCATCGATATGAGAGTCGGCCTGATCGGAGCGGGGAACATGGCCAGCGCGCTCGCGCGCGGCTGGGGCGACCCGGTGCTCGTCCACGACGCCTATCGCCCGCGCGCCGAGGCGCTCGTCGCCGAGCTCGGCGGCGAGGTCGTCGACTCCAACGGCGAGCTCGCGCAGCGCGCTGATGCGGTGCTGCTGGCGCACAAGCCGGCGGGCCTCGAGCGCGTCGCGGCGGAGATCGGCGGCGCGGCGAACGCCGTCATCTCGATCCTCGGCGGCGTGCCGATCTGCGCGCTGCGGGCCGTCTACGGGGCCACGCCCGTCGTGCGGATCATCCCGAGCGTTCCCGTCGAGGTGCGCCAGGGCGTCAGCTGCCATGCGCGCGACGCCGACGCCGACGCCGACTTCGAGCGCCAGGCGATCGCGCTGTTTCAGCGCGTGGGGCTCGTCGTGAGCATCGACGAGGAGCAGATGGCTGTCGCGACCGGGCTGATGAGCTGCGCCCCCGCCTACACGGCGCTCGTCGCCGAGGCGCAGGTCGACGCCGGCGTGCGCGCCGGGCTGGCGGCCGATATCGCCGGCGCGCTCGTCGCGGCCAGCATCGGCGGCACCGCCGCGCTGTTGCAGGCGCGCGACATGGACACGCTGGCGGTACGCCGCGCCGTCACCTCACCCGGCGGGATCACGGCGCGCGGCCTGGCGGCGCTCGAGCACGGCGGCGTCCGCGCGGCCTTCGACGACGCGATGCAGGCGGTGATCGGCCGATGAGCCTCGACGCGATCCTCGTCGTGGCGACCGCGCGCGAGTCGATCGCCGACTTCCTGCAGGCGCTGCTGATCGTCTACATCATCATCATCTTCGCCTACATCATCACGTCGCTGATCTTCTCCTTCGGGGGGCGGATCCCGTACTCGAAGTGGTCCAGCGCCGCGCTGGGCTTCCTGCGCGACGTGACCGAGCCCTACCTCGGCCTCTTCCGGCGCTTCATCCCGCCGATCGGCCCGGTCGACGTGAGCCCGATCGTGGCGATCCTCGTCCTGCAGATCGTCGGCGGCATCATCATCAGCCTGATCCGCGGGTGAGCGGGGCGACAGCCGCTTGGACGCGCGCCGGGATCGTCCTGGCGGGCGTGCTGGCGGCAGACCAGATCGTCAAGGCGCTCGTCGTCGACGCGCTGCGGCGCGGCGAGGAGCGCGACATCGTCGCCGGGATCAAGCTCGTCAACACGCGCAACACCGGCGTCGCGTTCGGCCAGCTGCAGAACGGCGGCGCGATCGTCGGCGTCGTCATCGCGATCGCGATCTGCGCGCTGGTCGTGTACTTCGCGCGCCACGTGCAGCTGCCGCTCATGTGGCTTCCGACGGGGATGCTGCTCGGGGGCGCCCTCGGCAACGTCGTCGACCGTATCCGCGAGGGCGCCGTCGTCGACTTCCTGAAGCTGCCCCACTGGCCGGCCTTCAACGTCGCCGACGCGTCGATCACGATCGGCGTCGTCGTCATGCTGGTGGTGATGGAGCGTGGCGAGCGAGCTCGAGCTTCCACCTGAGGCCGCCGGCGAGCGGCTCGACGTGCTGCTGGCGCAGACACTCGGCTCGCGCTCGCGCGCGCAGCGGCTGATCGTCGCCGGACGCGTGCTCGTCGACGGCGCGAAGGTGCGCAAGAACCACCGCGTCGGCGGCGGCGAGCGCGTCGTCCTCGACGACACTCCCGAGGGGGGGCAGGAGCCTGATCAGACCGCGCCGACCGCGCCCGTGGCGGCGTTCGGGATCGCCTGGGAGGACGAGCACCTGCTCGTCGTCGACAAGCCGGCCGGCGTCGTCGTGCATCCCGCGCGCGGGCATCGCGAGGGCACGCTCGCGCAGGCGCTGCTGGGCCGTGCGGCCGGCGGCGAGGAGCCGTGGCGCGCGGGCATCGTCCATCGCCTGGACCGCAACACGAGCGGCCTGCTCGTCGTCGCCAAGGACGATGCGGTGCACCGCACGCTGAAGTCGGCGATGGCAGCGCGCGAGATCCGGCGCGAGTACCTGGCGCTCGTCGAGGGCCGGCCGCCCGCGCGCAGCGGCACGATCGAGGCGCCGATCGGCCGCGACCGCCGCCAGCGGACGCTCATGTCGGTGGGCTCGGTGGCGGACGCCCTCAAGGACGCGATCACGCACTTCGAGATCGAGCGCGCGCTGCCCCGGGCGACGTTGCTGCGCGTGCGCCTGCAGACCGGCCGCACGCACCAGATCCGCGTCCACATGCGCGCGATCGGCCACCCGGTGTGCGGTGATCCGGAGTACGGCCACGCCGGCCTCTTCGGCCTGCAGCGCCAGTTCCTGCACGCCGCCCGGCTGGCGTTCTCGCACCCGGTGAGCGGGGAGCCGATCGACGTCAGCTCGCCGCTGCCCGGCGATCTGCAGGCGGCGCTGGACCAAGCGGCCCGACAGGGGTCGAGGGCGATCGACGATTAAGCGCGACGGGGCGGCCCGTCCAAGGCCGCCCCGTCACCCCACATCACGAGTCGAGCCCACCGGAGGTAGGGGAAGGGAGGACTCGGCCCGCACAACACATAACGATAC
>CADCVQ010000066.1 GCA_902806175.1 uncultured Solirubrobacteraceae bacterium
CGGCGAGCCCGTCGCCCTCGCGGGCACCACCAGCGAGGTGGGCGGCGCGCGGCGGGTGGGTCCGGTCTTCACGCGAGCCGACCGGCGCGGCGAGGGCTTCGGCGCCGCCGTCACGGCCGCCGCATGCCGCCGCGCGCTGGACGGCGGCACGTCAGAGCTCGTGCTGTTCGCCGACGTCGCCAACCCGGTGAGCAACAGGCTCTACCAGCGGCTCGGCTTCGAGCCCGTAGAGGACCGCCGGACGGTGCGCTTCGAGCGCGGCTAGGCCGAGCCGTGCGCGCGCTTGCGCGCGCGCTCGGCGGTCGCGCGCCGATGCGCCCTGCGCTCGAGCTCGTCGATGTCGGGCGCGCTGACCGGCAGCGGCGTCGCCGCCGCCGGACGCAGCCCGTCGAGCATGATCGCCAGATAGCGCCGCGACAGCTCGGGGTCGCACGAGGGCATGACGCAGCCCGCGCGGGCGGCGGCCTGGATCAGCACGGGGATGTCCTGGTGCTCGATGTCGTCGCGTACGACGCCCGCCGACTGCACGCGCTCGAGCAGCGCCTCGAGCTTCGGGTCGACCTGCTGCTTGAGCTCGCGCACCCGGGGGTCGCCGAAGAAGCGCTCGCCGACGGATTCGAGCATTCCGCGGTCGCGCACCTGCATCGCGACGACGGTCTCCATGCACTCGACGAAGCCGCGCCAGGGATCGGGTTGCGCCAGCGCCGCATCGAGCACCTCGCAGAACGCCTGGAAGCGCTGCTCGAGGATCGCGATGACAAGGTCGTCCTTCGTCGGGAAGCGGCGAAACAGCGTTCCAGGACCGACCCCCGCCCGCCGCGCGATCTCGGCCACCGGCACGTCGAGGCCGCCGTCCGCAAACGCTGCGGCGGCGGCCTCGAGGATGTGCAACCGGTTGCGCTCGGCATCGGCGCGCAGCGGCTTGGCGGGCGTCGTGGCCATGCAGTCATCCTACGCCGGGACCGCCGCCGGCTCGTGCAGTTCGACGATCTCGCGGTCGCGGCGGCGGCGCAGCATGACCGTCAGCAGCACGGCGCCGAGCGCGAGCAGCCCCGCGGCCGCGATGTACGCCATCTGGAAGCCGTTGACGAGCGCGACGTTCGTCTCGGCGGTGGACGGCGCGCGGCCGAGATCGGCCAGGTCGCCGGACGTCCGGTCGGTGGCGAGCGTGGACAGGATCGCCAGCCCGAGCGCGCCGCCGATCTGCTGCGCGGTGTTGAACAGCCCGGAGGCGAGCCCGGCGTCCTCGTCGGCGATCCCGCTCGTCGCGATGATCGTCAGCGGCACGAACGTGTTGCCCATGCCGAAGGCCATCAGCGCGAGCGCCGGGAACATGTCGGTCCAGTAGCTCGCGGTGGCGCCGGCCTGCGTGAGCAGCAGCAGTCCGGCGGCCGCGACCGCCATGCCGAAGATGCCCGTGGTGCGGGCGCTGAAGCGCTTGACGAGCACCGTCGACAGCCCCGAGCCGACGAGGATCGCCGCGGAGACGGGCACGAACGCGACGCCGGCGTCCAGCGGCGAGTAGCCCAGCACGCGCTGCAGGTGGATCGTCGCGAAGAAGAACATCGCGAACAGGCCCGCGATGACGAGCAGCATCACGAGGTTGGCGGCCGCCAGGGTCCGGATCCGGAAGATCCCGAGGCGCACGAGCGGCGAGACCTGGCGCGCCTCCCAGAGCAGGAAGCCGCCGAGCAGCGCCAGCGCGATCGCGCCAAGGCCGAGCGTCTGCAGCGATGCCCAGCCGGCCGTCTCTGCCTTGACGATCGCGTAGACGAGCAGCAGCAGCCCGCCCGTGACCGCGACGGCGCCCGTCAGGTCGAAGGAGCGCGCGGCGCCCTCCACGCGGGACTCGGGCACGAAGCGCACGGCGACCGCGATGACGGCGATGCCGACGGGGACGTTGACGAGGAAGACCCACTCCCACGACAGCAGATCGGTCAGGACGCCGCCGAGCAGCAGGCCGACGGCGCTGCCGCCCGCGGCGATGCCACCCCAGATCGCCAGCGCACGGGTGCGCTCGGCGCCCTCGCCGAACGTCGTGGTGATGATCGACAGCGCGGCCGGCGAGACGAGCGCCGCGCCGAGGCCCTGGAAGGCGCGCGCGACGATCAGCATCAGCTCGCTCGTCGCCAGCGCGCAGACCAGCGAGGAGATCGTAAACAGCGTCACCCCTGCGACGAACAGCTTGCGCCGGCCGAGCAGGTCGGCGGCGCGACCACCGAGCAGCAGAAAGCCGCCGAAGAGCAGCGTGTAGCCGTTGACGACCCACTGCAGGTTGGCTTCGCTGAAGCCGAGGTCGGCTTGAATCGACGGCAGCGCGACGTTGGAGATCGTCGCGTCGAGCACGACCATGAACTGCGCGAAGCAGACGATCACGAGCACGAGCCACGGGCTCGCGTCGCGGGTTGACGGTCGTGGCATCGGGGCCCCCGTTTCGTGCTTGGTAGCTTCAAGCGGATCACCTGCTCCGCTTGCTTGCGAAGAACCTAGCACAAGCGGAGTGTACGGTCCGCTTTTCTTTGCCGGCTTGTCCGCGACCCCACCGGGTATCACGGCGCGATGACGATTCCGCCGCCGCCCTCACCGACGCCGGACCCCGGCTCGCCACTGCCGCCGGGTCCCGATCCGGCGCCTCCCACGCCCGCGCCGGATCCTTCTCCGCTTCCCCCTGATCCGACACCGCGGCCGATCTAGCCGCCCGAGGAGAGACGACATGGCGACCTGTGACATGTGCGGCAACGACTACGCCAACGCGATGCAGATCACGGTCGCGGGCGAGACGCACACCTTCGACTCCTTCGAGTGCGCGATCCACATGATCGCGCCGCGCTGCAAGCACTGCGGCTGCACGATCCTCGGCCATGGCCTCGAGGCCGGCGGCACGATGTTCTGCTGCGCGCACTGCGCGCGCGAGAGCGGCGTGGAAGGCCTCGCCGACCACGCCTGAGCGCGAGCCGTACGCGCGCTGACGTAGAGTAGGGGTGGAGGCGCTCGGCATCGGGTGCCGCACTTGCGCCCGCTCAGAAAGGAACCACAGCGATGGTTCGCACGCCCGCCTCGGAGACCCCGGCCGCTGCCCGCCGCCGGCTGACGAACGAGATGTCCAAGCTCATCAGGTCGATCGACAAGCAGCAGCCCGGCCCCAAGCGCCTCGAGTTGCTGCGCCGCCAGGCCAGCGTGAGCGACGAGCTCGAGACGCTGCGCTCCGGCCGCGCCTAGCACCCATCAAGTCGTCAGCGGCCGGGCGCGTCGCCGGGCGGCGCCGCTTCCTGCTCGGCGTGCCGCAACCGCGCCTCGGCCGCCTGCGACACGCGCTCGAGCTCGCGCAGGCGCGTCAGCGACGTCGGGCGCGAGCCGTACGTCTTGGCCCGGTAGAGGTCATAGCGCTCGCGGGCGTAATGCGCGTCGGCCCGCAGGTCCGCGATGTGATCTGCGTCGGTCATCGTTCCCGTCCACGGTACTCCCGGGCGGGGTGCGGCGGTGCGTCAGCCGACCTGTGCGCCGCGGAGCTGCCCGCGCAGCGTCGCGATCTCGGTGACCGCGAGCGCCGGTAGGTCGAAGGGCGATCACGGATCCTGGACCGTTAGGCCGTCCCGGGCGGGCCAGATGCTCGGCCGCCCGCCGCGTCGGTCTGCGGCTCGAGCACGAACAGCTCGGCGCCCATGTCGGGCTCGAGATGGTTCGTCGACATGAACGCCAGCACCTTGCGCTGCGTGAGCTCTTCGACCGCGACGACGTAGTCGTCGCGCATCGTCTGCTGGTGGCGTCTGCGGGTCTCGAGGACGAAGTCGCCCTGGCCTGCGGCAAGCAGGCTGCGCTCCGCCTTCGTCAGCGTCTCCTGCACGAGAACGAGGATCACGTCGTCGCGGATCGAGGTGCGCGCCTTCGACGGGCCGCGGCCGGTGTACTCCGCGGTGATGCGGACGATGGCGTTGGAGATGGCGGCTGACAGGCTGCCGCCGGCGGGCCGGGCCTCGTGCGTGGTGCTGGCCATTGCCAGCCTCCGATCACGTCCCTCTGAGCAGAGATTCTGCGCGAGAGGCAGAGAGACGTCCAAGAACCCCCCGACTTCAAGCGTAGCGCGAATGCTTGCCGGTTTCTCGCGCCGCATAGCGGGGGCTGTGCATGCCCGTTTTGCCGCGTCTCGAAGCGAGCCACGGCGTGGGCCTCGGGGTGCGGCTGATGACGGGCATGTCCGAGAAGGTGAACGTCGCCAGCGGGGCGGTGGCGTCGCCGGGGTTGGGCGTGCGCATGACGTTCGCGATCGGCTGACGGCGTAAGCGCGAACCGATGAAGCGGGCGCCAGTGGGGTCCCCGGCGGCCAACGTCGTGGGGTGGGCTAACCGAACCTCGGTTGGGTGGCTGTCCGTATCGCAAGCGGGCCGCTGCGCGGCGAAGCTGCCCGCAGTTGATTTCGGCCCTGGAGAGACTGAGATGACACCGACGACCCACGCCCGCCGGACTGCCCGCCCGACGCTCGACGGCCGCTTCGTGCTGCCGAGCGATGCTGGTTTCGACGAGGCCCGGCAGGCCTGGAATCTCGCTGCCGACCAGCGTCCCGCCGCCGTCGCCGTGCCGGTCTCGGCCGCCGACGTGGCTGCGACCGTGCGCTTTGCTCGAGACAACGGCCTGCGCGTGGCACCGCAGGGCACCGGCCACAACGCGACCGCGATCGCCTCGCTCGAGAACACGATCCTGCTCAAGACCTCGCAGATGCGCGGTGTCTCGATCGACGCCGCCAACCGGCGCGCCCGCGTCGACGCCGGCACGCTCTGGATGCAGACCACCGGCCCCGCACACGAGCACGGCCTGCTGGCCCTCGGCGGCTCCGCGCCCGACGTCGGCGTCGTCGGCTATTCGCTGGGTGGCGGGCTGAGCTGGCTTGGCCGCAAGTACGGCCTGGCGGCGAACCACGTGCTGGCCGCCGACGTCGTGACCGCCGATGGCGAGCTGCGCCATGTGAACGCCGAGCACGACCCGGACCTGTTCTGGGCGCTGCGTGGCGGAGGCGGGAGCTTTGCTGTCGTGACCGCGCTCGAGTTCCGGCTGTTCCCGATCGCCGAGATCTACGCGGGGGCGATGCTGTGGCCGGCCGAGCGCGCCCCCGAGGTGATGCACGCGTGGCGCGAGTGGACGCAGACCGTGTCCGACGACGTGACGACGTCGGCCCGGATCCTCCAGTTTCCGCCGATCCCGGACATCCCGGAGCCGTTGCGCGGCCGCGCCTTCGTCGCCGTCGACGGCGCCGTCGCCGGCGACCCGCAAGAGGCAAGCGGGGTCGTCGAGCCGCTGCGGGCGCTGGGTCCCGAGATCGACACCTTCACCGCCATCCCGGCGCCGGGCCTGCAGCACATCCACATGGACCCCGAGGCGCCGGTGCCCGGGCAAACCGACCACATGATGCTGCCGGCGTCGCCGCCGGCCGCGCTCGACGCGCTGCTCGAGGTCGCGGACCCGGCGAGCGGCTCGCCGTTGCTGATGGCCGAGCTTCGCCACCTCGGCGGGGCGCTCGCGTCCGCGCCGTCCGACGCGGGGGCGCTCGGCGCGCTCGACGGGGAGTACCAGTACTTCGCGGTCGGCATCCCGATGGGTCCCGACGTCGCCGCGGCGATCGAGACGCACCACGCCCGCACGCGCGCCGCGCTCGCGCCGTTCGCGTCGGGGTCCGCCTATGCGAACTTCACCGAGCGGCCGGTCGACACCGCGACGCTCTACGGCGCAGATGCCTACCGGCGCCTGCGTAAGGTCAAGGCGGCGTACGACCCCGAAGACCTGTTCCGCTCAAACCACCCGATCCCGGCGGCGGTCTGACCGGCGATCCCGGCCACAAGGCTGAGGCGGCAATCACCGACTCGCCAAGGGCCGGGAGATCTCAGGCTCAGGGGGCGGCAGCGCGGCCGTCTTGTCGCGCAGCCTGATCGGCTCCTTGTCCTGGACGACACGCCGAAGGCAATACAGGACGACCGAGCTGGCGAGCACGCCGAGGCCGATCAACGCCTCCTTCAGACCTCCGTAGCCGGTCAGGCTCGGGCTCGTGGCGCCGACCCCGATGAGCAGACCATTCACCGCCGCCAGAAAAGCGGCCGCGTACACCCATCGTCGGTGCAGCCGGATCGGCCGAGGCCACTGGGGCCGATCCCTGCGCAGCAGGACGAACGCACTCAGTGCGAAGAAATGCGCCAGCATGTAGCCGAGGTTGCCGGCCACCAGGATCGCCAGCGTATTGCCGACGAAGAAGAGCAGGCAGAGGTTGATGACCATGTCGACCGCCATCGCCCGGGCCGGGACGTGGTGGCGGTTGAGGTGGTGCAGCTGACGGATGGTCATGCGGTCTCGCGCGATGCCATAGAGAGCGCGCGAGCCGTCCGCCATCGCAACGGTCATCGAGAGGATGAGGCTCCCGGCGAGGAAGACGACCATCAGGTCCGACCCTCCGCCGACGATCTTCTCGAATGCCGGGACGTAGAACGCGACGGGGTCATCGGCCGCCGCCTCTTGGCCGATCGTGCCCGTGATGCCGAGCGGCAGCAGCGCGTAGACGCCGAGCGAGAACAGCGCGGACGTGCGCAGGGCGCGGGACGTATCCCTGACGGTGTCCTTGTACTCGGGCGCGAACGTCGCACACGTCTCGACGCCATAGGCCGACCAACCCATCAGGTACAGCCAGACGAGCGCGAGCTTGAGCCCGCCCCACGGCTGCCCCTCGTCGTCGAGATCCCAGGTCAGCTGCGAGGAATCCCAGTCGCCGGTGAGATAGGGAACGACGATGAAGACCGCGAGCGAGATCATGAGCATGGCCCCCGTCAGGTAGGAGAGCCACATCGCTGGTCGCAGTCCGAAGGCATTTGCGAGGCAGACGACGATGACCAGCCCGCCGCCGATGATGTGCCCCAGCCCGAGGTCGTCGGCCAGTCCCGTGCTGAACGTCCAGTCTGCCCCGGAGAACCACTGCCTCTGGATCAGCGCCCCGACGACGAGTCCGAAGATCGACAGGCTGGTGGACCAGGCAAACCAGTAGCCGAACGTCGCGATCGGGCCGACCAGCGAGAAGTACCCTCGCCAGCCCTCGTGGGCGTACAGCGCGATTCCACCCGGCTTGTCGGGGAACATCGCCGCCAACTCCGCGTAGATCCAGTTCGACAACGTCCCGATGAGCATCGAGATTGCCCACAGCGCGACGGCCGCCCAGCCCCCGAGCGCGCCGATCGAATAGCCGAGAAAGCCGATGAGGAAACCCGGGTTCGCCAGCGCGATGACGAAGCCGTCATACCAGCGAAGCGTCCGAACGAGTTGATGCTCCTCGACAGCAGCTTGCACCGCCGCAGGGCCTCCTCAGATCAGGCTGCGTCGGTGGTCGGGTTGAAATCGCTCATAAGCGCCGGCAGTCGGCCGACAAACCAAGTTCAGGCGCATCATGACTCATGGACGGGACGTGGGCCACCCCGTCCGGCGATGACTCTCGAGCCCCGCGGCAGCCCGCGCCTGCCGGGCTACGGCTCCTCAGCCACTGTCGCCGCGCAAGTAGCGAAGCACGGCCAGCACCCGGCGGTGATCCTCGGGTACGGCGTCCAGACCGAGCTTCGAGAAGATGCTCCTGACGTGCTTCTCGACCGCGCGGTCGGTGACGACGAGCTGTTCGGCGATTCCGAGGTTCGACCGCCCCTCCGCCATCAGCGCGAGCGTGTCGAGCTCGCGGGGAGTGAGCTTGGCCAGCGCGCTGTCGGGGCTGCGATTGCCACGCATCAGCTGGGTGATGACCTCGGGATCGAGTGCCGAGCCACCCTCGCCGACGCGCCGCACAGCCTCGGTGAAGCGCTGCAGATCGGCGACCCGGTGCTTGAGCATGTATCCGACGCCGGCGGCGCCGTCGGCGAGCAGCTCGTGCGCGTAGGCCTCCTCGACGTAGGCAGAGAGAACGAGCACGCCCACCCCGGGCGCTTGGCGGCGGATCTCCAGTGCGGCCCGCAGCCCGTCGTCGGTGTTCGTCGGCGGCATTCGCACGTCGACGACAGCGACATCCGGCTTGTGAGCCAGGGCCTTGCGTATGAGCTCGTCGGCGTCGCCGGCCTGGCCGACGACTTCGAAGCCGGCCTCTTCGAGCAGGCGGACCAAGCCCTCTCGCAAGAGCAACGAGTCCTCGGCGACCACTAGTCGCACGCCACCTCCGCGCGGACGGTGGTGCCGCGGCCCGGGGGGCTCTGGACGGTGAGTCTGCCGTCCAGAGCCTCGACGCGGTCGCTGAGCCCGCCGAGGCCCGAACCCTCGGTCATCCTGGCGTCGCCGACACCGTCGTCTGCGACGACGGCCCACGCTCGTCCCTGGGCGCAGCCGATGTCGACGGTCACTGCACTCGCGTCCGCATGCTTGCACGCGTTGGTGAGGCTCTCGGCGATCACGTAGTAGAGCGCCGTCTCGACGGGCTGCGGGAGGCGCTCCTTGGGCGCCTCGTGCAGCTTCGCCGCCATCGGCAAGCGGCTGATCAGCGCCTCGACCGCGCGCACGAGTCCGCGCTCGGTGAGGAGCGCGGGATGGATGCCGCGGGCGAGCTCACGCAACTCGTCGGTGGCCCGCTGGAGCTCGTCGAGGGCGTCCTCGAGCAGCAGCGCGGCGTCCGGTGCTGTCTTCTGCAGTCGAGAGAGAAGGTGGCGCAGCTGCAGCGCTACAGCCACGAAGCGCTGTTGGGCGCCGTCGTGCAGGTCGCGCTCGATCCGCCGTCGAGCCGCATCGGCGGCCTCGATGATGCGCGCGCGGGAGGCGCGCAGCTCGGCCACGCGGGCCTGCTCGGCCTCGCGTCTGCGGCGCTCTTCCTCGGCCTCCCGCCGCGCGCTGATGTCGAAGATGGCGCCGTCGAGCCATGTGCGCCCGTTGGTGCCGTGCACGAGCTGGCCGCGCTCGAGCACCCATCGGGCGTCGCCGTCGGCATGCTGGATGCGGTACTCGAGCACGAACGGGCGGCGAGCTTTGCATGCCTCGAACACAGCGTTCTCGACGCGTTCGCGGTCGTCTGGGTGGATGATGCTCGCGAACGTCCTGACCGCGCTGTCGATGAAGTCCGCCGGCGGGTGGCCGGAGATCCGCTCGATTTCGTCACTGATCAGCTCCATCGTCCATTCGCGGTCCGGCGCGCACCGGTAAATGGCGCCGGGAACGTTCGCCATGAGGGCCCGCAGGCGCGCCTCGCTCGCCCGAAGCTGGGACGTCCTGCGGCCCGCGCGCACCCGCGCGAGCAACTCGGTCTGTTCAAAGGGCGTCGCGAGGTAATCGTCCGCGCCGGCCTCGAGCGCTTCGGCCGCACGCTCCGCGCGTGCAGAGCTCGTCATGACGATCACGTGCGTGTCGCGCAGCTCGGGATCGCCGCGTACGGCCTCGCAGAGCCCTCGCCCGTCAAGCCCGGGAGCCTCCCACTCGGCGACGACGACGTCGGGCAGCTGGCGCTTGAGTTCGGTGATCGCCGCCAAGCCGTCGGCGACGGTCCGTACCCGGTGGCCGGCCTCCTCGAGCGGGACCCACACCTCCAGGGCAACGGGCTCACGGCTTGCCACGACGAGGATGTCTGCTCCCGGTTCGGGCATCGCGGCGGCCCCGCAGGCTCAGTCCGGTCGCCCGCTCATGACCCGACGAGGGCGTCTAACGCGGCACCGGACAGTTGCATCTTGGGGATGAAGCCGCGCGCGCCGCTCTCGGCGACGAGGGAGCCGAAATCCGCGCCGTCGCGGCTCGAGGTGAGGATGACCACGGCCAGGCCGCGCCCAGTGAGCTCGGAGGCGACCTCGAAGCCGTCCAGATCGGGAAGAAACACGTCGAGGAGGACGACATCAGGCTCGAGGCTTTCGGCCTCTGACAGCGCCGAGCGCCCGTCCTCGGCTTCGCCGATGACCCTGTAGCCCTCGGCCTCGAGCAACAGACGCGCGCTGCGGCGGAATGTCGCGTGATCGTCAACGATCAGGATCGTCTCGTTCACGGATCCCATTGTGCCGTAAGCGGCGGCGTCTTGAACGGGTGCTGGCACCACCTCCGACGTCGCGCGACCACCCGTCGAAGCACCCGTGACCCTACTGAGCCGTCGTGTTGGCACTACACGCGAATCTCGCAGAAGCGCGCCCGCGACATGGGTGTGCACACCAGAGCGTCACAGCGGCCGCAGTCAGAGAATCGCCTTCACGGCAGCACAACCAAAACTAGGGGGAACACCATGACGCGAGGGATCATCGCGGGCACCCACATCCGCTGGCGCAGCGTCTGCATGCTCGCGTTGCTGGCAGCGGTGGCCGTGGTGGCGGCCGCTTCCACGGCTGACTCGGCCGCGGCGGCGACGCAGACCAAGATCAGCTCGGATCGCCGGCCGTATCACTCGGTGAACGCGAGCCCATCCTCGTCCGCTGAGGTCCCCACGTTGACCAACGACGTCGGTCGGTCATTCGGTAGCGCCGAGGGACAATTGCCGCTGGGGATCGGCCTGCTGGCCGTCGGCCTGCTGGGGCTCGTCTACGGCCTTGCGGCGACCCTGTCGACTCGCCCCATGCGCCCCGTCGGTGCAGTGCTCACGTCCGGCGCTCGGCGCAGCGCGTTCTCCAACTGGGCGCAGCCGAGTCGAGCGACTGCGGACCGGCGCGCAGCGACGACGACAGACGACTTCGGGTCCGGAGGTTGAGATGTCACAGCTCGTGCTGGCCACCAGTGGATCAAGCCCGGTGACACATTCGTGGGAGCACCTGTCAGCGGCGCCGACGATGGCATCGCGACAGCCATCGCGCGCCTTGTTGACGGCGTGGTTGCTGTTGCTGTTCGAGCGCCAGCCAGCGCACGGCTACGAGTTGCGGCGCCAGCTCGAGGCTCATGGCGTGTCGACGGAGCCCGCGGCGATGTATCGCGTATTGCGCAAGCTCGAAGGCGACGGGTGCGCGACGTCGAGCTGGGCGAAGTCGGTCAGCGGGCCGCGCCGCCGCCAATACGAGCTCACGACGCAGGGACGGCGCGAGCTCGACGAGCTCGTGGCAACGCTCACTGCGACACACGACGCTCACGCCGCCTTCCTACAGGCCCACCAACGAGCACTCCGGGAGTCACGATGAACACCCAGGCCCTGACGAGCATCTCACCCATCTGCCGCCGGCTTCTGTTGGTCTGTGTCGTCGGCGCGCTCATGAGCCTGCCGGTATCAGATGCGCCGGCGCACAGCATCGATCTGGATTGCTCGGACTTCGGATCTCAGGCTGCAGCTCAGGAGCACCGCGACCATCACGCCGGAGATCCTGATCGCCTCGACGACGATGAGGATGGCACGGCCTGCGAGGAACTACCGTGCCCGTGCGGCGTGACGGTGCTACCGCCCGCCACTGCGATCGCGACGCGGCCGCAAGGCGCTCTGCCGGCGCCCCTGACGATGAAGGCTCGGGTCACCGGCGTCATCGACGGCAACGCCCTCAAGGTCCGGCTGCCCGCGGGCCAGATCGTCTACGTCGGGCTCATCGGGATCGACAGCGCCGAGCGAGGCGAGCCCGGACCGCGCGGCCAATGCGGCGCCCCGGATGCGGCCGCGCGGATGAAGCGGCTGGCCATGCGCAACGGAGTCGGCCGGATCGTCACGCTGCAGACCGACCCGACGCAACACCGCGTAGACCCACCTGATCGACTGCCGGTCTACGTCAGCGTCCGTGGCGTCGACTTCGGGCGCACCATGATCGCGGCGGGCATGGCGAAGGTCCACGTCGTCGAGCGGGACTTCGCGCGCCTGACCACGTACCGCGAGGCTCAGGCGTCAGCCAAAGCAGCCAAACGCGGCGTGTGGCGCGGGTGTGGCGGCTAGTGGGCCGCCCACAAACGTTGCACCCGAAACTGCACAGCGCGCTAACGATCGTCACAGCGGTTCATCGAGGGGCTGTCGACGGCTCAAACACTCTCTGAGTACCTGTCCGAAGATGTATTGCATGGTTCGGTGCACCGCCTCGCGGTCAGGCTCGGCGCTGGCGATCGATCCGTTGTTCGCGAGCCTTCGCCTGTTCGGCGCGCGACCCGACGGCGCCGGCGCTCCGCGGGGACGTCACCCCGCAGTTTCATCTGTCAGCCGGACTTGAGCACCTTGATCGACACCGGCGCACTCGTCGTGACGGCGCCGGCGTTGTCGGTGACGCGCGCGCGCAGCACGTGCGTGCCTTGGGTCGGCTTGAGCCAGACGAACGAGTACGGCTCGCTTGTGTCCTCGCCGAGCTTCGTCCCCCCATCGTTGCGGAAGAACTCGACCTTGGTCACGGTGCCGTCGCTATCGCTCGCCGAGGCGTTGATCATGATGCTCACTCCGCGGCTGAACACGGCTCCGTCCGCCGGCGCGGTGATCGCGACCGTCGGCAGGGCGTTCGAGGGCGGCGGCGGGGGCGGCGGCGGAGGAGGCGGCGGCGGGGGCGGGGGCGGCGGCGGACTTGTTGCGCCTGCGGGACCGAACACTCGGACGTCATAGAGCGAGATGCCGTAGACAGTCCCTCGCGTCACGCCCAGGACTCGCACGTAGCGCGCATCGCGGGCGTTGAAGGTCGTGTGCCTGACGCCGGCGCTGGTGATGTTCTCCGTCGCGGCGTCGACGAACGTGGCTCCGTCGGTCGACGTCTGGATCTTGTACGTGCTTGCGTAGGCGTACTCCCAGGTGAGCTCGACGGAGCTCACGGAAGTCACCTGGCCGAGATCCACCTGCCACCACTGGTTGTCGATAAACTTCGAACTCCAGCGGGTCGACAGGTTGCCGTCGTTCGCCTTGCTCGGTTCGAGCCCCGCGGCTTCCACGCTGGAGGCCGTGGCCGGCTGGTTCATCGCCTTCTCCTGCGGCGTCGCGTCGCTCAGCGGCACTGACACCATCTTCGCCATCGACGGCACGCCGGCAGAGTCGACAACGAACAGCATGTACGGCCCGGGCGGCGCGATGTTCTCGTTCGCGGGGCCGTTCACAGTCAGGCTGCCGTCGCCGGAGGTGAACGAGAGCGGGACGTAGCGCTGATCCATGTCGACGGAGTGGGTGACGGCGCCGAGGCGCACGAGGCCGACCTTGGCGATCGAGCCGGCGGCGGGCGTGGTGATGGCAAATTGCGTCGCGACGCCGATCGTCGACGGCGCGGCCGTGATCGAGGGCCGCGGCGCAAGCTCGCGCGAGCCGTCCTTCTTGTAGAGGTATGGCGGCGTGAAGATTTCTGCGTTCTTGGCGAGATAGTTCTGCCGGTCGCAATCGCCGCAGATGCCGCCGCCGGAGGAGAGCACGCGACCGTCGGGCAGCAGCAGCGCCGTCGAGTGGTACTGGCGGGTGACCTGCTGCGCAGCCAGCGTCTTCCACTGGCCCGTCGCCGGGTTCCACAACTCGGCCGTATAGACACCGTTGTTGATGTCGACGAGCCCGGCGCCCGACGAGTTGCCGCCGGTCGCGAGCGCGGTGCCGTCGGCAAGCAGCGTGAGGTTGTTTTGGCGGCGGCCGAACGTCATCGAGCCGGTCCGTGAGACCGCTGGGCCCGCGCCGTTGATGTCGATGACGCGCGCATCCCGCACCGAGCCGCCGCCGCCCGCAACGAGGATCTTGCCGACATCGAACACCCCATGGCCGCCGTAGTCGCGGTTGATCGTGTCGCGCTGCGCGTGACTCTGCCAGGCACCAGTGCCGCTGGCGTTGAGCGTGCGCATCGTCTGGGTGGGTCCTGAGTAGAACGTGCGGCCGTCGGGCGCGACGTCCAGCCAGGGATACAGCGGCAGGTCCAGCACCGCCGTCGTCAGGCTGCGCATCGTGCCGTTGCGGTGGCGGACCTCCGGCGTGTCGGGACCGCCCTCGGTGATGAGCATCTCGCCGTTGGACAATCCTGTGACCGTCGGATACCACCGCTCGAAGGCCATGTCGGCGTCGAGCGACCATGTGTTCGCGGCCGGGTTGAAGATGTGCGTCTGGCGGATGCCGTTCAGCTGCGAGTCCTTGTTGCCACCGGCGAGGAAGACCGAGCCGCCGAGCAGATGCGCCAAGCCGCTGCAGAACACGTTGAAGCCGGTGTTGACGCGCACGTCGGTGTGCGTCTTGGTCACCGGATCCCACACCGTCGCGCGCGTGTGGTCGTGAACGGGGTAGTTCTCCGTCGCCGTGTCGCCGACGGAGTCGTACGCGAGCCCCTTGCCGTTTGGCAGCAGAGCGACATGCACGCCGACGACCGGCCAGTCCACGGGCGCAGACCAAGACCCGACCTCGCCCTCTGTTCCGGTGACGGCGAGCGCCGCGGCCCGCGCGTCCTCCTCCGTCGCGGCCTGGGTCGCGCGCATCATCGAACGCTCCTGCTCCGGCGTCTTGCGCGTAGACACGTCGTTCTGCCTGTGGTGCTCGACAGCCGGGTCCTCGAAGGCGGCGACCGGTGCGGCCGTTACGAGAACGGCGGTGGCAGCGAGTACAGCTTGGCACAGGCCCATGGCGTCTCCCAGTAAGTGCACTGGTGTGAAGCGAGCCTATGCGTGACGCAGAAGCGCCGGCCGGGTCAATGGTCTAGGTACAGTAGCCAGCTAGGCGGTACATGCGACGCGTGCAGCCCACCCGACCGAGCGACCGCGCGGTCAGACGCGCTCGAGCAACGAACGCCGCTGCTACGAGCGCCATCGTGGCCGGGGAAGATCAACGCGGCTGGCGCGGGGCGCGCAGGCACCACTCGGCAGAGTCCCGACCCAAGCCGGAAACCCCGGTCTTGCCCTTCCCAGCGGCCGGGGAAGATTCAGCGGCGAAAAAGACGTACCCGTTTGGTACTTCTCAACCGGAGTCGAGACTTCGTCCGGGACCAAGGAATCCAACAGCCCTCGATCGAACTCGAACCGATGAACCCTTGCCTTACCATCGGCTCCGAGTGGTCAAACGGCAGTACACGTGCGGTCATGATCGACACAAAATAGCTGCTAGTTAAGCTAGAGCGCGCTGCGATCGATGCTCCCAAACCGGCGCGCCACGCGCCTCCGCGATGCGGGCTACCTCACGGTCCGGGGCAGGTGCATCGCCGTCTCGGACCCGGCTGCGTCGTGGTGGAGCAGGCGGTCGATCTCGCGGTCGGCTTCATGTGCGGCAGGCCGATAGCCGGTGATCGCAGCGAGAAAGTCGTTGCGTACGATCGTGTCGAGGTGCAGGTCGCCTCGGGCTCGCACGGTGGCGGTACGAGCGCACTTCCGCAGCAACGCGATCTCGCCGAAGCCGTCGCCTCGGCTCAGTACGCGCAGTGCACGACCACCCTTGTACACCTCCGCCTCTCCGCTTGCAATGACGTAGAAGGCATCACCGTCATCCCCCTCGTCGAACACGGTCGTCCCGCTCGACACGACGGCCCGCTTGACGCCCGCCGCGAGCTGCTCGATCGCGGGCAGCGGCAGCGCACGCAACATCGCCACCCCTCGCAGCAACGCGATCTCGTCGTCGCGCACGATGATCGCACGGTCGATGCGTCGCAGCCGTGGCCAGGCCGCGAGCACGCACAGCGGGCACAGCAAACCCACTACCGCCAGCGCTCCACGAACTCCGAAAGCGTGCACGGCAAGCGGCGCGGCGAGCGCCCCGAGCGCCACGGTCAGCGAGATGAGGCTCTCGAAGATCCCGAACACACGCCCGAGCAGCACGTCTGGAACCATCCGCGCCGGCAACGTGAACAGCCCGACGTCGACGAGCGCGTTTCCGACGCCCACCGCCGCCAGGAACGCGAGCGCGGCGACGTCATAGGGCAGCGCGGCGATGCCGAGCAGCGGCAGCCCCCAAAGGGCGACGCCGACGCCCTCCCAGCGCGCGAGCGCATGGCTGCGAGCAAGAAGCGCCGCCGCCAGCGAGCCGACGACTGCCCCGGCTCCGATCGCGCCGCTGAGCACGCCGACGCCTGCCTCACCGTTGGCGAGCAACTCGATCGCCACGATCACCACGAGCACGTTCACGCACCCGCGCGTGAACGTCTGTGCCAGCGCGATCCCCGTGATGAGCGCGACGTCCTTGTAGCGGCCAAGCGCTGCGAAACCCTCGACCGCCTCACGCGCGATGCGGCGACGCGGCCGGACGTTGCGCGGCGGCCGCTCGTAGCGGACGAGCGTGATGAGCAGCGCCGACCACGCCGTGCCGGCCGCGATCACGGCGAAGACCGCCGCGGGACCTCCCACCGCAAGCCCGCCGGCAGCCACGACAGGCCCGACGAGCGTGCCCACCGAATCCATCAGCCCGCGCACGACAGTGGCGCTCGTCAGCTGCTGCGGCGTCTTGCACAGCGAGGGCAGCAGCGCCGAGTGCGCCGGCCTCACCGCGGTGAAGGTGACGGCTGTGACGATCGCAAGTCCGTACACGACGATCGCGCCGGCCTCGACGCCCAGTGCCAACGCTGCACAGCCCGTGGCGAGGGCTTGAAGCGATCCGGCGCCGATCAAGACGCGCTCGCGCGGCAGCCGGTCCGCGAGCACCGCCCCGAACGGCCCGAGCAGCGCCGCAGGAAGCGTGCAGATCATCAGCACGACTCCCACCGCCGCCGTGCCGCCCTGCCGGAAGGCGACAACCGACAACGCGACGGTGAACGCCCACTGCGCCGCGACGATCACGCCGAAGGCGAGCTGTGCTCTGCGCAGGTTAGGATCGGCCAGCGTCGCGCGAAACGCGGCGGTCGCAACCCCCAGCCAGCCTCCGCGCCGGGCCTGCTCGCCAACACCGACAAGCGCTCGCTCGGGGCTCTGCTCGCCAGCCGTCATCGTTCTCCAGCCTCCGCTTCTCGTCTTCGCTCGCAGCGCCGCGCTGCAAACCGAGCCGCCGGGGCGTGAAACTCCCGTACGCCGGAAGCTGAGTCAAGCCCTCGGGCGGGCGGCCGCTGCCGCCCAGTTTTCGGACGCGGGCGTCGACCGTCACATGGCGTGTGCGTGTCGAGCTCAGCCTCGTACATCGACACGAACAGCACGACGAAGGGCCGGTGTAGCCGCAACGCACTCATCGGCGCCGACTTCTGCAAGCCTCCCTCGAACGTCGCGATGCAGCTCCAAATCCTGCACGGCCGACCTGGACACGAAGATCCCACCCGCGCGCCGTGATCTGAGAGGCTGGCGCCACCTCAGGCACGATCGAAAGAGGCCTTCATGAGCCGAGACGCGATGGTCAGTCAGCTTCGATTCGAACCCCCCGGACCCGGAACCTGGACGATCGACGCCGTCCACTTCCCGCGCCCGGTGACGCGCTACTTCGCTGAGTTTCATCCCGTGCCGTTCAAGCGCGGATTCCAGGAGCTGACCCGCTACTACGGGATGCCGATCGGCGGCCTCGAGTATCGCTACGTCCACGGGTTCGCGTACAGCACGATGGCCCCTCCCCCCGAGGACGAGATCCCCGCGCGCTTTCAGCGGGCGGAGGATGTCTGGGAGCAGAAGGTGTGGCGCGAGCAGCTGCGCGAGTGGGACGAGACGTTCAAGCCGGCCTCGATCGGCAAGCATCGCGAGCTGCAGGCGGTCGACCCCGACGCACTGTCGGACGAGGATCTCGTCGCGTACCTGACACGGTGCCGCGACCACCACGCCGACATGATCTTCCAGCACATGCGATTCACCGCCGCGCCGTCGGTGCCGACCGGCGACTTCCTCGCACACGTCGGCGACTGGACCGGGCTCCCCGCCTCCGAGCTGCTCGGCCTGCTACGGGGGGCGGCGCCCGTGTCGGCCGGCGCATCGGACGAGCTCGCGCGGCTGCGGGCCGCGATCGAACAGGACGCGTCGGCGCGCGAGCTGCTCGCATCCGACCGCGACCCGGCGCAGATCCTCCGGACGCTCACCACGCTCGAAGGTGAGACGGGCGAGGCTGCGTCGGGGTACCTCGATCTCGTCGGCTACCGGCTGCTCGACGGGTTCGACATCGCGGGGCGCTACGCGCTCGAGATGCCGGACGCGCTGCTGCGGGCGATGCGCATGGCGCTCGAAGGCGAGGGGCCGGGGGGCGCCGACGTCGAAGGGCACGTCGCCGAGGTGCGCGACCATGTGCCCGAAGAGCACCGGGCGCAGTTCGACGAGCTGCTCGAGGAGGCTCGGCTGACCTACAAGATCCGCGACGAGCGCGGCGTCTTCAGCGACATCTGGGCGTCGGGCATCATGCGGCGCGCCGCGCTGGCCGCAGGCCGGCGCCTCGCCGACCGCGGCCGGATCCACGATCCCGAGCACTTCACCGACGCCGGCTTCGAGGAGATGTGCGCGCTGGTGTCGGGAACGAACGGACCATCGGCCGACGAGCTGGCCGAGCGTCACGAGCTGCGCACGTCGCTGACCGCCAAGGACGTGCCCCAGGTGCTGGGCGACCCGCCCTCGCCGCCGCCCGACCCCTCGGGCCTGCCGCCCGCCGTCCGCCGCGTCATGCGCGCGATGGGCATCGTGATCGACGAGATGTTCGGCAGCTCGACCGAGCAGCACGAGGAGCACCTGCTCCGCGGCCTGGCGGCCAGCCCCGGCGTCCGCGAGGGGATCGCGCGCCGGGTCGCGGGGCCCGCCGAGTTCGACCGGATCGTGCAGGGCGACGTGCTCGTGACGGAGTCGACCACCGAGGCGTTCAACATCCTGCTACCGCTGCTCGGCGGGATCGTCACCGACGCGGGCGGCCTGCTCTCCCACGCGGCGATCGTCGCGCGCGAGTACGGGATCCCGGGCGTCGTCGGCACGCGCGAAGGGACGGCGCTCATCCCGGACGGCGCGCGCGTGCGGGTCGACGGCGGCGCCGGCGAGGTGAGGGTGCTCGGGTGAGCCAGGTCGTCCCGCTCGCGGAGGCGCGCGACGACGCGCTGTTCGGGTCCAAGGCCGTGGGGCTGGGGCAGGCCGCGCGCGGCGGCCTCCCGCTACCGCCCGGCGTCGCGCTCTCCGGCATGGTCGTCGAAGCGGTTGCGAGCGGCGACGAACTCGCGCTCGGAGACGTCGGCGAGCTCGTGCGTCCGCTCGGCGGGCCGCTGGCGGTCCGGTCCTCCGCGGTCGACGAGGACGGCGCGCAGGCGAGCTTCGCCGGCCAGCACCTGACGCTGCTCAACATCCCGTCGGCCGATGACGTCGGGGCGGCGGTACGCGAGGTGTGGTGGTCGGCGAACTCCGATTCGGCGATCACGTACCGCCAGCGCGTCGGCCTGTTCAGGCGACCGAGCGTCGGCGTCGTCGTCCAGGCGCTGCTCGATCCCGAAAGCGCCGGCGTCATGTTCACCCGCAATCCGATCAACGGCGCCGACGAACGGGTCATCGACGCCAGCTGGGGGCTCGGCGAGGCGGTCGTCGCAGGCCGCGTGATCCCGGACAACTTCCGCATCGATCGCAGCGGGCACGTGCTCCAGCGCACGGCCGGATTCAAGACGATCGCGATCCGAACCCTGCCGGACGGCGGCACGGTGGATGAGAAGATCCCGCGCGGCGAGGCCGAGCGGCTCTGTCTCGACGACGGCCAGCTCGCCGAGCTGCATCGCCTCGCCGAGCGCTGCGAGGAGATCTACGGCCCCGACCGCGACATCGAATGGGCGTTCGCCGGCGGACAGCTCTACCTGCTGCAGTGCCGCGCGATCACAGCGTTGGCGAGCGAGGCGCCGCCGACGCCGGCGGACCCTGTGAACCTCCTGCAGCAGACGCGACTCTTCGGCAGTCTCGAGCGCGAGGAGCTCGAGCAGATCGGGGTCGTGTTCAAGGAACGCCGCTTCGCCGCCGGGGACACGGTGATCCAGCAAGGCTCGGGCGGCGCCGCGTTCTACGTCATCGAGTCCGGCGAGGCGGCGGTCACGATCGCTGGGGAGCAGCGCCGCGTCCTGCGGGCCGGCGACCACTTCGGCGAGATCGCGCTCATCGACGAGGGCGTGCGGATGGCGACGATCACCGCCATCAGCGACCTCGTCTGCTACGGCCTCACGCTATGGGAGTTCCGTCCCCTCGTCCAGCAGAACGGCAACATCGGCTGGAAGCTCATGCAGACGCTGGCGCGGGCGCTGCGTGCTGCCGAAGAGGCGCTGGCGGAAGCGCGGCGCGAGGCGTAGCCGGTCGGGCGCTGCCAATCGACGGCGCACCGGGCCGCACGGGGGGACAGCCTATGTAGGCGAGAACATCCTGCTGTACGGCCGAGACCCATGACGGCGGTCACCGCCAGCGCGCCGACCGGCGATCCCGACCGCGGTTCGGCGTGATCGTCAGACACGCGAGCGCACGCTGCACCGCGGGCCGGCAGGCACCGCCGCGCATCGCGCGGGCTTGACCAACGCCACGCCACGCTGCGATGCTCGCTTCGTCCACAGGCTCCGCCGGGCGGCACGTCCTCGGCCGATCGGACGGGGCACAGCGAGGCATGACCGGTGAAGGCGGACCCCGCACGACGTCTGGATGATGAGATCGAGCGCCGGCGCGAGCCGGGTGCTCGCCCCGCGACGCCGGCAGCGTCGCTCGGCGCCCTCGCGCGCGTCGTCGGCAACCACGCCTTCGCGACGCTCGCCCGTGACGGCGCCGGGATCCTCCCCGGCGGCGCGGTCCACCCCGACGTCGACACGGCGATCGCGCGCTCGCGCGGCCGCGGCGGCGCGCTGGACGCCGGCGTCCGCAACCGCCTGGCGCCGGCGCTCGACGACGCCCTCGCCGACGTCCGCGTCCACACCGATGACCATGCCGACACACTGGCGCGCGCGGTGTCCGCGCGGGCGTTCACGACCGGCGCCGACGTCTTCTTCGCGCGCGGGGAGTACCGGCCCGGGACGAGCAGCGGCGACAGCCTGCTGGCGCACGAGCTGACGCACGTCGTGCAGCAACGCGGCGCGAGCGCCTCCGGACCGCTGACGGTATCCGAGCCCGGCGACCCGTTCGAGGTCGAGGCCGATGCCGTCGCGCGCGAGCTCTCCAGCGGCTGAGAGCCGGCTCGTCCGGATCGGCTTCTCGGTCATCCAGCAGCGCGTTCGCGCTGCGGTTCAGCGTGTGGCCGCGACCGATCCGGCGCCGACCGATCCCTTCCGCGGGCTGTACGTCTCAGACGAGCTCGCGCTCGACTTGGCGGCCGCCGAGGCGCGCGAGGACCTCGACGCGCGCGTCGCCGCGGCGGCAGACGTCCTCGGGCTCGACGCGCTCGACAGCGCGGTGCTCGCGCTGTGCGCGGCGCCCGAACTCGACGCGCGCTACGGGCGCCTGATCGCCTACCTGCACGACGACGTCACCCGCAAGCTCGCCAGCGCCCGGCTCGCCGCGCTCCTGCTCGGCGACGACGCGGGCGGCGCCGGCGCAGTCCTCGCGCGCTTCGACGCCGACGCGCCGCTGCGCCTCAGCGCGGCGATCCGGTTCGTCGAGGGCGACGACGTCACTGCGCTGGCCGATCGCGGTGTCAAGCTCGACGAGCGCCTCGTGGCGATGCTGCTCGGCACGCGCCTGGACGATCCCGACGGCGCGCCGCGGCTGCGCCGCGTGACGCCGCCGCAGATCGACCCCGGTCGCGCCGACACGCTTGCGCACCTGCGCGCCAAGCTCGCCGTCGACACGCAGCTCGCCCTGCTCGTCGCCGGGCCGGACGCCGCTCAGATGCTCGCCGCAGCGCTCGACGCCCCGGTCGCGCTGGCGGATCTGTCCGGTGCGGACGCCGCCGCCGGGCGGTTCGCCGCGCGGGCGTCGCTGCACGCGCGTCTCGACGGCGCCGCGCTGGCCTTCGAGGGACTGGACGAGCTGCCGGCCGAGCGACAGCCCGCGGTCGCGGCGCTCTTGACGTCGCTGCAGCGGCCGATCGTCTGCGTGCGCAGCCGCGACGCGGTCGCCGCCCTCGGCGAGATCTCGCCGGCCGTCGTCGAGATCCCGCCGCCGTCGTTCGCCGAGCGCCGCGCGCTCTGGCGCGCCTCGACCGGCAGCGACGACGTCGACGAGGTGGCGGCGAAGTTCCGCCTCTCGACGCACGCGATCGAGCGCGCCGCCCAGCTCGCCGCGGTTGCCGCCGCCACGCGCGGCGAGTCGCGCCCCGCGAGGGGCGATCTCGACGCGGGCGCGCGCCAGGCGTCGGGCAGCGACATCGGGCGCCTCGCGTCGCGGCTCGAGCCCGCGTTCGCGTGGGACGACGTCGTCCTGCCCGCGCGCCAGCGCGAGCTGCTCGCGTCGATCTCGGCGTATCTGCGCCACCGCGATCTCGTCCTCTCGGAGTGGGGCTATGAGCGCCTGCTGTCGGGCTCACAGGGGCTCAAGGTGCTGTTCGCCGGCGAGTCGGGGACCGGCAAGACGATGGCGGCGAGGATGCTCGCCAACGAGCTGGGGCTCGACATCTACCGCATCGACCTCGCCGGGATCGTCTCGAAGTACATCGGCGAGACAGAGAAGAACCTCGACCGCGTCTTCGCCGCGGCCGCGGATTCCAACGCGATCCTCTTCTTCGACGAGGCCGACGCGCTGTTCGGCAAGCGCACCGAGGTGCGCGACTCGCACGACCGCTACGCGAACATCGAGGTCGCCTACCTGCTGCAGAAGATGGAGGCCTACCCCGGCGCGGTCGTGCTGGCGACGAACTTCCGCAAGAACATGGACGACGCGTTCCTTCGCCGGCTGGACTTCCTCGTCGACTTCCCCTTCCCCGAGGTCGACGATCGCGAGCGCATCTGGCGCCGCCAGCTGCCGGCGGGCGCGCCGCTGGGCGACGACATCGACCCGAAGGCGCTCGCCCAGCGCTTCAAGCTCTCCGGCGGCTCGATCCGCAACTGCTCGCTGGCGGCGGCCTTCCTCGCCGCCGACGAGGGCTGCGCGATCGAGATGCGCCACTTGCTGCGCGCCGTCGCCGTCGAGTACGCGAAGCTCGGACGGTTGACGCTCGACGCCGACTTCGGCGCCTCGTAGGACGGCGGCGGTGCACCCATGGCTGCCCCGACGGGCAGCGAGGGCCGCGGGCGCGCCGCTACCGTTGCGCTGTGGCGCTCACGATCCAGGTGCCGCTGAACGCGATGTTCGCCGACCTGGACGAGTCGCTGCGCGCGCTGCTGCGCCGCGAGCTGTCGCGCCAGGGCTTCAAGGACGTGCAGATCGCCTTCGACGCGCCGTCGCGCGAGTGGGCCTCGGCGCTGACCACGCCGTGCGTGAACCTCTTCCTGCACGACCTGCGCGAGGCCGCGGATCTGCACGACCGCACCTGGCGCGAGGAGCGCGGCAACGGTGCGGCGCGGATCGATCGTCCGCCGCTGCGCGTGGACTGCACGTACGCCGTCACCGCGTGGACTCGCGTCGTCGAGGATGAGCACCGGCTGCTGTCGCAGGTGCTGGCGATCCTCAACGCCTTCCAGGAGCTGCCGCGGGCGCTGCTCGCCGGAGCCCTGGCCGACACGGCACACCAGCGCTTCCCGCTCACGTCGCGGATCGGCGTGCCCCCGGCGGGCGGCCGAGCGGACTTCTGGAACGCCGTCGGCGGGCAGTACAAGGTGGCCCTGGACTACGTCGTGACGCTCGCCTGCGAGCCCGGCGTGAGCGCCGACCGCGGGCCGGAGGTGCGCACGCAGTCAGTCAGCGTCGGCGACCGCGCCGGCGCGCCGGGCTCCTTCGAGCAGCTGCACCGCAGCGGCGGGATCGTGCGCGACCACGCCGGGCGCCCGCTGGCCGACGCCTGGGTCGCGCTGCCCGGCGCCGGCGCGTTCACCTCGACAGGGCCCGACGGGCGCTTCTCGTTCGATCGCGTCCGTGCCGGGCGCCATCGCTGCGTCGTGCGCGCCGCCGACGGCACCGAGGCCGAGCAGGAACTCGTCGTGCCCGGCCCGGGTGTCGACGTCGAGCTCGCCGGCAGCGCCGCTTAGTGGTCCGCTGGCGTCGCCCCGACGGACGCCGAGCGCTGCCCCCACGACTGCCCGAGCCGGCCTTTCATGCCGCACGGCGGATGCGCGAGGGTCGCAGCCGTGACCGACGACGAACGTGAGCCGCGGGTCCTGCTCGGCCCGCTCGAGCCGCTCGTGCGGATCGGCGTGACGACGATGCTGGCCAGCCACGGCGCCGGCGAGATCGTCGGCGAGGAGGACGAGGGTGACGCCGTCGTCGGCGCCGCCCAGCGGCTCGCGCCCGACGCGATCATCCTCGGCGGCAGCCCGCGCGCGGCGCGCGACCTCGGCGAGCGCCTGCGCTCCGTCGCGCCGAAGGCGAGCCTCATCTTCTGCCCGACCGACGAGCGCATCGAGGTGCTCGACCCGGGCAGGTCCACCACCCGCCGCTGCCCGGCGACCGCTGCCGACGGCCTGCGCTTCGAACTCAGCCGCCTCCACGCCAACGCACAGGAGTAAGCCAGCATGCCGAACTATCTCACGCCAGGGGTGTACGTCGAGGAGATCCCCTCCCAGTCCAAGCCGATCGAGGGTGTCGGAACGGCGGTCGCCGCGTTCGTCGGCCTGGCCCCCGGCGGCCCGATCAACCAGGCGGTGAAGATCGCCAACTGGACCCAGTTCACGCGCACGTTCGGCGACCGTCTGGAGCCGAAGAACGGCCCCTTCATGGAGGGCGCGTACCTCGCGCACGCGGTCTACGGCTACTTCCACAACGGCGGCGGCAGCTGCTACGTCACGCGCATCGGCGTCAAGGAGGACGCTGTCGGGCAGGCGGCGCTGCCGCTCGGCGCCGGCGACGGGCGCGAGGCCTATCGCGCCATCGCGCGCGACGGCGTCGACGGGCCCGTCAAGGTCGAGATCGAAGAGGAGAAGGCGACGGCCGACGCCGCGGCGACAAAGGACGTCAAGCCCGCGAGCGCCGGCGACAAGGCCGCCGACGCGAAGGGCGCCGACGAGCCGCAGCCCCGCAAGGGAACGGGTGCCGGCGCAGGCGGCGGGCCCGACAAGACCTACAGGCTCGTCGTCGTCGCCGGCTCCACGCGCGAGGAGTTCTCGGGCCTGACGACGCGGTCGGGCGAGTCGAACATCGTCACGAAGGTCAACAAGCAGTCCAAGCTCATCACGCTCGAGGACAGAAGCGCGGCGCTGCCCGAGCTCGACCGGGTGCCCGCCACGGGCAGCTACGAGCTCGGCATCGTCGCCGGCGACGGCCGCGAGGTGACCAGCACCGGCCTGGAGGGCGACGTCGCCAACCGAACCGGCATCGGCGGGCTCGCGGCGATCGACGAGATCACCATGCTCTGCGTTCCCGACCTCATGGCGCTGCAGAGCAACGGCGACACGGCGATGGTCAAGGACGTGCAGAGCAAGATGATCGCCCATTGCGAGGGCGCCGCCGACCGGATGGCGATCCTCGACGCGCCGAAGGGCATGAAGCCGCAGCAGATCGGCGACTGGCGGATGGACGTCGCGGGCTACGACTCGAAGTTCGCCGCGCTCTACTACCCCTGGATCGAGGTCATGGATCCGCTCAGCGGCGGCAAGACGCCGATGCTCGTGCCGCCGTGCGGGCACGTCGCGGGCATCTGGGCGCGCTCGGACAACACGCGCGGCGTCCACAAGGCTCCGGCCAACGAGGTGCTGCTGGCCGTCAACGACCTCGAGTTCCAGGTGACCGGCGACGAGCAGGCCAACCTCAACAAGAACGGCATCAACTGCATCCGCTCGTTCTCCGGCCGCGGGATCCGGATCTGGGGGGCGCGGACGCTCTCCAGCGACCCCGAGTGGCGCTACATCAACGTGCGCCGGCTTTTCAACTACATCTCGGAGTCGATCATGGAGGGCACGCAGTGGGCGGTCTTCGAGCCCAACGACCAGCGGCTCTGGATGCAGCTGAAGATCGCGGCGACGAACTTCCTCACGCGCACGTGGCGCTCGGGGGCGCTGTTCGGTGCGACGCCGGGCGAGGCGTTCTACGTCAAGTGCGACGCCGAGACCAACCCGCCCGACCTCGTCGAGGCCGGCCAGGTGACGGTCGAGATCGGCGTCGCGCCCGTCAAGCCGGCGGAGTTCGTCGTCTTCCGCATCAGCCAGTTCCAGATCCAGGCCGCGTGACGGCCCCCTACCGCCAGGAGACATCGAGATGCCAGACGGAGCACAGCAGTCGACCGCCGGTACCTATTTCTTCATGTTGACGCTCGGCGGTGCGGAGGCGGCCGGCTTCTTCAAGGAGTGCAGCGGCCTGTCGAGCGAGCACCAGGTCGTCGACCATACGACGACCGACCAGCAGGGCAAGGCGCTCGTGCAGAAGTTCCCCGGCCAGATGAAGTGGTCGAACATCACGCTCAAGCGCGGCGTCGACAACGAGAACCAGCTTTGGACGTGGCGCAAGCAGGTCATCGACGGCGACATCAAGGGGGCGCGCAAGGACGGCCAGATCGAGATCATGGACTGGGAGGGAACGGCCGTCGTCACGTACAAGTTCGTCGGCGCCTGGCCGTGCAGGTACAGCGCCCCGGGCGTGAACGCGGCCGGAAACGAGATCCTCGTCGAGGAGATCGAGATCGCTCACGAGGGCTTCGAGCGCGTGTGACGACCATCGAGCACAAGCCGTCGCTGCGGACGGAGCACGCCTTCACGCTGCCGCGCGGGTACGTCGACGCGCGCGGCACCGTGCACCGGACCGGAACGATGCGCCTCGCGACCGCTCGTGACGAGATCGAGCCGCTGCGCGATCCGGCCGTGCGCCAGAACGAGGCGTACCTCACCGTGCTGCTGCTCGCGCGCGTGATCACGCGCGTCGGCGACGTCACCGAGGTCACGCCCGAACTCGTCGAGGGGCTCTTCGCGGCGGACTTCGACCACCTGCAGCGCCTCTACGAGCGCATCAACTCCGACGGCGACTCGGTCGGCATCGTCGCGTGCCCGGACTGCGGGCACGACATCGAGGTCGACCTGAGCGAGATCTCGGACGGCCCGCCGGGGGAATGACGTGGCCATCTTCGCGTCAGCTGCTTGCGGAGGTGGCCCGGCTCGCGCACTGCTTCCACTGGTCGCTCGACATCCTCCTGGATCTCGAGCACGGCGACCGTCGCCGGTTTCTGCTGGAGGCCGACCGGCTCGACGCGAGGGCCGCCGCCGATGCGCGCGACAGTGGATGACCGTGGGGCGGCAGCCGTGCTAGGGGCGGCGGTGCTGTCGCGGCGCCTGCGCGTCGCGAGGAGCCTGACCGGCGTCGGGGGCCGCAGCGCGCGCGTCGGCCGCGGCGTCCTGGACCGCCGCCGGCCGAAGCTGCTGCCGGCGGCGACGCGGCTCGCGCCGCGGCGTGCGGGGA
>CADCVQ010000067.1 GCA_902806175.1 uncultured Solirubrobacteraceae bacterium
CACCACGAACTCCCGGCTCGGCACCTACCCGGTGGTCTGCGCCGAGCTCTGCGGCCTCGGCCACTCGGTCATGCGCGCGACCGCGAACGTCGTCACGCCCGCGGCGTTCAACACGTGGCTCGCCGAGCGCAAGGCCCCGACCGCGCAGGCGGCCGGTGGCGACGACCTCGACGGCAAGCAGCTCTTTACCGCCGGCAACGGCGCGGCCACGGCCTGCGGCGCCTGCCACACGCTGGCCGACGCGGGGACGCAGAGCGCGACCGGGCCCGATCTGGACAAGAGCCTCGCGGGCAAGGACGCGCAGTTCATCGAGCAGGGCATCGTCGCCCCAGACGCGCGGGTCGCGCCGGGCTTTCAGAAGGGGATCATGCCCAAGGACTACGGCGATACGCTTTCCGCCGAGGAGCTCGACGCCCTCGTGAAGTACCTCGGCGAGGTGGCCGGGAAGTGAGCACCACGACGATGGAAAGGAAACGCTCGATGGCCGCCAGGCTGCGCGGACCCGGAATGACGAGGGCGTTCCTGGGCACCCTGATCGCGATCGCGTTCTCGTACGTGGTCATCATCATCATGCGGACCTGGTACGACCTGAACCCGGTGGTCGACGGGTTCGCGGTGCTCGAGCTCTCGCTCTTCCTGGCCCCGATCGGCTTCCTCATCGGCCTGGGCGCCTTTGACTACTGGTTCTACTGGGCTGCCGGCAAGAAGACGGTCGCCGACGACCACTCCAGCCACGGCGCGCACTCCTGGCGCGACTACTTCAAGGTCAACACCGACCACAAGGTCATCGGCATCCAGTACGTCGTCACCTCGTTCTTCTTCTTCTTCGTCGGCGGCCTGTTCGCGATGCTCATGCGCGCCGAGCTCGCGCAGCCCGGGCGCCAGTTCGTCGACCCGAACACGTTCAACGGCCTGTTCAGCGTCCACGCGTCGCTGCTGATCTTCCTGTTCATCATCCCGGTCTTCGCCGGCCTGGCGAACTACGTCCTGCCGCTGATGATCGGCGCGCCGGACATGGCGTTCCCGCGCCTGAACGCGCTGTCGTTCTGGATGCTGCCGCTCGCCGGGATCATGATGCTCATGTCGTTCGGCGCCCCGGGCGGCTCGTTCGCCAGCGGCTGGACGGCGTACGCGCCGCTCTCGGTGACAGCGCCGGAAGGGCAGGTCTTCTTCACGATCGGGGTGCAGTTCGCGGGCGCGTCGTCGATCGCGACCGCGCTGAACTTCCTGGCCACGATCATCACCATGCGCGCACCCGGGATGAGCTTCTTCCGGATGCCGCTGCTCGTGTGGGCGAACTTCTCGACGTCGCTGCTCGTCGTCATCGCGACGCCGTTCATCGCCGTCTCGCAGTTCATGGTCTTCTTCGACCGCTCCCTGGGCTTCAACTTCTTCAACCCGGGGGGCGCCGGCGACGTGCTGATGTACCAGCACATCTTCTGGTTCTACTCGCACCCAGCCGTCTACATCATGATGCTGCCCGGCTTCGGGATCATCTCGGAGATCCTCGCGGTGAAGTCGCGAAAGCCGATCTTCGGCTATCGGATGATGGCCTTCTCGCTGCTGGCGATCGTCGTGCTCGGCTTCACGGTCTGGGCGCACCACATGTTCGTCTCGGGCATGCAGGACTGGATCCGCGTCCCGATGATGATCACGACGGCGATCATCGCCGTGCCGACCGGCATCAAGATCTTCTCGTGGCTGGCGACGCTGTGGCGAGGCGTGCTGCACCTCGACACGCCGATGCTGTTCGCGCTCGGCTTCCTGACGATGTTCACCCTCGGCGGGATCTCCGGGGTGGTGCTCGCGATCATCCCGGTGACGATCCACGTCAGCGACACGTACTTCATCGTCGCCCACATCCACTACGTGCTCTTCGGCGGCTCGCTGCTGACGATCTTCGCCGGCGTCTACTACTGGTTTCCGAAGATGACGGGGCGGATGTACGACGAGCGCCTGGGCAAGCTGCACTTCTGGACGACGTTCATCTTCTTCAACGCGACGTTCGCGCCGATGCACGTGATCGGCGTCCAGGGCATGCCGCGGCGCGTCGCCGACTTCGCCGAGCAGTGGGCGGGCTGGAACCTCGCGATCTCGATCATGAGCTTCTTCCTCGGGCTCAGCGCGCTGATCTTCGCCTACAACATGATCGCCTCCTGGCGCGGCGGCCCGCGCGCGGAGTCCAACCCCTGGCGCGCGCTCACGCTCGAGTGGCTCGTCACCTCGCCGCCGCCGATCTTCAACTTCGACGCGATCCCGACGGTCGTCGGCGGCCCGTACGAGTACGGCGTCCCCGGCGCCGTGCACGGCGTGCTGAAGGGCGGAGCCGAGGTACCGCAGCCCGCGGGCGCGACCGCCTCCGGCGCGGGCAGCGGGCGCGGCGCGCCCAGCGCCGCGAAGGACGAGGAGTAGCGCACGATGTCCAAGCACATCCTCGTGATCGCCAGCCAGACGATCGGCGGAGCCAAGCTGCTCGACCTCGTGCGCGAGCGCGCGCAGGAGCCCGACACGAGCTTCACGCTCGTCGTGCCGATGACGCGCCCGCGCTTGGGCTACGTGATCTATGACGACGCCGTGCGCGATGCCGCGCAGGTGCGCCTGGATCTCGCGCTCTCCTACCTGCGCGGCGAGGACATCGTCGCCGGCGGCGACATCGGCGACGAGGACCCGTTCACGGCGGCGATCGACGCGATCCACGAGTACAAGCCCGACGAGGTCATCATCTCGACGCTGCCACAGGCGTCATCGGGCTGGCTGCGGCGCGATCTCATCGAGCGCATCCAGGACAGCACCGACGTGCCCGTCACGCACGTCATCTCCGAAATCGAGGCCGAGGGGCTGCCCTTCGAGGTCACGCTCGTCGTTGCCAACGTCACGGCCGGCCGCGGCAAGCTGCGGGCGCGGATGAAGGAGATCGCGGCCGAGGCCGACGACATGCTCTTCATCGTCGTCGTCCCGCTGGAGGCCCACCGCGACGGACGCTCGGCCGCGGTCGCCCGCGCGCGCCTTGGCAACACGCTGGACAAGATGCGCCGCGAGGGGCTGCTCGTCGCGGGCATGATCGGCGACCCCGACCCCTACACCGCGACGATGAACGCGCTGCAGTTCTACCGCGTCTCGCGGATCATCATCTCGACGCTGCCCGTCACGAAATCCGGCTGGATGCGTTCGGACCTCATCGAGCGCGTGACCAAGGCGACGAACATCGACGTCGAGCACGTCGTCGCCGAGGCGCCCGCAGAGGTCGGTTGATGGAGGCCGGGAGCATCAGCGCGGGGGTCGCGCTCGACCATCACGACGACGACCACGGCCACCACCACGGCCCGCCGATGGCCAATCGCAGCTCGCGGGTCTCCCACGAGATCCTCGGGATGCTGCTGTTCATCATCTCGGAGATCATGGTCTTCGGTGCCTTCTTCACGGCCTACTTCTTCATCAGGCTCGTGGCGGAAGGACACCGCTGGTTTCCCTTCGAGGGTTACGAACTGCCCGTCGCGGTCGCCGGCATGAACACCGCGATCCTCGTGAGCTCGTCGCTGACGATGCACTGGGCGCAGTCGTCGATCAAGAACGGCAACCGCTTCGGGTTGAAGGCCGGGATGGTGCTGACGTCGCTGCTCGGGCTGACGTTCCTCTTCATCCAGATCAACGAGTACATCCACATCGGGTTTTCGCCGCAGGACCACGCGCAGGGCACGATCTTCTACGGCCTCACCGGCCTGCACGGCGCGCATGTGTTCGTCGGCCTGACGCTGCTGGTGATGGTGACCGTGCGCGCCTTCCGCGGCCACTTCTCGCCCGAGCATCACCACGGCGTCGAGGTTCCGGGCATCTACTGGCACTTCGTCGACGTGATGTGGATCGTCGTGTACACGGCGATCTACATCGTCTAGCGCGCCAAGCGGTGCGTCCTCCCTGGGAATCCGAGGAGGCGGCCTTCGCGTTTCTGCTGCGCGTCCTGGCTGTCTGCGTCGTCGTCGCGCTGCTGGCCTTCGTGCTGAGGGCCGTGTTCTAGTGGGTCGGACCTACTTGACGGTGAGCGTGCCCTCCATGCCGCCCTCGCGGTGCCCGGCGACGGTGCAGTAGTACGCGTACTTGCCGGCCTTCAGCGTGACCGTGAACTTCGAGACGCCGCCGTCCTGCACGGTCGCGCCCTTCTTGCTGACGCCGCCGCCCTCGAGCGCGATGTCGTGCGGGATCGACGCCTTGTTGGGCGACAGGACCTCCAGGCTTCCCGCGGGCGCCGTGGCCTGCTTGCTCAGGTAGGCGAGCTGGCCGTTGGGGTCGGCGGGAATCTCGAGCTTGCCGTTCTTCGCCGGGATCGGCTTGCCGGAGCCTGCCGCAGGCACCGCCGTCGCGAGCTTGCCGGTGTCCTTGCCCGGTCGCGCCGCGACCGAGGCGACGTACGCCGCGACATCGCTCACGGCCCTGCCGGTGACGAGGTCTGCCGGCATGTAGGCCGGGTGATCCTTCGGAACCTTGGCCGGATGCTCGATCTGGTCCGCCACGACGCCGTGGATCGTGTTGCGGCCGAAGCCGTCTCTCAGCGCCTGGCGAAACGAGTCGTCGAGGTTGGGCCCCTGGACGCCCTTGGCGTCCGCGCGCGCGAGCACGTGACACGAGGCGCACTTCTGCGCGAAGGCCTTCTTGCCGGCGATGAGGTCGGCGTTCTGCGCGACGTTGTCGCTCTCGCAGGCACTCAGGCCGACGGCCAGCAGGCCGCACGCGGCGACGCCCAGAAGTCTCGTCGTGAAGGGTGTATGGCTCATGCGAGCGCGGAAGTCTAAACAAGCGGCCCGGACGGTGGTTCCATACGCGCGGGGGCCCGCGCGAGCCGGTGCGCCCGCCCGCGGAGCGCCGCTTTGCCGCCGGGTCGGGCTGTTAGGGTTCGCCCCGTGCAAGTCCCTCAGCGCTACCGGATGCGCGAACCCAAGTCCGGTCGAGAGATCATCCGCGAGGCGGAGCCCGGACGCGTCTACGTCGACAAGGAGAGCGGCGAGCCGCTCGAGATCGTCGGCAAGGTGCTGCCGCTGGCGCCGTCGAAGTCGCGCCTGCCCTGGGCCGTCGAGAACCTGCGCTTCTGCCCGTGGTGTGACCAGCTGTGCCAGCGTGACCTCAACGACTGCCCGCACTGCGGAAGGCGCATGGACCCGGTCGGCTGACCGGCGCTCAGGCATGCGCCGCCAGCGCCTCCTCAGCGTGCTCGCCGGCCTGACGCTCGCGGGCGGGCTCGCCGCCTGCGGCTCCGACGACGAGCTGTCCACGCAGGTGCCGAAGACCTCGCCCGACCTGACGATCCCGACGGGCACGACGGAGACTCCTGCCGCCGCCGCCGCGACGACGACGACGGCCACGACGGCGACCGGCACGTCGCCGACCGCGCCGCCGGCCGTCGCGCCGCCCGCCGGCCAGGCGGTCACCCCGCCCGCGGCCGTGACGCCGCCCGCCCCGCCGGCGGGGTCGGCGACGACCGGCGGCCAGGCTCCGGCGACGGGTCAGTCCACCACCGGCGGCGCACGGGCGGGCGGCGGTGAGTTCGAGGACTTCTGCGCACAGAACCCCGGCGCCTGCTGACGCGCCGCCGGCGTGTCGGAGGCGCAGCCGCGCGCGCCCGACTCACCCCACCTACTACCGGCTTGCGGCGGCGTCCTTCGTGGGGTCTGTGATCAGCGTCGCGCTGTAGGTCAGGCGCGCGGTCTTGAAGAGGCAGGCGAACGCCACGGCATTGCGCGCGCCGACGAGCGCCGACTGCGTCGCGGTGTCGCCGCAGGTGTCGCGCGAGCGGCTGGCGCGCCATGACGTGTCCGAGCCGAGACCGATCTGCAGCGCGGGCGCCCACGAGGGGACCGACAGACCGACGTACTGGCCCTTCTTGATCGACAGCGAGCGCTCGAGCGGGAACTGCACGACCTGGCCGAAGTAGTCGGTCAGTTGTTGCAGCGGTGCCTTGGCGACCACGCGCCGGACGAGCTTCTTGCCCGGCTCGAGCACGACGATCGTCGCCTGCGATGGACCGCCGAGGCGCTCGGTGAAGAACGCGGTCTGCTTCGGCCCGGGCTTGCCGAGGGCGATCGTCCAGGCGACGATCCGACCGTCGGCCGGTGCCTGGTAGAGCGAGCGCTCCGGGCCGACCTTCGCCTGATAGCCGGTGGTCCGGCTGACGGCCTGGCAGTTGTCGGGGCAGGCGCCGCGGACGCCGTCGCCCATCTGACCCAGCTCGGCGATCTTCGCAGGCGACGCCGCGGGAAGCGCGAGGGCGACGGTCGCCGCCAGCCCGGCTGAGCTCAGGAGGACTCGTAGGCGTGTCATGCCCGCATTCAACACGGCCGGCCGGTTGTTGTTGCGTCCCGGCGCCCGAAAGAAGTTGCGCGTGCAATGGTCACCCATGTGCTGGAGGGGGTGCGCCAGGGCTTCGTCGGCGACGTCACATGGGCGCTGACGTGGCCCGCGCTGCTGGCACTCGCGGGCCTCGTGGCCGTCTTCGGCACGCTCGCCGTCCGCGGAATGCTCCGGCACGGCTTCTGAGCCTCAGCGCAGCCGGAACGTCCGCGCGGTGCCCTTGTCGGGCACCGTGTCGATGCAGCTCGTGCGTTCGCAGCCCGGGCGCGTGGACTCGACGGCAAAGCGGATCCGCTGCGGCCGGCCCAGCGAGCTCTGCGTGAAGCGGATCACGACGCTGCGCCCGCTCGCGTTGCGCTTGACCGATGCATCGGCACGGCGCCTGGGCAAGGCAGCGCCCGTCTGCTCGTAGACGCCGCCGCGCAGCTCGTCATCGGCGCGCGCGGTCACGCAGACGAGGCGATCGGGCGCCGTCGCCGCAGGATCGGCGTCGGGGTCCGTCCAGATCCGCAGGCACGCCGAGCCCGGCGGGCCGGAGCGCGCGAGCAGCGTCTTCGGCGTCACCTTCTCGGCGAACGTCACCACGGCGCGCAGGCGCCCGTCCGACGCCCGCTGCAGCGACGCCCGCGTGAGGTCCAGCGGCCCGCCGACGTCGTCGCCGGGATCGGAGACGACGCTCGTCTTGGACGCCGCGCCAAACGCCGCCGACACCACGAGCGCGCTTGCCGCGCCGGCGATCGCGGCGAGCGTGAGCGGGCGCATCCGGGCCCTCGGTCGCTCAGGCATCACGCCAATATGACGGACCAGGCGTCAGGATTCACCACGCAACCGCGCGCCGCGCTACTGCGCGAGTTCGGCGCCGGCCGCAGAGATGTCGTCCATGTCACCGGGGGCGGGAGCCCAGGGGAGCCTCAGCGGGTCGTCCGCGTAGCGCGGGATGACGTGCATGTGGAAGTGAAAGACCGTCTGCCAGGCCGCCCGCCCGCTGGAGTTCAGGAGGTTCACGCCGGCGGCCCCGAGACGCTCGAGCTGGCGCGCGGCGACGAGCTTGGCGACCGCCGCGACGGCCGCGAGGTCCTCGGTCTCGATCTCGTGCAGATCGCGCGCGTGCGCCCGCGGGACCACGAGCGCGTGGCCGCGCGTCGCGGGGTTGATGTCCATGAAGGCGATCGTGCGCTCGTCCTGCACGACGATCGTGGCCGGGATCTCGCCGGCGACGATCTTGCAGAAGAGGCAGTCGGGATCCGCGGCGGCCATCGCGGCGAAGACTAGTGGGCGCGTCCGGAAGTTGTGCGAGGTTTTGCGGGATGCCCGGCCGTGATCTGACGGTCGACGGTGTCCCGCCTTCGTGCTGGTGGCACGGGGGCGGGCGCCGGCGGACGTCAGGCGCGGATCGGGCGCCCGGAAAACCCGCAGAACTTGCGGACGCGTCCACTAGTGGCCGCCGCGGCCGCACAGCCGCGCGGCGAGCGCGACGGCCTCGTCGGATGTCGTGACCTCACCTGCGAAGCGGGCCTCGTCGATCTCGCCAAGCAGGCGGCCGAGCTCGGGCCCGTCGGCGAGCTGCAGTGCCGCCGCGAGCTTGTCGCCGCGCACGAGCGGCGTGCGGCGGCCCTGCGCGCGCCACTGCAGCGCGGCCGGCATGACCTCGCGCGCGAGGTCGAGGTGCTTGGCGATCGACTCCTGCGCCTTGCGCCCGCGCGTCGCCAGCCGGTCGGCGACCGACAGCAGCGTGACGTCGACCTCGACGGGCTCGGTCGCCCTCAGGTAGCGGTACAGCGCGCGGCGCGGCAGCGGCGTCTCGTGGACGAGGAAGCCGAGCCGCAGGTGATGGCGCGTCAACGCCGCGACGTGCGCCTTGAGCTTCTCGCTCGCCTTCAGGCGAGTGAGGATCTCGCGCGCCAGCTCGGCGCCGATGCGGTCGTGGCCGAGGAACGTCGGCGTGCCGTCCTCGCGGCGGGCGAGCGCCGCGGGCTTGGCGGCATCGTGCAGCAGCGCGCCGAGGCGCAGCGCGAAGCCGCGGTCCACCTCGTCGGCAAGCGGCTCGGCGAGCACCGCGGCGATCGCGGCGGCATGCGCGGCGCCGAAGACCGCGCCCGGATCGCCCTGCAGCGCGATCGCCTGCTCGAGCACCTCGATCGTGTGCGCGTGGACGTCGGCGTGGTGATAGCGGTTCTGGTCGACGCCGTGCAGGGCGTGCAGCTCGGGCAGGATCGCCGCGGTCAGTCCGATCGCGTCCATCAGCGCCAGGGAGGCGATCGCGCCGTCGCCGGCCACGATGCGCTTCAGCTCGGCGAACACGCGCTCCTGCGCCACGGCGGCGGCGGCGGGGGCGCTTGCCCGCGCGAGCGCGATCGCCTGCGCGTCGGGCGCGAGCGCGAGCTGCGCCGCCAGGCGCACGAGCCGCACGACGCGCAGCGGATCGTCGGCGAGCGCGCGCGGGCTCACGACGCGCAGCCGGCAGGCCGCGAGGTCGGCCTGACCGCCGTGCGGATCCACCCGCGCCCCGCCCTCCAGCGGCTGCGCGATCGCGTTGACGGTGAAGTCGCGCAGCGCGAGGTCGCTGTCCAGCGAGCCGCCGCGCAACGGACTGAGGTCGATCTGCCAGCCGCGCTCGGGGGCCATCACCCGCCACGAGCCGAACTCGTCGGAGAGCTCGAACGCCGGGCCGCGCGCGGCCCGCGCCACGGCTCGCGCCGCAGCGCCGACGTCGCCCTCGACGATGATGTCGACGTCGGCCGTCGGGCGCCCCAGCAGCTCGTCGCGCACGGCGCCCCCGACGACCCATGCGGTGGCGCCGGGCAGCGCCTCGCGGGCGATCAGCCACGGCAGGGAGAGGTCGCTGTGGCCGTCCGACGACGTCACGCGGGCTTGCCGTCGCGGTGGTAGACCCGCGGCACGCGCGGCAGCAGCCCACAGGTCACCTCGTAGTTGATCGTCCCGATGCGCCGCGCGACCTCCTCGGCGCTGATGCGCTCCTCGCCCTGCGACCCGATCAGGATCGCCGCGTCGCCGACGGCCGCCGCCGGCGGGCTGCCGACCTCGAGGATGACGTTGTCCATGCTCACCGTGCCGACGAGCGACCGCCGCTCGCCGCGGACGAGCACGTCGGCGTTGTTCGTCAGCGCGCGGCGCACGCCGTCGCCGTACCCGATCGGGATCGTCGCGGTGTGCGTCGGCTGCTCGGCGACGAAGCGGCGCCCGTAGCCGGCGCTCTCGCCGGGCGCGACCGGCTTGACGGCCGACACGTAGGAGCGCAGCTCCAGCGCCGGCTCGAGGTCGCGCGCCGCGGCGTCCTCGTGGAAGGGGTCCAGGCCGTAGATCGCGACGCCGGCGCGCACCATGTCGAAGTGCGCGGCTGCGTCGCGCAGCGTGGCGGCGCTGTTGGCGGCGTGCAGGATGATCGACGGGTGCGCGGCCTTCAGCGCCAGCGCCCAGTCCTCGAAGCGCGCAAGCTGCTCGCCGAAGAACGCGTCACCGCGCTCGTCGGCGGTCGCGAAGTGCGTCATCGCGCCGGCGAGGTACACGCCGTCGGTCGCGGCGGCCGCCTGCGCCACGCGCGTCGCCGCGGCTGCGTCGCGGGTGCCGAGCCGGCCCATGCCGGTGTCGAGCTTGACGTGCACCGAGCCGCCGCCGCGCGCCGCGACGGCGGCGACGAACGCCTCGTCCCACGCGACGACGTCGGCGTGCGCCTCGAGCGCGACATCGAGCTCGTGCGGCGCCAGTGCGCCCATGACGAGGATCGGGGCGTGGATGCCGGCCGCCCGCAGCGTGGCGGCCTCCTGCGCCGCGACGACCGCGAGCCACGTCGCGCCGCCGCTGAGCGCCGCTCGTGCCGCGGGCACGGCGCCGTGGCCGTAGCCGTCGGCCTTCACGACCGCGCACAGCGCCCCCGCGGCAGCGAGCTCGCGCCGCATGCGCGCAACGTTGCGCTCGATCGCCGCGAGGTTGACGCGGGCGAGCGCGCGCACCGCCACGTCCTGCTGAATCGCCATCGCGCGCAGGCTACTCGGCGACGGCCGGCTCGCCGCGCACCGCGTGCGGCAGCGCGGCGATCACGTCGCTGGCGATGACGCCCTCGGCGCCGTGCGCATCGGCCGCGACGCGCCCGGCGGCGGCGTGGCGGCGCACGCCCGCGCAGGCGGCGGCGAAGGGATCCATGCCTTTCGCCAGGAACGCGCCGATGACACCGCTCAGGACGTCGCCCGTGCCGGCCGTGGCGAGCGCCGGCGTCGCGAGGCTGTTGACCGCGGCGCGGCCGTCGGGCCGTGCCACGATCGTGTCGTCGCCCTTCAGCACGACGACGGCCTGCGCGCGCCGGGCGGCTTCGCGCGCGCTGAGCAGGCGCGCGCGGCCGACCTCCTCGCTGGAGCTCGAGAGCAGGCGCGCGAGCTCGCCGGCGTGCGGCGTGAGCACCGTCGGCGCCGTGCGCCGCGCGAGCGAGTCCAGCGCCGCGGCATGGGCGTTGAGGCCGTCGGCGTCGAGCAGCAGCGGCACGCCGGCGCGCTGCGCGAGCGCGCGGAGAAAGTCAGTCGCGGCATCGCTGCGTCCGGCGCCCGGGCCGAGTACGAGCGCGCCCGCGCGCGCGGCGATCGCCAGCGCGGCATCGACTCCGGCGGGCGCCAGCGCGCCGTCGTCGTCGGGCAGCCCGCGCGTCATGACCTCCAGCAGCCGCGTCTCGAAGACGAGCTCGAGCGAGGCGGGCACAAGCGCCGTGACGTAGCCGGCGCCTGCCCGCATCGCCGCCTCGGCGGCCAGGCAGGGCGCGCCGGTCAGCCCGCGCGAGCCGCCCGCGACGGCGACGTGGCCCGAGCTGAACTTCGTCGCCGTGGCGTCGCGGCCGGGCACGAGCGCGTGGACGCGCTGCGTCAGCAGGCCGACGTCCGCCGTCACCGGCGCGCCGGGCGGGATCTTGATGTCGATGACGTGCAGCTCGCCGGTCTGCTGCTTGCCGGGGGCGATCCAGTGCGCGGGCTTCGGCGCCGCGAACGTCACCGTGGTGTGGGCGCGGATCGAGGCGCGCGCGGCGGCGCCCGTGGATGCGTCGACGCCGCTGGCGATGTCGGCCGCGACGACCGGCACGTCGAGCCTCGCAATCGCCTCGATCGCCTGCTTGGCGACGCCGCGCGGCTCGCCGTCGAAGCCCGTCCCGAAGATCGCGTCGACGACGACGGCCGCCCCGTCGAGCGCGTCGGGCGCGAAGGCCTCGTGCGCGCCCTCCAGCCGCTCGAGGTTGACGGCGGCGTCGCCGCTGTGCTGCGCGGGCTCGGCGAGCAGCAGCACGCGCACGCGCCGCCCGAGCGCGCGCAGCAGGCGCGCCGCGACGAAGCCGTCGCCGCCGTTGTTGCCCTTGCCGCAGACGACCGCGACCGGGCCGCGCGGCACGGTGCGGTCGGTCAGCAGCGCGAGGCCGGCGCCGGCCCGCTCCATGAGGTCAAGCGACGGCACGTCACGTTCGTCGATCGCCCAGCGATCCGTCGCGCGCATCTGCTCGGCGCCGTAGAGCGGGTCGAGCCAGTCGGGAAGCGGCGCGCTCACCGCACCAGGGCGACGGCGCCGGCGGTCGCCTTGGAGTGCGTCATCGAGATGTCGACCTGCACCCCCAGCTCGCGCAGCGCGCCGTGCAGCGCGACCTGCGTCTGCGCGCCCTCGCCGACGACCTCGATGTCGTGGTGACTCCAGACCTCCAGCCGCAGCGCCTTGGCGACGGCCTCCTTGGCGCAGAAGCGCGCCGCCAGGTGCTGGCCCGGCCGCGCGCGCCGCGCCGCGTACGCGCGCTCACCGTCGGTGAACAGGCGCAGCGCGAGCCCCGGCCGGCGCTCGAGCGCCTGCTCCATACGCTCGATCTCCAGCAGGTCGATCCCGACGGGCATCGCGCCATCGTACGGCGCGGCGGCGAGCGGCCGGCGCTACTCGACCGTGACCGTCTTCGCCAGGTTGCGCGGCTTGTCGACGTTCAAGCCGCGCTTGCGCGCGATGTGGTAGGCGAAGAGCTGCAGCGGGATGACCGCGAGCAGGGCCTGCAGCATCCAGTCCGTGCGCGGGACGAAGAAGGTCTCCTCGGCGACGGGCTCGATGCGGTCGTCGCCCTCCGTCGCGACCGCGATGACGTGCGCACCGCGCGCGCGCACCTCCTCGATGTTGCCGACCATCTTGTCGAGGATCGGCATGTCGGTCGCGATGCAGACGACCGGAGTCTGCTCGTCGAGCAGCGCGATCGGGCCGTGCTTCATCTCGCCGCCGGCGTACGCGTCGGTCGCGATGTAGGAGATCTCCTTGAGCTTCAGCGCGCCCTCCAGCGCGACGGCGCGCCCGACGTGGCGGCCGAGATACAGAAAGAAGGTCGACGGGGCGTGCTTCTCGGCCGTCGCGAGCAGCCGCCCGTTGAGCCCCTCGATCAGCTCGGTGATCTGGTGGGGCAGGTGCTTGATCTCGGCCAGCAGCGCGGCGATCCGCGCGGGCTCCATCGCGCCGCGCAGCTCGGCGAGCCGCAGCGCGAGGAGGTACATGGTCGCCACCTGGCAGACGAACGTCTTCGTCGCCGCGACCGAGACCTCGGCGCCGGCACGCGTGTAGAGCACGCCGTCGCACTCGCGCGTCACCGACGAGCCCCGGACGTTCGTGCACGCGATCACCTTCGCGCCGCGCTCGCGCGCCAGGCGCATCGCGGTGAGCGTGTCGGCGGTCTCGCCGGACTGCGTGATGCCGATGACGAGCTCGCGCTCGGAGACGATCGGGTTGCGGTAGATCCACTCCGAGGCGATGTCCATCTCGACGGGCACGCGCGCCCACTCCTCGATCGCGTAGCGGGCGATGAGGCCGGCATGAAACGACGTGCCGGCAGCGAGGATCAGCACGCGGTCGATGCCATGCAGCAGCGCCTCGTCGAAGTCGGGGTCGGCGAGGTCGACACCGGCCGTGCCGAGCGTTCGCGGGCGGATCGTCTCGGCGACCGCGTCGGCCTGGTCGTGGATCTCCTTGAGCATGAACGTCTCGTAGCCGCCCTTCTCGGCGGTCTCGGCGTCCCAGTCGACGTGCGTGACCGCGCGCTCAAGCGGCGTGCCGTCGGCGCTCATGAAGTCCACGCCGGCGGGCCGCAGCACGACGAGCTCGCCGTCGAGGACGTACTGCACGTCGCGCGTGTGCTCGAGAAAGCACGCGATGTCCGAGCCGACGAACTGCTCGCCGTCGCCGCAGCCGATGACGAGCGGGCACTCCTTGCGCGCCCCGACGAGCGTGTCGGGCTCGTCGGCGCTCATGACGACGAACGCGTAGTGCCCCTGCAGCTCGGCGTAGGCGGCGCGCACGGCCTCGACGAGGCTGCCGCGGGCCATGTGGTGTGAGACGAGGTGGGCGATGACCTCGGCATCGGTCTCGGAGGTGAACGCCGCCCCCATGTCGACGAGCCGCCGCTTGAGGACCATGTAGTTCTCGACGATCCCGTTGACGACGACGTGGACGCGGTCGCTCGTGTCGAAGTGCGGATGCGCGTTGGACTCGGTCACGCGCCCGTGCGTCGCCCAGCGCGTGTGCCCGATCCCGGTCATCGGCGCGCGCTCGGCGACGGCGACGGCGGTCGAGCCCTCGAGGACGTCGCCGGACGCGTCGGCGGCGTCGTGCACCGCCGCGCGCAGGTTGCTGAGCTCGCCGACCGCGCGGACCGAGGCGATCGCCCCGTCGCGCAGGACCGAGACGCCCGCCGAGTCATAGCCGCGGTACTCGACCTTCTCCAGTCCCGCCAGGAGGATCTCCTGCGCGGAGCGCTGTCCGACGTAGCCGACGATGCCACACATGCAAGAGAGATTAGGCGAGCCCGCGCGGAACCCTGCCTCGACCTCTTGCTAGTGGGCGGCGTGCGCCTCGACGATCGCGACGAGCCGCGCGCAGACCGCGTCGGTCTCCTCGGCGGTCGGCGCCTCGACCATGACGCGCACGAGCTGCTCGGTGCCGGAGGGCCGCACGAGCACGCGCCCGCGACCCTCGAGCGCCGCCGACTCGCTCGCCGTCGCGGCGCTCAGCTCGTCGCTCGCCATCGCCGCGTCGCGGTCGGCGACGCGTACGTTGACGAGCTTCTGGGGCAGCTTGTCCATCGCGTCGCGCTCCGCGAGGTCGCGCCCGCCGAGCGCCTCGAGCGTCAGCAGGGCCGATGCGATCCCGTCGCCGGACGCGACGAAGCCCATGTCGATGATGTGCCCGGACTGCTCGCCGCCGAGGCTCCAGCCGCGCTCGCGCAGCTCTTCGAGCACGTAGCGGTCGCCGACGGCGGTCGTCGCGACCTGCACCCCGGCCGCCTGCATCGCGGTGTGGAAGCCGAAGTTCGTCATGACCGTCACGACGACGCCGCCGCCCTGCAGCCGGTCCTGCGCGCGCAGGTGCAGCGTCGCGAGCGCGACGAGCTCGTCGCCGTCGACGACGACGCCGTCGCGGTCGACCGCGAGCAGGCGGTCGCCGTCGCCGTCGAAGGCGAAGCCGACGTCGTGGCCGCCGTCGCGGATCGCGGCGATGACGCCGTCCATGTGCGTCGAGCCGCAGCCGTCGTTGATGTTGCGACCGTCGGGACTGTCGGCCAGGACGGCGACGGTCGCGCCGAGCCGGCGGAAGATCTCGGGCGCGGCGCGGTATGTGGACCCGTTCGCGCAGTCCAGCACGACGTCGATTCCCGCCAGCGACAGTCCCGCGAAGCGCTCGTGCAGCGCGCGCAGGTAGTCCTCGGTCGTGCCGTGCAGCTGGCTGATCGCGCCGATCCGATCGGGCGTCCCGGTCTGAGCCACCGCCTCCAGGCGCTGCTCGATGGCCAGCTCGCTCGCGTCGGAGAGCTTGAAGCCGTCGGCACCGAAGAACTTGATGCCGTTGTCCGCGAACGGGTTGTGCGACGCCGAGATGACGGCCGCGAGATCGAAGCCGAAGCGGTCGATCAGCAGCGGCGCGGCGGGCGTCGGCACGACGCCGCCGAGCAGCACGTCGCCGCCAGCCGAGGCGATGCCGCCGGCGAGCGCGGCCTCGAGCATCGGACCCGACTCGCGCGTGTCGCGGATGACGAGCACGCGCGGATGCACACCGGCGACCTCGCGCGTGGCTGCGGCGCCGAGCGCGAGCGCCAGCTCGGCCGTCAGCACTTCACCGGCGACGCCTCGGACACCATCGGTGCCGAAGAGCTTGCGCAAGGACTCGTCGCGCGTCAGCGCTAGCGCTTGGAGAACTGCGGCTTCTTGCGGGCCTTCTTCAGGCCGGCCTTCTTGCGTTCCTTCACGCGCGGATCGCGCGTCAGGAAGCCGCGGCGCTTGAGCTCGCCGCGCAGGTTCGGGTCGGCCTCGAGCAGCGCGCGCGAGATCCCGTGGCGCAGCGCGCCGGCCTGCGCGCTGACGCCGCCGCCGTGCACGCGCACGACGACGTCCATCCGGTCCTCGTAGCCGACGGCCTCCAGCGGCTGGCGGATGTTGCGACCCAGCGAGGGACGCGGAAAGAACGCGTCGAGCGGCTTGCCGTTGACCGTGTAGGCGCCGTTGCCGGGCCTGAGGATCACGCGCGCGACGGCCGTCTTGCGCTTGCCGGTCGCGTGGTAGCGCGCGCCCGAGCCGAGGTCGATGACGGCGGCGACGGGCTGCTCGTCCTGGCGGTCCTCCTCGGCGGCGAGGGCCTCGGCGAGCTCGTACTCGTCCATCTCCTCGCGGGCGAGCGGATCGGCGCCCTCGGCGACGATGTCGACCTCGAGGTCGGCGCCCGGGATCGCGGGCTTGACGCGCGGCGTGAGCTCGTCGTCGTCGTCGTCGGCGTCGGCGTCCGGCTCGGCGGGCGCGGCGGCGGCAGGCTCTTCGGCGGGGGCGGAGGCGTCGGCCTCCGGAGTGTCGGCCGCGGGCTCTTGCTCCTCGGGCGGCTCGGCGCTCTCGTCGATCACGAGTGCAGCTCCATCGGTTGCGGTTGTTGGGCCTGGTGTGGATGCTCGGGCCCGGCGTAGATCTTGAGCTTCGTGAGCTGCTTGCGGGCGAGGCGGTTGCGCGGCAGCATGCCCTTCACGGCGAGGCGCAGCACCTCCTCGGGACGGCGCTCGAGCATCTCGTTGAGCGTCCGCGTCTTCAGCCCGCCGGGGTAACCCGAGTGGCGGTAGTACATCTTGTCGGCGCGCTTGTTGCCCGTGACGGCGATCTTCTCCGCGTTGACGACGACGACGAAGTCGCCGGTGTCGACGTGCGGGGTGTAGGTCGGCTTGCGCTTGCCGCGCAGGGTCTCGGCGATCTGCGTCGCCAGACGGCCGAGCGTCTGCCCGGTGGCATCGACGACGAGCCAGTTGCGCTCGCGATCGTTGGCGTTGGCTACGTAGGTCTTCATGGCGTGAAAACGCCACGCGGTTCTCCGCGCGGCGGCCTCAAGCATAGGACATCGGTAACGGCCGTGGAATTGAGGCGATGTCGGGTGCCCAGAACCCCGCGAGCGCCACCCAGGGCTGGTCGCGCTGAAGCGGATCGTCGTCGCAATGGTGTGCGCAGTCAGCCTGGGTCCCCGCTGGCGAAGGGCACGCGCGTGCGCACGGGCGAGCCGATCGGCCATGTCGGCGACACCGGCGACGCCAACGGCTGCCATCTGCACTTCGAGCTGTGGAGCGGCCCCGGCTGGTACACCGGCGGCGCGCCAGCGGACCCGCTGGCGTTCCCAGGCCTGGGACGCCTACAGCTGACAGCCCCTGCCCGCCCCGCCGAAGCCGGCGACGAGCGCGCGCGTGTTGAAGCGCAGCGAGCCGATGTACGTGGCTCCCGCGCTGCCCGCGGCACCCAGCGTGTCGGCGTACAGCGCCGGGCCGACCTTCGCGCCGGCGTCACGCGCGATCGCGCGGCTGAGCTTCGCGCTGGCCGAGCTCTCGGGGAAGATCGTCGTCACGCCGGCGGCGCGGATCGTGCGCACGAGGCGCGCGACCTCGCCGGCGGAGGCCTGCGCCTGCGTCGACAGCGCCGGGATCACCGTCCCGATGACGTCGATGTCGTAGCGCTCGGCGTAATAGCCGAGCGCGTCGTGGTCGGTGACGAGCTTGCGTCGCGCGGACGCCACGGCGTCCATGCAGGAGGCGATCGCGCGGTCCAGCGAGCGCAGCTTGGCGATGTAGCGGTCGGCGTTGGCGGCGTACGTCGCGCGGCCGGCGCCGTCGGCGGCGATCAGCGCGTCGCGGATGCGCTGCGCAGCGAGAATCGCGTTGCGCGGGTTCTGCCACCAGTGCGGGTCGACCTCGCCATCGCCGCGCCGCGTCTGGATCGCGTCGATCAGCGTGACGACCTGCGCATCCGAGCCGGCGTTCTCGAGGACGCCGTCGAGCCACTCGTCGAGGTCGCCGCCCGAGCGCACGACGACGTCTGCCCCGGTGACCGCCTTGACGTCGCTGGGCCGCGGCTCGTACTCGTGCGGGTCGGAGTTCGGCTGCAGGATCTGGCGCACACCGGCGCGTGTGCCCGCGACGGCGCGCGCGAGGTCGCTGACCTGCGACGTCGTCGCGACGACGCTCATGCCGCTGCTCCCTCCTTGCGCGCCGCCGCCGCCCGAGCCGCCGCACGCGGCAAGCGGCGCCGCGGCGAGCGCGGCGACGACGGCGGCGATGAACGCGCGGGCGGCCATCCGCGCAGCCTACCAAGAATGATTCTTGTTTGCGCTAAGCGCTCCTTGTGTCGGCCGGGCTCAACCCGGCGACGGACCGATCAGCCCCGCCCCCAGCAGGCCGGCCGCGAGCATGCCGCCGGTGAGCAGCCTGCGGCGCCGCGTCGTCAGCCACAGTGGTGCGCGCGCGACGAGCCAGGCGCGCATCCCGGTCGCGCCGGCACCCGCGGCCATCGCCCCGGCCATGCACTGCATACACATGGCCAACCAGGCTACGCCGGCGCCGGCACGCCGGGAGCAGGCTTCTGCCGCGCCGCCGCGTCGTCGCCGCCGACCGCGACGGACGCCTTGGCCGTCACGAGGTGGTAGAGGATCAGCACCTGCGTGATCGCCAGCGACTCGGAGCGGTGGCCCTCGTCGGCGCCGACGATGAAGGTGCCGAGGTTCTCCGTTCGCATGTGGCGCGCGAAGTGCATCTTCTCCCAGATCGCCTCCTCGATGGCGGCTCCGCGCTCGCGCTCGACGGCGCCGGGGATCGTCAGGCAGCGCTCCGACGCGCGCTGCTCGAGCGTGATGCCGTCGCTGCCGTCCCCGTCGAGCATGATCGAGAGATCTGGGTGCGGCAGGCCGTCGCGCAGCGTCAGGACCGCGTCGAGGTGGTCGGCGTCGTCGGCGGCGCCGGACCGGAAGGAGACGACGAGGTCGGCGCGCTGATTCTGCGGGCGGATGTACGCCTCGGAGTCGGGCTCGCGGCGGTCGAGCTCCTCGAGCACCTGCTCCTCGGTGTAGCCGCGCTTCGTGCTGTCGCGCTTGATCTTCCACTCGCGCCGCAGCTCCTCCGGCGGCGCGAGGTACACGCGCACGTCGAACTGCGAGCTCAGGTCGGCCGTGTGGTAGCCGAGCAGCCCCTCGACGACGACGAAGGGCTTGGGCTCGACGTACTCCGGCCGGCCGAACGTGCCGTCGCCGTGGCCGTAGACGGGCTTGAGGATCGGCTCGCCGCGGCGCAGGTGGCCGAGGTCCTGCTCGATGATGTCCATGTAGTTGCAGTCGGGGTGCAACGGTGTGATCCCGCGCTCGGCGCGCTCCTCGCGGTCGTAGCGGTGGTAGTCGTCCATCCCGATGTGGGTGACGTTCTCCCGCCCGAGGATCTCGACGAGCCCCTTCGTGATCGTCGTCTTGCCGGTCGCCGAATCGCCGACCACGCCGAGGATGATCGGACGTGCCATGTGCAGCTCTCCCCTGTCGCGTCTCCCGAGGTCGCGGAACCTTACCTGCTGAAACGCCGCCGGCGCTGGCCCGTCGGATGCGATCAGGCCGGCCGCAGCTGACGCTTGAGCGGCGCCGCGATCCACAGCAGCGCGGCGAGCAGCGCGACCGTCCCCAGGAGCGCGGGTATCGCACCGATCGCGCCGAGCTCGCGGACGAGATTCGCCTGCCACGGCGCGAGGTAGCGGCGGTAGTCGCCGCCGCGCGCGGCACGGTCTGACACCGCGCCGATCGAGCGCTCGGTCAGCTGCGGCAGCTCGCGGTACTGGCGCACGATCTGCGGGCCGTCGGTGCCTGCCCTGCGGTCGAGCAGCTGCGTACCGGCGGGTGCCAGCACGGCGGAGAACGACAGCACGAAGCCGAGCGCGAACAGGCCGGCTGCAAGCCTCCAGCGCCGCGCGCTGGTGCCGATCCACGGACCGAGCGCGACGAGCACGAGCGCGACGCCCGGGATCAGCAGCCGCGGTCCCCAGCTCCAGCCGCCCATCCACGACCACCACGTCGCCGCGAGCACGAACGTCGCGCCGAAGATCGCAACCAGCAGCGCCACGGTCGCGCGCTCGCGCCGCCACAACGCGATCAGCGCGAACGGCACGAGCACGATCGCGGGCGCAAACAGCACGACCGACTTCTCGGGCGAGAAGAGCAGGCCGCCGGCGCCGTCGAGCAGCGGCGTCGTGAAGCCCGGATCGGCGGGCGGCCGGTAGCCGAACTCGAGCGCGTCGTGGAAGCGGTAGAGGTTGTAGGCGATCGTCGCGAGCGCCGCGATCGCGAGCGGCGGCAGCGTGCGCGCGAGTGCCGCCACGCCGCCGCCGCGCAGCAGGACAAAGCCCATGAGCAGCGGCGCGAAGGCGGCCGACTGCGGGCGCGCGAGGACCGCGAGCGCCAGCGCCGCTGCGGCCTGCAGCTCGCGGCCGGCGAGCGCGCGCTCGACCGTGACGACGACGCCGAGCGCGACGAGCGGCTCGGTGAAGAAGTCGCGCCCGTAGGGCAGCAGGTAGGTCCCCAGCACCGTGCCCGCCGCGACGAGCCCGGCGGCCGCGCGCGGCGCGCCCAGCCGACGGCCGAGCAGATACAGCGCGCCGGCGAGCGCGCCGCCGATGAGCGGCATGAGCGACGCCGCCGTCGCGGCCTCGACGGCCTCCACGCGGCCGATGACCGCGCCGATCGGCTGGGCCAGCGCGACCGGAAGGATCGACAGCAGCGGCAGCAGGATGCCGTACTTCGAGTAGTGCGTGACGCCGTCGTGCCCGGGCACGCCGAGCTCGGGCGCCACCGCCAGCGAGCCGTCGTGGACGAGCGACCGCGCGACAGCGAGCATCGAGCTGCCGTCGAGGACCGTCACCTGCCCCTGCCCCACGAGCAGGAAGAACAGCGCCACGGCCCCGCCCAGACGCACCGCGACGGCGCGGTCGTCTTGCGCAGCATTCATCGCGGGCGAATCTACCCCACGCCGTCGCGCGGGCGGCCCGGCGACCACCCCGTCCGCTTGAATGGCCCGATCGGCGTCTCGTTCCTCATTCCCGCGTACAACGAGGCGGCGACGATCGGCGAGGTCCTGCGGCGCATCGACGCGCTCGAGCTCGATGCCCAGATCGTCGTCGTCGACGACGGCTCCACCGACGCCACGGCGGCGGTCGTCGAGGCGTACGCCGACGGTCGCCCGCACGTCGAGCTGCTGCGCCAGCCAAACCGCGGCAAGGGCGCGGCGGTGCGCCTGGCGGCGACGCGGATGACGCAGGAGATCGCGGTCATCCAGGACGCCGACATGGAGTACGACCCCGCCGACGTCATCGCGCTGATCGCGCCGATCGAGCGCGGCGTCGCCGACGTCGTCTACGGCTCGCGGCTGAGCGGCGGCGCACCGCAGCGCGCCTACCTCTTCTGGCATCTGATCGGCAATCGCTTCCTGTCGCTGCTGACCGGCGTGCTGTTCAACACGACGCTCAGCGACATGGAGACCGGCTACAAGGCCTTCCGCGCCGATGTGCTGCGCTCCCTGCGCCTGACACAGGACGACTTCGCGATCGAGCCCGAGATCACCGGCGAGGTCTGTCGCCGCAAGCTGCGCATCTACGAGATGCCGATCGCCTACTACGGGCGCACGTACGCCGAGGGCAAGAACATCACGTGGCGCGACGGCTTCAAGGCGATCGCCGTGCTGCTCCAGGTCCGGCTGCGGCGACGGTGAGCGAGCGCCGCGGCCTGCGGCGGCTGCTCGTGGCGGCGGGCCTCGTCGTCACGGTCGCGTGCATGTACTTCGCCGTTCGCGGCGTCGCGCTGGCCGACGCCGTCGACGCGCTGCGCGCCAGCGACCTGCTCTGGCTCGTGCCGACCGTGCCCGTCTTCGCGCTGGCGATCGCGCTGCGCGCGGTGCGCTGGTGGGCGCTCTTCGAGAGGTCACAGCGCCCGCCCCTGCGGGCGATCACGTACGCGCTGCTGGTCGGCTACTTCTTCAACAACATCCTGCCCGCGCGGGCGGGCGAGGCCGCGCGCGTGATCGCGCTGCACAAGCGCGCGGCCACGCCGAAGGCCGAGATTGTCGGCACCGTCGTCGTCGAGCGCCTCTTCGACGTGCTCGCGCTGCTGATCGTGCTGTTCGCGTCCTACCCGTGGCTGCCGGAGATCTCTTGGCTGCGCGCCGCCGCGATCTTCGGCGCCGGTGTCGTCGCCGTGCTGCTCGCGCTCGTGTTCGTCGTGGTGCGCTACGACGCGCGCGCCGTCCACTGGCTGCTGTCGCCGCTGCGGCGCCTGCAGCGCGAGGGCGTCGCCGAGCGCGTGGAGGCGGCGGCGGTCAACGCGACGCGCGGGCTCGTGGGGCTGCGCAGCCCGCAGATCGCGCTGCGCGGGATGGCGCTGACCATCGCGTCGTGGGCGACGCTCGGCGTGTCCTTCGCGATCCTCACGAACGCCTTCGCGCTCGACGTGCCGCTCGCCGCCGGGATGCTCGTGACGGTCGCGATCAACCTCTCGCTCATCCTGCCCTCCTCGCCGGCCGCGCTCGGCGTCTTCGAAGCGGCGACGGTGATCGCGCTGCGCGCGTTCGACGTGCCGCACGCCGAGGCGCTGTCCTACGCGCTCGTCCTGCACCTGCTCAACCTCGTGCCCTTTCTCGTCATCGGCGGCGCGCTGCTGGGGCCGGGCGCGCTGCGCCGCCGGCGCTAGGCCTCTACTAGCCTGCTGGCGATGGCCGACGAACCCGCGCGCAAGCCCGCCGCCCCGCCGACGAACCTGCAGGAGGCCGTCGGCGGACCGCTCGGAATGGCCGAGACGTCGCTGCCGGCGGTGGCGTTCGTCGTCGCCTACACCGCGTCGGGCTCGAACACGAACACCGCGGCGATCGTAGCCGTCGGCCTGGCGCTCGTCCTCTCGCTCGCGCGGCTCGTCAAGCGCGAGTCGCCGATGTACGCGCTGTCGGGGCTCGTCGGCGTCGCATTCGCGGCGTTCATCGCGACCCGCAGCGGGCGCGCCGAGAACTTCTTTCTGCCCGGCCTGCTGGCAAACGCCGCCTACGCCTCGGCGTTTCTCATCTCGCTCGCCGTGCGCCGGCCGCTCGTCGGCGTCATCGTCGCCTCGCTGGACGGCGAGGGCAGCGAGTGGCGCAGCGACCCGCTGCGCGTGCGCGCCTTCGTGCGCGCGACGTGGCTCTGGGCGGGGCTGTTCTTGCTGCGGCTCGTGGTGCAGTTGCCGCTGTACTTCGCCGAGGCCGTCGTCGCGCTCGGCGTGGCGAAGACGGCGATGGGGCTGCCGCTGTTCGGGCTCGGGCTGTGGCTGACGTGGCTGCTCGTGCGCCGCCACCGGATCCCGGCGGCGCCGGCGCAGGCCTGAGCGGGCCTGACAGCTAGATTTCGATTCGGCCGATACGGCTGTTGCAGGCGACCGAAGGGACGACATGGCGGTATCGAGCAGCGCGACGACGGTCTGGGAGGGCGACCTCGGGCACGGGTCGGGCGTGACGACGCCGCAGAGCGGGGCGTTTCCCGCGGTCGACGTCAGCTGGGCGTCGCGGACCCGGCGCTCGGCGGGCAAGACGAGCCCCGAGGAGCTGCTCGCGGCGGCGCATGCCTCGTGCTACTGCATGGCGCTGTCGCACGAGCTCGGCGAGGCGGGCTCCGCGCCCGAGCGCCTGGAGGCGACGGCCACGGTCGACTTCGTGCCCGGCGAGGGCGTCAAGTCGTCGCAGCTCGTCGTGACCGCACGCATACCGGGAATCGATCAGGAGGCGCTCGACGCCGCGGTGGAGGCGGCGAACGCCGGCTGCCCGATCTCCGGAGCGCTGCGGGGCAACGTCGAGATCACCGTCCGAGCGACGCTCGAGACATAGCCGGCGGCGGCGGCGCCGCGCGTGTGGCGAAAGATGCTCGAATAACGAGCACGATCCGCCAGAGCCGGCGCCGCGCGCGGATGGTGCGTCATCGCGCGACGTGGCGCAGGATCAGCTCGGCGGCGGCGGCGGGTTGGTCGAGTGCGAGCAGATGACCCGCGTCCGCGATCCGCTGCAGGGTCGCGTGCGGCAGCTCGCGCTGTAGGCGTTGCGCAATCTCAACGAAGTCGCGGACATCGCGGTCGCCCACCGCGATCGTCGTCGGGGCCCCAATCGTGCTCAGCCGCTCGCTGACCGGCGGCTCGAGGTCCTCGAACTCAGCGTCCTCGCGCAGCTGCAGTTCGAACGCCGTGCGCTGCATCTCGGCGACCAGTGAGCGGGTTTCGGGCGTGCTGGCGCTCGCCCACATGCGGACGTTGATCTCGACGGCGTCGTCGATCCGGCCGACGGCGATCGCCTGCTCCTCGGCCTCTGCGAAGGCAAGCAGCTGCGGCGAAGGTTCGATGTCGGGCAGCGCCGGCGCCAGCAGCACGAGCGACGCCACCCGCGCCGGCTCCGTGACCGCCAGCTCGAGCGCGACGAGGCCGCCGAACGACGCGCCGACGACGTGCGCCTGGGCCACCCCGACGGCGTCGAGCAGTTGCGCGAGGTCGCGCGCCGGCGCGAACGTTCCCCGCTGCGAGCGCGTGCGGCCGAAGCCGCGCATGTCATAGCGGATGACCCGATGGGATGCTGCGAGCGCGGGCAGCAACGGCTCCCACATGCGCGCATCGGCGACACCGGCGTGCACGAGCACGAGCGCCGGCCCGTCGCCGTCGGACCACCAGGCGAAGCGGGCGCCGTCGAGCTCCGCGATCTCGTCGGACGACATCGCGCCCACCCTACCCGCGCGACGCCGTACCTCGGCGTCGCGCGGGATCGAGGCCGACGCGCGCGTCGTCGGGCCCTCGCGCGTGCTCGGGCTCATGACCCCGGGCGTCAGCTGCGCCCGCGCCCGCGCGCTCGCGCGGGCACGGGGGCCGGCCGGCATCGCCGCAGCGGGCGCCGGTCGTAGAGCGCGGTCTACGTGCGTGGCGACCGCAAGATCATCGTGGTGACGCGGCGTACGTCACGGTGACGCGGATCGTCGCGCGCTTGGGCACCGGGCAGCCGTGGCGAAAGCGCGAGGCGCGCCGCGTCGTGCCGTCGGGCCGGCGCACCGCGCGGCGACCGATGTAGATGCGCCCGCACCACTTGCCGGGCCCGAAGCGCCCTGAGTCCTCATCCCAGTAGCCGATCGGCGAGCTGTCGCGGCGGATCCCGACGATCCGCCCCGTGCGCAGCCCGGCCGCCGCGGCGAGTGCGTCGGCCTCACCGCGGGCGACCTCGATCGCGGCGGGCATGGCGCGGATCCGCGCCACCCGCACCGCGCGGTCGATCGTCGCGTCGCTGCGGCGCTCGGGGGCAACGACGCGCGCCTGCCAGGACGCGGTCGCGACGACGGTGTCGGCGGCGGGATCGGCGGGCTGGACCGGTGGCGGCCCGCCGCTTGCGAATGCTAGGCCGGCCGCGGCGATGACCGCCACGGCGGCCGCTGTGAGGGTGACGTGTGGGCGCTTCATGCATGACCTACGGGCGGCGCGTCCGCGGAGGTCCCGCTCCGCGCGTCGCGCCCGCGGCTATGCGTGGAAGTCGGCGAGCCGGTCGGCCTGCGCGCGCAGCTCGCGCAGCGTCGCGCCGTCGAGCTTCTCGAACGGGTGCAGCTCGACCTTCGCGTCGCGGTGCTTCCATGTCCCCGCGACGGCGCCGTCGACGAGGAAGACAGCATCGGAGTGCGGATTTCGGACATGGAAGATCTTCGGGCGGTGCTGCTCGGGCAGGATCCGCGCGCGGCGCGCGTGCACGAGCAGCGTCGCGTCCCACGTCGGCAGAAAGCGCACGCCGGCGGGCTGCTCGGGATCCGGCAGCGGCGCGCGCGGAAGGTCGAGCAGCTCGTCGCCGTCCTCGCTGCGGAAGGTGCGCAGCTTCAGGCGCTCGCAGGCAGGCGCGAGCTCACGCCTGGGCAGGCCGGTGTAGGAGCTGATGTCGGCGTTGGAGGCGGGGCCGAAGCCCGCCAGGTAGCTGCGCACGAGCTGCGCGGCGGCCTCCTCGGCGGTCATGTCCGGCGGCGCGCCGATCCACTGCTCGGCGGGGGCGAAGAGATCGGCGCGGCGGCGCTCCCACGTGCCGGAGGGCGGCACGCGCACGAGGTCGAGCCATAGCCCGACGCCGATCGCGTGCGGCTTGCCGACGAGCGCGTCGAGCTGCTTGCGGCTGATCTGGCCGTGCTCGGCCAGGTACGCGCGCAGGCGCGCGGCGAGCTGCTCGAGCTGCGCCGCCGTCGCGTCCTTGCGCATGCTGCGCAGCCACAGCTCGCGCCGCGCCTGGCGGGTGGCGAGCGCGAAGGGCCAGAAGTCGCGCCTGGCGACGAGGTGGATCGTCACCCGCATGAGCGTCGCCTGGACCACGGTGCGCCGCTCGAGCGCGCGCGTGAGCTCGTCGCGCTCGAAGTCGCCCATGCGCGACCACAGGCCGACGTACATCGAGGGCGCGTACTGCGCCTGCAGCCCGCTGATCGCCCTGAGCGTCTGCGCGATCGAGACGGTCGACGGCTCGAGCAGGTGTTGGCGCGCGAGCACCGCGCGGTTGAGCTCGCGCGTGCTGAGGACGCGCTCGGCCATCAGCGCGTGCTGCGCGCAGCTACTCCCACTCGATCGTGCCCGGCGGCTTGGACGTGATGTCCAGCACGACGCGGTTGACGTCGCGCAGCTCGTTGATCATGCGCGACGCGATCTGCTCGAGCAGGTCGTAGGGCAGGCGCGCCCAGTCGGCCGTCATCGCGTCGTCGGACGTGACGGCACGGATCACGACGACGCTTCCGTACGTGCGCTCGTCGCCCTGCACCCCGACCGTGCGGATGTCGGGCAGGACGCAGAAGGACTGCCACAGGTCTCGATACAGACCGGCGCCGCGGATCTCGTCCTGCAGGATGTAGTCGCACTCGCGCAGGAGGTCCAGGCGCTCCTTCGTCGCCTCTCCGCCGACGATCCGGATCGCGAGGCCGGGGCCGGGAAACGGCTGGCGCCAGACCAGGCGCTCGGGCAGGCCGAGCTCGGCGCCGACGGCGCGGACCTCGTCCTTGAAGAGTGCGCGCAGCGGCTCGACGAGCTCGAACTGCAGGTCGTCGGGCAGGCCGCCCACGTTGTGGTGGGACTTGATCGTCGACGCGCCCGTGCCGCCGCCGGACTCGATGACGTCGGAGTACAGGGTGCCCTGCACGAGGTACTTCGCGTCGTCGAGCTTCGCCGCCTCCTCCTCGAAGACGCGGATGAACTCGCGGCCGATCGCCTTGCGCT
>CADCVQ010000068.1 GCA_902806175.1 uncultured Solirubrobacteraceae bacterium
CGCATGTCGTGCACGTCCCCGGCGCGCCGCTCGAGCACGCCGCCGCTGCGGTGCTGGCGCTGCGTACGGGCGGGCGCACGCCGCTTGCCGCCGGCCTCGACAGCGCAAGCGAGCTGATCCGCCGCGGCCGCGCGCGCGACCCGCGCCGCCGCGCGATCGCGGTCGTCCTGACCGACGGCCGCGCGCCCGCCGCGACCGGCGCCGCGGCACGCCTGGGGCGCACCGCCGACGCCGTCCACATCGTCGACACCGAGGAGGGCGCGGTTCGCCTCGGCCTCGCGCGCGATCTCGCGGTCGCTGCCGGCGCGACGCTCATCCCGCTGCCCGCCATCCGGCGCCCGAGTGTCGGGAGGAGGGCCGCGTGACCGAGTCCGACCCGCTCAGCAGGCACGGCGGCAGCGAAATCGACGTCCCGCACCGGCCCGGCGACCGCGGCAGCGCGGAGCCCAAGCGCCGCAAGCCGCGTGACAAGCCGCTGCTGATCGTCCTCACCGGGCACGGCAAGGGCAAGTCGACGTCGGCGTTCGGCATGCTCCTGCGCTCCTGGTCGCGCGGCTACCGCTGCGGGGTCTACCAGTTCGTGAAGTCCGGCAAGTGGAAGGTCGGGGAGGCGAAGGCGGCCGCCGCGCTGGGCGGGATCGACTGGGAGAAGATGGGCGACGGCTGGTCGTGGCTGTCGAAGGACCTCGCCGAGTCGGCCGACCTCGCGCGCGCCGGCTGGGAGCACGTCAAGCAGGTCATCGCCGAGGAGCGCTACGAGTTCCTCCTGCTCGACGAGATCACCTACCCGCTGAAGTGGGGCTGGATCGACGTCGACGAGTTCGTCAGGACGCTGCGCGAGCGACCAGGGTTTCAACACGTCGTCGTGACGGGCCGCGACGCGCCGCCGCAGCTGATCGAGGCCGCCGACCTCGTCAGCGAGGTCGTCAAGATCAAGCACCAGATGGACGCCGGCATCCGCGCGCAGCAGGGGATCGAGTGGTGAGCACCGCGCGCGTCGTCGTCGCGGGGACGAGCTCGGGCGCGGGCAAGACCTCCGTCGCGTGCGGGCTGATCGCGGCGCTGCGCGCGCGCGGCCATGTCGTGCAGGGCTTCAAGGTCGGGCCGGACTACATCGATCCCAGCTACCACGCGCTCGCATCCGGCCGCCCCGGCCGCAACCTCGACGCCTTCCTGTCCGGGCCCGAGCTGATCGCGCCGCTCTTCCTGCACGGCGCCGGCGGTGCCGACATCGCCGTGATCGAGGGCGTGATGGGGCTGTTCGACGGCGCTTCCGGACGCGGCGAGCTGGCGTCGACGGCGCACGTCGCAAAGCTGCTCGACGCGCCCGTCCTGCTCGTGATCGACGCGGCCTCGATGGCGCGCTCGGCGGCCGCGGTCGTGCACGGCTATAGGACCTTCGACCCGGACGTGGAGATCGCCGGGGTGATCGTCAACAAGGTCGGATCCGATCACCACGTCGAGCTGCTGCGAGCGGCGATCGAGCCGCTCGGCGTGCCGGTCGTCGGCGCCCTGCGGCGCGACGACCGCGTGGTCGCGCCGGAGCGCCACCTCGGGCTCGTGCCGGCGGGCGAGCGCGCGGCGCGCACGCGCGATGCGATCGGCGCGCTGCGCGAAGCGGTGCAGGCGCGGGTGGACCTCGACGGCGTGGTGGCGCTGGCGCGCTCGGCGCCGGCGCTGCGCGGCGATGCGTGGACGCCGGTGGGCTCGTTCAGCGAGGTACTAGGCGTTGCCAGCCCTGCGCGAGCACCTGCTGGCCCCCCGCCGCAGGAGGAAGGTGCGGCGGCCGCTCAGCACCCCGCCACGATCGCGATCGCCCGCGGCCCGGCGTTCTCGTTTCACTACGAGGAGAACCTCGAGCTGCTGCGCGCCGCGGGCGCCACGCTGGCCGCCTTCGATCCGATGACGGACCGCGCGCTGCCGCAGGACGCCGGCGCGCTGATCCTCGCGGGCGGCTTCCCCGAGATCTTCGCCGCCGAGCTCTCCGACAACGCGCCATTGCGCGAAGACATCGCCGCGTTCGCGCGGGCGGGGCGGCCCGTGATCGGCGAGTGCGGCGGCCTGCTGTACCTGTGCGAGCAGCTCGACGGGCGACCGATGTGCGGCGTGCTGCCCGCCCGCGGGCGGATGGCGGGGCGCCTGTCGATCGGCTATCGCGAGGCCGTCGCGCAGGGCGCGTCGGCGCTGTGGAACAGCGGCCAGCAGGTGCGCGGGCACGAGTTTCACTACTCGGCCGTCGAAGGCGACGTCAGTCCTGCATGGGAGCTGACCGCGCGCGGCCGGACGCGGACGGAGGGCTTCGCCGCGGGCGGCGTGCACGCGTCCTACCTGCACGTCCACTGGGCGGCGTTCCCGCATGCCGCGCGGCGGCTCGTCGAGGCCGCGGCGCGGCAGCCGGCGGGTGCGTCGTGGGCCTGACGCTCGTCCTCGGCGGCACGCGCTCGGGCAAGAGCGCCTACGCCGAGTCGCTCGCGCGCGGCAGCGGGCTGCCGGTTCGCTACGTGGCGACCGCCGACGACGGCGACGACGCGTTCGCCGCCCGCATCGCGGCGCACGTCCTGCGCCGCGCCGCCGAGTGGGAGACGGTTGTGGCGGACGATCAGCTGGCGTCGTTCGCGCGCCCGGACCGCTGCGTCCTCGTCGACGGCCTGGGCACGTGGATCGCCGGCGTGATCGACCGCGGCGCCACCGAGCTGTGCGACATGCCGCCCGGCGCCGCGTTCGATCCGGCTCGATCGCGCGTGCGCGACGAGGTCGCCGCGCTCGCGCGGGCGGCCGCCGCAAGCGCCGCGCCCGTGATCGTCGTCGCCGAGCAGGCGGGGGAGGGGATGCTGCCGGCGGACGCGCTGTCGCGCGCGTGGCTCGACGCCCTCGGCGAGGCGACGCAGGCGCTCGCCGCCGTCGCCGAGCGCGCCGTGCTCGTCGTCGCGGGGCGGCCGATCGAGCTGCCGCGCGCGACGGATGGCGCCTGCCCGGCGGACGCGAGCCTGCGCCAGCACGGCGACACGCTCGTGCGCGCCGGCGACGCCGACCACGCCGTCAACGTCCTCGCCGGCGGCCCACCGGCGTGGCTGCGCACGGCGCTGACCCGCGCGCTCGAGGACGACGTCGCCGCCTATCCGCGCGAGGAGGCGGCGCTCGCCGCCCTCGCGGCGCTGCACGGCCGCTCGCCGCAGGAGATCGTCCCGACCAACGGCGCGGCGCAGGCGCTGTGGCTGCTGCCGGCCGCGCTGCGCCCGCGCCTGGCGGCATGCGTGCACCCCGGCTTCACTGAGACGGAGGCCGCCCTGCGCGCCCACCGGGTTCCCGTCGCGCGGGCGCTGCGCAGCGCCGACGAGGACTTCGCGCTCGATCCGTCGGCGGTGCCGGAGGCCGCCGACCTCGTCGTCGTCGGCAACCCGGCGTCACCGAGCGGGACGCTCGACCCGCCGGAGTCCGTGCTCGCGCTGCGCCGGCCGGGGCGGGTCGTCGTCGTCGACGAGGCGTTCATGGACCTCGTGCCCGGCGAGCCGGCGTCGCTCGTGCGCGCGCCGCTGCCAGACGTCATCGTCGTGCGCTCGATGACGAAGTCGCTCGCGATCCCGGGCCTGCGCGCCGGCTACGCGGTCGCGCCCGCGGCGCTCGCCGACCGGCTGCGGGCCGTGCGCCCGCCGTGGTCGTGCAACGCGCTGGCGCTCGCCGCGCTGCAGGCGATGGCGCAGCGACCCGAGGCGCTGCGCGCGGCGGCGGTGCGCGCGCAGGCCGAGCGTGGCGACCTCGAGCAGCGCCTGACGCAGATCGACGGCCTGCGGCTATGGCCGGCAGCGGCCAACTACGTGCTCGTCCGCGTCCACGACGGCCCGGGGGTCACGGCGCGCCTGCGCGACGCCGGCATCGCCGTGCGGCCGGCGGGATCCTTTCCGGGGCTGACCGCCGGCGACCTGCGGATCACGGCGCGCGCCCCGCGCGACAACGAACGCCTCGCGGACGTGCTGGCGGCGGCGGTCGCCGGGTGATCACCGTCGTCGGCATCGGCGCGGACGGCTGGGGCAGCCTGTCGGAGCAGGCGTGCGCGGCCGTGCTCGGCGCCGACCTGCTCGTCGGCGGCGAGCGCCAGCTCGACCTCGTGCCCGCCGCGGTCACCGCGGAGCGGCGGCCGTGGCCGCAGAACCTCGTCACGCTCGTCGACGAGCTGCCGGCGCTGGTCGCTGCCGGGCGCTCGGTCGCGGTGATCGCAAGCGGCGATCCGCTCATGCACGGCGTCGGCGTCACGATCCTGCGACGGCTCGGCGACGAGGCGGTCCGCGTCATCCCCAACGTCTCCTCCTACGCGCTGGCCTGCGCGCGCCTGCTCTGGCCGCAGGCCGGCGCCGAGCTCGTCTCCGCGACGAGCCGGATCGCCGAGACGATCGTGCCGGCGCTGCAGCCCGGGCGGCGGCTCGTCGTGCTCGGCTTCGGCCCGCGTACCGCGGCGGAGGTCGCGCGCGTCGCGCGCGAGCGCGGGTTCGGCGCCAGCCGCCTCGTCGTGCTCGAGGAGCTCGGCGGCGCGGCGGAGCGGATCGTCGAGTCGACGCCCGACGCCTGGGGGGACGACGAAGCCGCCGCGCTGCACCTCGTCGCGCTCGAGGTGCGCGGCAAGGGCGCGCTGCTCGGGCGCGGCCCGGGCCTGCCCGACGACGCGTTCGAGCACGACGGACAGATCACGAAGCGCGACGTGCGCGCGATGACGCTGGCGGCGCTCGTGCCGGTGCCCGGACAGCTCTTGTGGGACATCGGCGCCGGCAGCGGAGCGGTCGCCATCGAGTGGATGCGCGCCGCCCCCGGCGCGCGCGCGATCGCGATCGAGCGCGACGCGGAGCGCGCGGGGCGGATCGGGCGCAATGCCCGCGCGCTCGGCGTGCCGTCGTTGCAGGTCGTGACCGGCGAGGCGCCGGATGCCTTCGGCGAGCTCGAGCGCCCCGACGCGATCTTCATCGGCGGCGGCCTGACCACCTACGGCGTTCTGACGCTCTGTCGCAAGGCGCTGCGGCGCGGCGGGCGCCTGGTCGCCAACGTCGTGACGGTCGAGGGCGAGACGCTGCTCTCGCGCGCGCAGGCCGAGCAGGGCGGCCGGCTCAGGCGGCTCGCGATCGCGCACGCCGAGCCGCTGGGCGGCTTCACCGGCTGGCGCCCCGCGATGCCGATCACGCAGTACGAGCTGCACGTCCGATGACGGTGCATTTCATCGGCGCCGGTCCCGGCGCCGCCGATCTCATCACGCTGCGCGCCCAGCGCCTGATCGCGGCCTCCGCGGTCGTGCTCTACGCGGGCGCGCTCGTGCCGGCCGAGGTGATCGCGCACGCGCCGCCGGGCGCGCGCCGGATCGACACCCAGAACCTCGACCTCGATGCCATCGTCGCGCAGTATTCGCGCGCCCATGAGCGCGGCGACGACGTCGCGCGGCTGCACTCCGGCGACATCTCGATCTGGAGCGCGGCGGCCGAGCAGATGCGCCGCCTCGACGAGCTGCAGATCGCCTACGACATCACGCCCGGTGTCCCGGCGTTCGCCGCCGCAGCGGCGTCGCTGCGGCGCGAGCTGACGCTGCCGGGCGTCGCCCAGACGGTGATCCTCACGCGCCATGCGCGCCGCGCGACGCCGATGCCCGCCGGCGAGGAGCTCGACGCGCTCGCGGCGCACGGGGCGACGCTCGTGCTGCATCTCGCCGTCCAGGCGATCGACGAGCTGGCGCCGAAGCTCGCCGTGCACTACGGCGACGACGGCCCGGTGGCCGTCGTCGCGCGCGCCTCACGTCCCGACGAGGTGATCCTGCGCGGTACGCTCGCGACGATCGCCGCGCAGGTCCTCGAGGCGGGAGTGCGCCGCAGCGCCGTGATCATCGTCGGTCCGGCGCTGGGCACGCCCGGCTTCTGCGACAGCCACCTGTACTCGCCAGCGCGCGAGCGCACCGGGTAGTCGCGCGCGGCGAGGCGCGTCCGCCCCCGGCGGCGCGGCGTCAGCCCGTCTGCGCGAGATCGGTCGCAGGCATCCGCCGGCGCGCGATCGGCAGCGAGACGGCGGGCGGCGGGTCGACGCGGATCTCGAGCAGCTGCTCGCCGATGCGCGCCTCGACGATCGCCGTGCCGGCGAGGCCGACCATCTCGTGCGCCTCGTGCAGTGCCCGTGCGACCTGCGGCTCGCCGGCGCCGCAGGCCACGAGGAACTGCTCGACCCAGCCACCGCTCAGCATCGCGGCGTCGACCTCGAGCTCCTCGAGTTGCACCGACCAGTGCTCCGCGCCGCCCGGCAGCGCCGTGATGATGCAGGCCGTCATGTCGTCTGTCTGGGCGTCGCTGCGGCGCACCACCCGCGCGAGCAGGTCCTCGGCGTCGCCCTCGGCACCGATCGCCTGCAGCTCCTCGCAGACGCCGTCGCGTCCGAGACGCCGGCCGGGCGCGGTGGGCGCGTCCTCGAGCCCGTCTGTGACAAAGCAGGCGGCGGCGCCGGGCGCGAGCGCGACGGTGGTCTGGCGGCGACCGGTCGCGAGCCCGGCGCCGACCGGGGGCGAGGAGCAGGCCGTCACGAGCGTGGCGGTCGTTCCCAGCAGCAGCGGCGGCCAGTGCCCCGCGCAGGCGTAGGTCAGTCGTCCCGTTCCCGGATCGAAGATCGCGACGACGATCGTGACCTGGCGCCCGCCGAGCTGCGGCGCGAGGACGTTTGATGCCACGCCGAGCGTCGCCCGCGGCGTCAGGCCGGCCTCGAGGTAGGCGCGCAGGTTGTAACGCACGAGCGCGGTCAGCGGGACGGCGTCGCGGCCGTGGCCGGCGACGTCGCCGACGATCACCGCCGTGCGGCCGCCGGGCAGCTCGAAGGCGTCGTAGAAGTCTCCGCCGGCGGCGAGCCCGGCCGCGGGCCGGTAGGCGGCCGTGACGCGCGCGCCGCCGATCCGCGGGGGCAGGTCGGGCAGCAGCGCGGACTGCAGCAGCCCGACGTCGGCGAGCAGCAGGCGCCGCTGGCGCACGAGCCGGCGGCTGCGAACCGTCTGCACGGCGGTGGCGGCGCCGAGCAGCAGACCCAGCAGGGCGAGCGCGGCCAGCGCGATCCGTACCTGGTCGGGGATCACCTCGAGCACGCGGGTAACCGTGCGCGTGACCGTGCGCGTGAGCGGCGACCGCTCGCCTTCGCTTGAGCCGGCGCCGCGTGTGCGCTGCTGTGGCCTGCTCGCAGTGGCCGGCGCCGGCGGCGCCGTCGGCACGGTGGCGGCGACGGCAACCGGCGCGGCCGGCGCCGTCGCTCCCGCGACCGACGCGCGCCGCGCCCGCGCCCTACGCCGTGCGACGGCTCCCGAGCTTC
>CADCVQ010000069.1 GCA_902806175.1 uncultured Solirubrobacteraceae bacterium
AAGTCGGCCGAGCGCCGGGCCGAGGTCTCCGCGCTGCTGCGCTTCGCCGGCGGACTGCACATCGTCTCGGGCCGCGTGGTGGTCGAGGCGGAGCTCGACGCCGGCAACACCGCCCGGCGCCTGCGGCGCGAGCTCGCCGAGGTCTACGGCGCCTCCTCCGAGGTGCTCGTCGTGGCCGGCGGCGGCCTGCGGCGCGGCTCGCGGTACGTCGTCCGGGTGGTGCGCGACGGCGAGGCCCTGGCCCGCCAGACCGGGCTGCTGGACCTGCGCGGCCGCCCGGTGCGCGGGCTGCCCGCCCAGGTGGTCTCGGGCACGGTCGGCGACGCGGTGGCGGCCTGGCGCGGGGCGTTCCTCGCCCACGGGTCGCTCACCGAGCCCGGCCGCTCCGCCGCGCTGGAGATCACCTGCCCCGGGCCGGAGGCCGCGCTGGCCCTGGTCGGGGCCGCCCGGCGCCTGCACATCTCGGCCAAGGCCCGCGACGTGCGCGGCATCGACCGGGTCGTCATCCGCGACGGCGACGCGATCCGCGACATGCTCACCCACCTCGGCGCGCACGACGCGGTGATGGTCTGGGAGGAGCGGCGGATGCGCCGCGAGGTGCGGGCCTCCGCGAACCGCCTGGCCAACTTCGACGACGCGAACCTGCGCCGCTCGGCGCGCGCCGCCGTGGCCGCCAGCTCGCGGGTGGAGCGGGCGCTGGAGATCCTCGGCGACACGGTGCCCGAGCACCTCCAGGCCGCGGGGGCGCTGCGCCTGGAGCACAAGCAGGCCAGCCTCGAGGAGCTCGGGGCGCTCGCCGTGCCCCCGATGTCCAAGGACGCCGTGGCCGGGAGGATCCGCCGGCTGCTGGCGATGGCCGACCGCTACGCCGAGGAGCTCGGGGTGCCCGGCACCGACGCCAACCTCACCCCGGACATGCTGGACGCCTGAGCGCTCACTAGGGTCTGTCCCGCAGCGGCGGGCGGGAGCGCGCCGCGACCAGCGCTTCCCCGAAGGACCCCACCGAAGGAGCGATCTCGTGACCATCCGCGTCGGCATCAACGGCTTCGGCCGCATCGGCCGCAACTTCTACCGCGCCGTGCAGGCCTCCGGCGCCGACATCGAGATCGTCGGCGTGAACGACCTGACCGACAACAAGAGCCTGGCCACGCTGCTGCACTACGACTCCATCCTGGGCCGCTTCCCCGGCGGCGTGACCGCCGGCGAGGACACCATCACCGCCGGCGGGAAGACCTTCGCCGCCCTCGCCGAGCGCGAGCCCGGCAAGCTGCCGTGGGGCGACCTCGGCGCCGACGTCGTCGTGGAGTCGACCGGCTTCTTCACCGACGCCGACAAGGCCCGCGCCCACATCGAGGCCGGCGCGAAGAAGGTCATCATCTCGGCGCCCGCCAAGGGCGAGGACCTCACCGTGGTGATGGGCGCGAACCACGAGTCGTACGACGAGGACGCGCACCACATCATCTCCAACGCCTCCTGCACCACCAACTGCCTGGCCCCGCTCGCGAAGGTGCTCGACGACACCTTCGGCATCGAGAAGGGCCTGATGACGACGATCCACGCCTACACCCAGGACCAGAACCTCCAGGACGCCCCGCACAAGGACCTGCGCCGCGCCCGCGCCGCCGCGCTGAACATCGTCCCGACGTCGACCGGTGCGGCCAAGGCGATCGGCCTCGTGCTCCCGCAGCTGAAGGGCAAGCTCGACGGCTACGCGCTGCGCGTGCCGGTGCCCACCGGCTCGGCCACCGACCTCACCGTCACCCTGAACCGCGAGACCTCCGTCGACGAGGTCAACGCCGCGTTCAGGGCCGCCGCCGACTCCGGGCCGCTCTCGGGCTTCCTCACCTACACCGAGGACCCGATCGTCTCCTCCGACATCGTCACCGACCCGAGCTCGTGCATCTTCGACTCCGGGCTGACCAAGGTGATCGGCGACCAGGTGAAGGTCGTCGGCTGGTACGACAACGAGTGGGGCTACTCCAACCGCCTCAAGGACCTGATCACCTACATCAGCGCCTGAGGTGCGCACCCTCGACGAGCTGCTGGCGGCCCAGGATCTCGTCGTGGTCGCGGTCGCGCGAGGCTCGGACCCGGCGCTCGCGCGGCTTGCGATCGCCGATCTGGAGCGCGGCGTCGCCTGCGAGGTCCCGCCGGCGCATCCGGCCCGCTCGCTGGCCGCCGCCGGAGTTGCGCTCCTGCCCTCTGCGCGCCGCGCGCTGGCGAAGCCGATCGAGGCGCTGTCGTGACCGGCGCCGGAGAGCATGATCGCGAGGCCGGCCAGGCGACGATCCTGCTGCTCGGCATGACCGCAGCCGTGCTGCTCGGCGCGCTCGTGCTCGGCGCGATCGCGCGCGGCGTCGGTGTCCAGAGCGACGAGCAGCGCGCCGCGGATCTCGCGGCGCTCGCAGGTGCTCGCGCGATGCACGACGCCTACGCCGGGCTGTTCGAACCCCCCGTGCTCGGCGGGCGCGCCAACGGCGCGCATCTGGAACGAGCGCAGTACCTGCGGCGCGGCCGCAGCATCGCGTTGCAGACGGCTCGTCGCAACGGTGCGCGCGCGGTGCGCGTGAGCTTTCCCGACGGCGACACGTTCGCGCCGGTGCGGGTGCGCGTCGAGGTGCGCGACGCGGTCGAGGTCGGTGCCGGCGAGCGCGTTGCCGCGGGAGCGCGAGCCGAGGCCGAGCTGGCGCCGCCCTCCGATCTGGCGTTCGAGGGCGCCGGCGCCGGCGAGTACCGCGGTCCGCTGGCGCACCGCCAGGGCAAGCCGATGCGGCCCGATGTGGCGGCGGCGTTCGATCGGATGCAGGCCGCGGCGCGGCGCGACGGCATCTCGCTGGTCGTCGTGAGCGGCTTTCGGTCAAACGCGGAGCAGGCCGAGCTCTTCGCGCGCCATCCCGACCCGAAGTGGGTCGCTCCGCCGGGCCGGTCGCTGCACCGTCTGGGCACGGAGCTCGACCTCGGCCCGCCCGCGGCGTACGGCTGGCTGGCCGCCAATGCGAAGCGTTTTCACTTCATTCAGAGATATTCATGGGAGCCGTGGCACTTCGGCTTCACCCTGAACGCGGGCACCTCGTCGGTGGGCTTCGGCACGGGCACAGGCGGCGGTGACGGCGAGACCGCCCGCGCGATCCCGTCCTTCGTGCCGGCGCGGTTCGCGGCGCCGCTCGCGCGGGCGGCGCAGCGCTGGAACGTCTCGGCAGCGCTGCTGGCGGCGCAGATCATGGCGGAGTCGAACTTCAACCCGTTCGCCCGCTCACCGGCGGGAGCGCAGGGGATCTCGCAGTTCATGCCGGGCACCGCTGCGGCGGTGGGACTGCGCGATCCATTCGACGTGGCCGCGTCGATCGACGCCCAGGCGCACCTCATGCGCGACCTGCTGCGCCAGTTCGGCTCGGTCCCGCTCGCGCTCGCCGCCTACAACGCCGGTCCGGCGCCGGTCGCGGCGTGCGGATGCGTGCCGCCGTACCCCGAGACGCGCGGCTACGTCGCGCGGATCCTCGGCCTGCTCGGCGGAGCGGGCGAGGCAGTCGCGGGCGGCGGGCTGGAAGTGCGATTGGTGAGATGAAGCGCTTCGACTCCGGCCGCCGGCGCTCACGCGGGTGTCGCTATGACTGCGACTCCGCGGCCGCCTTCCAGCTCGCGCGCGGGTCGGGCAGTGGCGTGAGGCGGGCCGCGATCTGCTCGCGGCGCGGCTCGAGGAACGGCGGCAGGATGAGCTTCGTGCCGAGCCCTTGGACCGGCCCGTCGACCGTGAAGCCGGGCTCGCGCGTCGCCAGCTCGTACAGCACGCCGCCCGGCTCGCGGAAGTACAGCGAGTGGAAGTAGTGCCGATCGACGTAGCCGGAGTTCGGGATGCCCGCGTTCGTCACGCGGTCGATCCAGCTCTGCATGTCGGCATCGGTCGTGCCCCAGGCGATGTGGTGCACGGTGCCCGCGCTCTGGCGCCCCGGCGCGTCCGGCGCGGGATCCCAGGCGATCCAGCCGCCGCGGCGCTCGCCGCGCAGCTCGAACGTCTCGCCCTCGTCCTCGTCCTCGCGGCGCGTGGCGCCCATCAGCTGCTCGAGCACGAGTGCGCTGCCGGCGGGGTGGGCGCTGTAGGCCCGTACCCCCTCGAAGCCCTGCAGCGCCAGCGCCGCCGCGATCTCGGGGTGCTCGGCGATCAGCGGCTCGTCGCCGCTGTCGTCGACGACGAGCTCGTGGTCCAGGCCCTCGGGGTCGGCGAACAGCAGGCCGCCGCCGTCCAGGCGCTGCGTCTCGACGCCGTCGTCGCCCAGCCGCGCCACCCAGAAGTCGATCGCCTCGCTCGACGCGACGCGCCACACGACGCGGTGCACCATGCCCGCGCCGGGGCGGCCGCGCATCGCGCCGGGATACTCGAAGAACGTGAGGTCGGCGCCGGGCTGAGCGTTCTCGTCGCCGTAGAAGAGGTGGTAGACGGTCGGGTCGTCCTGGTTGACGGTCTTCGCGGTCATCCGCAGGCCGAGCACGCGCGTGTAGAAATCGACGTTGCGCGGGGCGTCGCCGGTGATCGCGGTGATGTGATGCAGGCCGTCGAGCTTCATTCCTGATCCTTTGCGAGGCGGAGCGTGTAATAGTTGCTAGCGCAAGCATAGCAAGATCCGGGCGCTCCGCGGCGCCGCGGCGGCATCCGACGTGCGGGTCGGGGCCGCCGCGCACGGCGCCGCGGCGTCAGCGGTCCGGGCGCACGACGAGCGCGCTGCCGCCGCCGCGCCGCACCGGCTCGGCGGCAGCCAGCAGCCCGTGCCTGGTCAGGAACTCGATGCCCGTCGCCGCCCCGATCTCGCGCGCGCCCGACGCCATCAGGGCGGGCGAGAACTGATGCCCGCGCGCGGCCAGCGCCGCGGCCTCGGGTGACTCGCTGAACGCCGGTTCGGCGACCGTCGTCGCCGTGTTGCGCTGGCTTGCGCGTGGGGCGGCGATCGCCGCGGGCAGCGTGCTGCCGCGATCGATCCGCTCGACGAGGATCCCGAGCACCGTCGTGATGATCGTCGAGCCGCCCGGCGAGCCGATGCCGAGCCACGGCCGGCCGTCGCGCAGGGCGATCGTCGGCGCCATCGAGCTGCGCGGGCGCTTGCCGCCCTCGACGCGGTTGGGATGCGTCGTCGAGTCGAAGTTGAAGTCCGTCAGCTCGTTGTTGAGCAGGAAGCCGTAGCCGGGCACGACGAGGCCCGAGCCGCCGGTCGACTCGATCGTGAACGTGTACGAGACGACGTCGCCGCGCTTGTCGGCGACCGTAATGTGCGTCGTGGTGCCCACGCGCGTGGAGGTGGCCGACGCCTCGCCGGCGCGGTTGCCTGCGCCGTCCTCGAACGCCGATGGGTCGCCGGGCGCGACGGGGCTCGCCGCCGCTGTCTCGCCGATCAGCGCGCGCCGCGTCGCCGCGAAGTCCTTGGAGATCAGGCCCGCCAGCGGGACGTCGTGGAAATCCGGATCGGCGACGAACTCGCCGCGGTCGGCGAACGCGAGCCGCGTCGCCTCGAGCTGGAGATGCAGCGCGTCGGCGCGCGACAGCGCACCGAGGTCGTAGCCCTCGAGGATGTTCAGCGCCTCGGCGACCGTCGACCCACCGCTCGACGGCGGTCCCATCCCGAAGACGTCGACGCCGCGGTAGGTCGAGTGCACGGGCGGGCGCCACGGCGCGGTGTACGTGCGCAGATCGCGCGCGTCCATGACGCCCGGCCGGAACACGTGGTTGGCCGTCGCTGCGACGGGCGGGCTCTGGACGGTCTGCACGATCGTGTCCGCAATCGGCCCGCGGTAGAAGGCGCGCGCGCCGCGCTGGGCGATCAGCTCGTATGTGTGCGCGAGGTCCGGGTTGCGAAAGACCGTGCCGACGTCGCGCGGCGTGCCGTCGGGATCGAGGAACAGCTCCGCCGTCGCGGGCACGTCGTCGAAGTAGTCGAGGTTCTCCTGCGTCTGCGCGGCGAACGTCGCGTCGATGACGAAGCCGCGGCGCGCCACGCGGATCGCGGGCGCGAGCGCTTCGGCGAGCGAGATCGTGCCGTGCGCGCGCAGCTCGCGCGCCCAGCCGCGCACCGTCCCCGGCACGCCGACCGACAGGCCGCTGTAGCGCGCGGCGTTGGACGCGAGCGCCGCGCCGTTCTCGAAGAACGCGTCGGGGCGCATCGCTCGCGGCGCGCGCTCGCGGTGGTCGTTCGTCGTGACCTCGCGGGCGCGGGCGTCGTAGGAGACCATGAACCCGCCGCCGCCGATCCCGCACGAGAACGGCTCGGTCACGCCGAGCACCGCCGCCGCGGTCACGGCGGCGTCCGTCGCGTTGCCGCCGCGCCGCAAGGTGTCGGTCGCCGCCTGCGTGGCAAGGCGGTCGACGGTCGCCGCGGCGCCGCCGCCGCCGATCGACGTCGGCGGCTCGGAGGCCGGCGCCGCGGGGGCCGCGGCGGCGAGGGCGAGGACGGCCGTGGCGGCCGCGACGAGGTGGAGGCGCATGCGCTTCTCCTTCCCGTGCAGGCGGCCGTTCACGCGTCCGGCAGGTCCTGCGGGCGGGCGGCCGCTCACCACGTCGCCGGCATCGCGCACGTCGGCCACGCTCGCCGCCTTCTCTCGACGGCCAAGCGCGCCAGCCACGGAAGGACCGCGCGCCATCACCGAATGTCGACCAAGCGTCCCGCCTGAGCTTCAAGCGCTGCCGGCGGCGCGGGCGCGTACGACGGCATCCTCCACGCCCGCGGTCCACGGCTCGCCGTGGCCGACGAGCACCGTCCCGGCACCCGTCTGGGCGAGCGCGTCGAGCGAGCGCATGTTGCGGTCGCTGTCGGCCGTCGCCGCGCGCGCCACCATGCACGGTCCGCGTCGCGCCGTGTAGGGATCGAGCGTCACGAGCGCGTCACCGGCGATCAGCACGTCGCGGTCGGGGAAGTGCAGCGCGCAGTGGCCGTGCGTGTGGCCGGGGCTGAACACGACCCGCGGCGAGCCGGGCACGGGCAGCGTCCCGTTCTCGTAGCGCACGACCTCCTTGACCGGGGCCGGAAACCAGGCGCGGTTGCGCGCGAACGCCGCGACCATCGGCAGCGCCTGGACCTGCGTCGCGAGGTACCAGGAGCGCGGGCGTTCGTGGTCATAGCGCCAGGGGTGGCGCGTCAGCGGCACGTCGTTCTCGTGCACGTAGACGGGCACGCCGAGCTCGCGGCGCGCCTTCTCCGCGAAGCCGAGATGGTCGAAGTGCGCGTGCGTCAGCACCACCGCTTCGACGTCGCCGGGCGAGCGGCCGAGGTCGCGCAGCGCGTCGTGCAAGGAGCCCCACGAGCTCGGGACACCGGTGTCGACGACCGTCAGCCGACCGCCGTCGTCGACGAGGTACCAGTTCGTGTAGGAGTCCTCGACGCGATGGACTCCGGGAGCGACGTCGGCGTACAGCATGCGGTCACGGATGACCGCTGCCCGTCAGCCTGAAACGCGCGATTGCTCAGCCGTGCTCGACGCGGCCGCGCGACGGCCCGGCGTAGCCGGCCGGGTGCAGCACGAACATCTCGCTGGCGAGATCTGAGTAGGTGTCGATGCCGCTCACGAACGCCCGCACGGTGCGGCCGGTGAGCCGCTCGACCGGCTCGCAGAAGACCGTCGTCTCGGCGTACTGAAACAGCAGGCGCAGCTCGCGCAGGCGCGCGTGCTCGCCCATGTCGCAGAGCTTGCGCTCGGCCGGAGTGAAGGTCTGCTCGAGCGTGACGACGAGCACGTCGGGACCGGCCCACTGCGTGCGAGTCTTCGTCGGGCCGCGGCCGAACTGGTCCTTGTAGATGCGCACCATCTCGTTGGAGATCGCGCTGAGGACTCCGTGCTCGTGCGTGACGGGCTCGCTGTCGGCCATCGGGCTGCTCCCAAGCTGCGTGAGGGGGACGAGACCCGGTGCCACGACGAGCTCGCAGAGGGGCTCAGCGGTACTCCGAGATGCGCGGGACCGCTTCGGCAAGCTGAGCGCGAGCCAGACCGAAGTGGCTGCGGGGCATGGTACTCACACCGCCGCCCTGCTCGGACCGCGCGGGTTGGCGCGCGCGGCGGGCCGAGCCGCCGATCTATCCTCGAAGCGTGGCCGCGACCACTCCATCGACCGCCTCCGTGCGCCTGCGCGACCAGCGCCGCAGCCTGCCCGACGGCCCTGGCGTCTACCTCTTTCGCGACGTCAACGGCAAGGTCATCTACGTCGGCAAGGCGAAGTCGATCCGCAAGCGCGTCGCGGGGCACTTCTCCAACCGCGTCACCCGCGGCGCCGTCGAGATGGTCGGCCTGGCCCACCAGATCGACTTCCTGCTCGTCGCCTCCGAGGCCGAGGCGCTGCTTACCGAGAACCAGTTCATCAAGCAGTACAAGCCGCGCTTCAACATCCGCCTGCGCGACGACAAGTCCTATCCGTTTCTCGCGATCTCGATGGACGAGGACTTCCCGCGGGTGTACTTCACCCGCGAGCGCCACCGCCGCGACCGCGCCTACTTCGGACCGTACTCCAACGCCAAGAAGGTGCGCGGCACGCTCGACCTGCTCCAGAAGGTCTTCGCCTTTCGCTCCTGCAACGGCGCCGACCCGGGCCGGCGCAGCGGCTCGCCGTGCCTGGACTTCTACATCAAGCGCTGCGGCGCGCCGTGCGTCGGCTACCAGTCCGAGGAGGAGTACCGCGCCGCGATCGACGGCGTCGTGGACTTCCTCTCGGGCCGCTACCGCCAGATCGAGCGCGACCTCGAGCAGCGCATGAAGGACGCCGCCGCCGCGCAGGAGTTCGAGCAGGCGGCCCTGGAGCGCAACCGGCTCAAGGCCGTGCGCTCGCTGCTCGAGCGCCAGCGCGTCGCCAACGAGGCCGTCGGCACCCTCGACGCGGTCGCCGTCGCGGTCGACGGCGCCGACGCGAACGCGCAGGTCTTCCAGGTCCGCGATGGCGTGCTCTCCGACCGCCAGTCGTTCTACCTCTCCAACGAGGGCGGCTACTCGATCGGCGAGGTCGCCGAGGAGTTCCTGCTGCAGTACTACGGCGACGCGATGGCGGTGCCGCCGCAGGTGCTCGTCCAGCGCGAGGTCGCCGAGCTCGACGTGCTCGGTGAGGTCCTCGGCGAGTTGCGCTCCGCACGTGTCGAGGTGCGCGTGCCCGAGCGCGGCGACAAGCGCCGCATCCTCGAGCTCGCCGAGCGCAACGCGGCGCTCGCGCTCGACCAGGAGCGCCTGAAGGACGAGCGCCGCCGCCAGCAGCGCGTCGAGGCGCTCGACGGCCTGCAGCAGGCGCTCGGCCTGGACGCCCTGCCGCTGCGGATCGAGTGCTTTGACATCTCGAACCTCATGGGCACGAACACGACGGCGTCGATGGTCGTCTTCGAGGGCGGGGCGCCGAAGAAGAGCGACTACCGGCGCTTCAACGTGCGCTCGACGACCGAGGGGGTGCCGGACGACTTCGCGGCGATGGAGGAGGTGCTCGGCCGCCGCCTGGCGCGCTGGGAGGCTGAGCAGGACCTCAGCCCCAACGATCCCAAGCGCAACGAGTCCTTCGCGACCCTGCCGTCGCTGGTCGTGATCGACGGCGGGCCCGGGCAGCTGTCGGCGGGGGTGCGTGCGCTGGAGGGCTTTCGCGACCGCGGCGTCGCCGTCATCTCGCTCGCCAAGCAGCTCGAGGAGGTCTTCATCCCCGGCCGGCGCGCGCCGCTGCGCCTGGCGCACGACACGCCCGCGCTGCAACTGCTGCAGCGGCTGCGCGACGAGGCCCACCGCTTCGCCATCACCCACCACCGTCAGAGGCGCGACCGGCAGATGACCGAATCGGTGCTGGACGGCCTGCCGGGCGTCGGGCCGAAGCGCAAGCGCGCCCTGCTGAAGCACTTCGGCTCCCCCGATGCGATGCTCGGGGCCTCGCGCGAGGAGCTCGAGGCGGTGCCGGGATTGCCGTCCAAGACGGCGCGCGACCTGTACGCATATCTCAACAGGACCTCGGGATGACCGAGCAGCCGGGCATAGTTGCGGGCGTGACCGTCACCGGCGAGGCGCCAGCCACGACGAGCCTCGAGGATCTCGTCGTCATCACCGGCTTCTCCGGCGCGGGCAAGTCGACGGCGATGAACGTCTTCGAGGACGACGGCTACTTCTGCGTCGACAACCTCCCGCCCGAGATGATCAGCGGCCTGGTCGACGTCTTCGTGCACGGCGGATCGAAGGTGCGGCGCGCCGCGGTCGTCTCCGACGTGCGCGCGCGCGGGCTGTTCGAGACGCTCGGCGGCGAGCTGGAGGCGCTTGCCCGGCGCGGCATCGAGCACCGCGTCCTGTTTCTCGACGCCGACGAGGACACGCTGCTCGGGCGCTACAAGGAGACGCGACGGCGCCACCCGCTGAGCCCGACCGGCTCCGTCGCCCAGGGGATCGCGGCCGAGCGCGCGGCCCTGCAGAGCATCAAGGAGCGCGCCGACTTCGTGCTCGACACGAGCGGGATCCCCGCCGCGATCCTGCGCCGCCGCATCGCCGACGAGTTCCTGCCGCGCCAGTCGCGCTCCAAGCTCGCGGTGACGCTGACGTCCTTCGGCCACAAGCACGGGCTGCCGCGCGACAGCGACATCGTCCTGGACATGCGCTTCCTGCCCAACCCCCACTGGGAGGCCGACCTGCGCCCGCTGACGGGCTTTGATCCGCAGGTCGTCGAGTACATGTCGCGCAACGGCAAGCTCGACGCGTTCTACGAGCGCCTGGCGCCGCTGCTGGACTTCCTCATCCCCGAGTACATCGCCGAGGGCAAGGCGCATCTGTCGATCGCCGTCGGCTGCACGGGTGGGCGCCACCGCTCGGTCGCGATCACCGAGGCGCTCGCCGCGCGCCTGCGCGCGCGCGACGACGTCGAGATCGAGGTCGCGCACCGCGACGTGGGACTCTCCACGCGATGATCGTCCACATCGGCTTCGAGGTCGCAGAGCTTGCGCGCTCGGCCCGGTTCTACGACGCGGTCTTCCACGCGCTCGGCGCGCGGCGCACGTTCGAGAGCGACCGCGCGATCGCCTACGGGCGCGACCACGAGCAGTTCTGGATCACGGCCCGCGGCCGCCGGCCGGGGCCGGGCTACGGCCACGTCGCGCTCGCGGCGGCCGGTCGCGCGGCGGTCGACGGCGGCTATGCGGCGGGGCTCGCCAACGGGGGCAGCGACGACGGCGCGCCCGGGATGCGGCCGCAGTACGGGCCGATGTACTACGCGGCGTACCTGCTGGACCCCGACGGACTGCGGCTGGAGCTCGTCGCCGGCGCGCGCTGAGCGGGCCGCACGTGCGCGACGTCCACGCCGTGGCGCTCCTGCAGCCGCGCGGCGATCAGCGAGCGGTGACAGGCCTGCGGGTCGGCCTCGACGCACAGCAGCGCCGCGGGCCGGTCGGAGGGCAGTTCGGCGACGAGCGCGTCGAGCTCGGCGCAGTCGAGGATCTCGCGGGTATAGCCCGCGGCGTACTGCGCGTCGAGCAGCGTCCGCGAGCGCTTGCCCTCGCCGCGGCGGTGGTCGGCGGCGTACTGCAGCCGGCGCAGCGCGGTCGTCGGCGCGAGCTCGCGGTGGTGGCTGTAGGCGATGCCGGCCTCCTCGAGCGCGCGCTGCAGGCGCCTGACGTTGGCCCAGGCGTAGCGCGCGCCGCGCACGCCGCGGCGCTGGCGCACGTCGATCAGCAGCCCGACGTCGTGCTCGCGCAGCGCGGCGAGGAACGTCTCGCGGTCGAACTCGTAGACGCCGATCGTGACGAGTGAACGCATGCTCGGGGCGGCTTTGCTGCTGCCGCAGCCTACAAGCGGCGCGTCGGCTGCGTCGGTGGCACCGCGCTACCCGGTGGCGCCGGCTCGTCGGCGCCGGCGTAGCGGCCACCACCGTGCGACACGGCAGCCGGCGCCGCGCCGTGGTCGTGCGTCGCGTGGTCAGCGGGACCGGCGGCGTTGATCGCCACCGAGATCCGCGCCACCGAGAGCAGCGCGCCGGCCGCCATCAGCAGCGACGCGCCGAGGGCGAGCCACAGCCCCGTCGCCGGATCGCCGTCGGGCAGCCCGGCGGCCGCGGGCGGCGGATCGATGATCACGTAGAGCACGATCACCAGGGCCGCCGCAGCCGGCACGATCAACCAGCTCGCCGGGCGCGACCGGCCGAAGCCGAGCCGGCTCGCGACGGCGGCGAGCGCAGCGATCGCCAGCAGCGCGAGCACGAGGTCCCAGACCTCGAAGACGTCCCACGCCTCGGCCCCCGGCTGATACCACTCCAGAAAGAGGCTGACGAGGAGCAGGATCGCGCCCAAGCCGATGAGCAGCATCCCTGCCTCGATGGTCCTGCCGGTGTTCGGCGCCGCGGTGCGCATGCAGCCTCCTTGTGGCGTTCGAGACGAACGCGGATCTGATACCCCGGGACTGGCGCGCGCGAACCCTCAGCGCTCGTCGTCGGGCAGCAGCAGCCCGGCGCCGGCGAGCCGCTGCAGGCTCTGCTCGAGCCCCGCGGCGAGCTCCTCACGGCCGGTCGCCGCATCCGGCTCGAGTGCGTCGAGCAGCGCCGCGCGGTCGCGCGTGCCGTCAAGCAGGGTGATCAGCCGCTGGCCGAGGTCGTCGTCGAGCCGGAAGCCCGTGTGACGCGTCGTCGTCAGCGTCTCGCCCTGCGCGGCCTGCAGCCGCGCGAGCGCGCTGACCCGCGGCTTCTGCGGCGCGACGGCGCTCAGCCGCGGCGGGTGCACGTGCAGCCGCACGAGGTTGGCGGCAAAGCAGCGCAGCAGCGCGTCGCAGATCGCCGCCAGCTCCTCCTCGGAGGGCGCGAGCTCCGCGATCCAGGGCGCGGCCGGCCAGGCCTCGCCGATCCGCTGCAGCGCGCCGATCACGAGCGGGTGGTCGGTCGTCAGGTGCGCGCCGCCGGCGCCGGTGAACGTCGTGCGGTCCGTCTGATCGCTGACGCCCCAGCGCAGCGGCCCCGAGACCGCGAGCGCGGCGAGCCGCTGCGCCTGCGGCGTGCGATCGAGCTTCACCGCGTCATGCACGAGCAGCGTCTGGCGGAACATCCGCTCCTTGAGGAAGTCGAGGTACTGCTCGCGACGCAGCGGGTCGGAGATCTTCAGCAGGGCCCGCTGAAGCTCTTCGGGCAGCGCGCCGAGCTGCGTCTCGGAGAACTCGGCCTCGGTCAGGTACTGCAGGCCGTGCGCGCCCGCCTGCGCGACGAACTCGTGGAAGTACAGCGGGTCGTTGACCGCGGCGAGCGTGTCGTGGAAGAACAGCCCGTCGACGTGCTCCGAGAGCTTGCGCGCCTCGGGACCGAGCGTCCTGGCGAGTTCGCTGTCGGCCTCGCCCGCTGCGCCGAGCAGCGCCAGAAAGCCGCGTGCGGCCGCCATCCGCTGCTCGGGCTGCTCGAGCGCGGCGACGTGGTAGGCGAGCATCTCGCGCAGCGCCTGGCGCGGGTGGCCGCCCGGCAGCGCGTTGTAGCTCACGTAGGCGACGCCGCTGGGCGACAGGGCCCGGGCGCAGAGCGCGAGCAGGCGCTCGCGCACGGGCGCGGGCACCCACGAGAAGACGCCGTGCGCGATGACGTAGTCGACGCTGCCCGCCGGCGCGTCGTAGTCCTCGATCGAGGCCTGCTCGAAGCGGACGTTGGTCAGGCCGAGGCTGTCGGTCGTCGCCTGCGCGCGCTCGATCGCGCGGCGCGACGTGTCGATCCCGACGAACGTCGAGCCGGGCAGCGCGACCGCCATCGGCAGCAGGTTGCCGCCGGCGCCGCAGCCGAGCTCGAGGACGCGGCAGCGCGCCGGGGGCGGGGCGGCGATACCGAAGATCGCCGCGAGCGTCGCGAGCCGGTCCGGGTGCGTCTGGACGAACGCGCGCGCCGGATACAGGACCGCGTCGTATGAGGACGCGTGGGCCATCGCCGTGGGCGGCGATGCTATCTGCCGCATGTGGGTCGCGCGCAGCGAGCAATAGGGTTGCGACAATGCAAGACGACGCTCGCATCGACTCCAACGGCCGCAGTCCGCGCGGCGGGATCGACCTGGGGGGCACGAAGATCCAGGCCGTCGTCGTCGACCGCGAGCACGTCGTCCTCGGCCAGGCGCGCCGCGCGACACCGACCAAGGGCGGCCCCGCCGACGTCGCCGAGGCGATGGCCGAGGCACTGCGCGACGCGGCCGCGGCCGCGCAGGTCCAGCCGGCCGACCTGGCGCACGTCGGCGTCGGCTCGCCGGGCACCGTCGATGCCGTGGCGGGCACCGTGTCCAGCGCCAGGAACCTGCCCGACTGGGCCGGCATGTACCCGCTCGCCAAGCAGCTGCGCAAGCGGCTCGGCACGGCGGTTGCGCTCGGCAACGACGTGCAGGTGGCAACGGACGCCGAGGCGGCGCTCGGCGCCGGACGCGACCACGACTCGATGCTCGGCGTGTTCTGGGGCACCGGCGTCGGCGGCGGCATCGTGCTCGGCGGCAGGCCGTGGGTCGGGCGCGGCGGCGCCGGCGAGATCGGCCACGTCTGCGTGAAGGTCGACGGCGCGCACTGCCCGTGCGGGCGGCGCGGCTGCATGGAGGCCTACGCCGGACGCAACGCCCTGGAGCGCCACGCGCGCGAGCTGCACGACAAGGGCGAGCCCACCGACCTGTTCAGGATCGCCCGCAAGCGCGGCCGCGACCGCCTGACGAGCGGCATCTGGGCCGCGGCCCTGGAGCGCGGCGACCCGCTTGCGACGAAGCTCATCGACCGCGCCGTGGCGATGCTCGGCGCCGGCGTCGCCTCCTGCGACAACGTCCTCGACGTCGAGATCATCATCCTCGGCGGCGGACTCGGCGTCCGCCTCGGCCAGGAGTACGCCGACCGCATCGCCGAGGCGATGATGCCGCACCTGTTCTTCAGCGACCGGCCGCCGCCGGTCGTCGTCGCCGCGCTCGGCGATCTCGGCGGCGCGATCGGCGCGAGCCTGCTGACGCCTGCGTAGCGCGCAGGTTCGTCGTCAGCAGAATCCCGAACCGGCAACCCGCGTACCTGCACACGGCGCGGACGCCGCCTGCTCCGCGTGCTGGGGAGGCCGTGGCAACGGCCAGCAAACCAAAAACTAGACCTTTGGGGTGGGGGGGTCAGAGATGAGACGGCATTTGATTGCGCCGTGATCCTCGTCGCCAGGCGATCCGTCGGCATCACGGAGTTGCGGCGCCGCGATGACCGCAGACGGGCGGCTCATCCACCGGGAACGTCTCCTCTTGAGTGACAACGCGCTTGACCCGGGGCACACGCGTGAGGATGGGCCGCTGGAGGACCGCCTCGACGAGAACGGGGGTGACCCGCGAACGCTGAGAGAGAAGGCTCCGCGTCCGGCGGGTGGTGATTGCCACGCGGCACCGGTCACGCAACGGTCGCCGGAGAACGATGAGGACGTCTGGTTGCGTCCGGGGCGCCGCTTCGAGCGCGAGGGGCGTCGGGCGACAGCGCCGCCGGCCAAGCCCGTGCTCCCCGTGCGGATCGGTCTACCGTCCGCCGGCATCGGGACGCGGCAGCTGCGCATCGCGGTGCTCGTCGGCGTCGCCGTCGCCTGGGCGGCCATCTACTCCGCGCAGAGTGTCATCTGGGGCGTTGGGCGAGCCCCAGCCGGCACGATCGAGACGGCGATCAGCTGGGTCAGCCTCGTGTGGGTACTTCCCCTGCTCCCGGCGAGTCTGGCGCTCGCGGGCTACCTGCGCTATTGCCGGCCGCGGGCCGGCGTGGAAGGGCTGTATGAACCGCTCGATGTCGTGGTCAGCTTCCGCATCGTGTCGCGCGGGCAGAATGCCGACGCGCTGCGCGGGACGATCGAGAGCGTACGCCGAGAGATCCAGCGAGCCCCGGTCTTTGGGTACCTCATCGAGGTCGTCACGGACCTTCCTGTTGAGCTGGGCGACGGACCGGACCTCATTCATTACCTCGTCCCAGCCGGCTACGAGACACCGCGCCGGTCTCTGTTCAAGGCGCGTGCGCTCCAGTACGCGCTCGATGTCTCCGGTCTGCCAGACGACGCGTGGATCATGCATCTCGACGAGGAGTCGTGGATCTCACCGTCGCTGTTGGCTGGTATGCATCAAGCGATCCGTGAGGAAGAGGCCAGCGGCGAGTACAGGATCGGTCAGGGCGCGATCCTCTACCACCGCCACATCGCCACTCACCGGTTCCTGACGCTCGCCGACATGATCCGCAGCGGCGACGACTTCGGCCGCTTCCGGCTGCAGCACGACCTGGGTATCACCCTCTTTGGTCTGCACGGCTCCTTCATCCTTGCCCGTCAGAGCGTCGCCCGCGAGGTCGGATTCGACTTCGGACCGGAGGGCTCGATCACCGAGGACGCGTTCTGGGCCCTGGTGCAGATGCAACGCGGCCGGCGCTGTCGCTGGGTTGACGGATACGTCGAGGAGCAGCCGACGCAGTCGATCAAGGACTTCATGAAGCAGCGTCGGCGCTGGTTTCTGGGTCTGGTCAAGGTCGTTCGCCATGCGCCCGTCGCCCTGCGCTGGCGTCTCCCGCTGGCGATCTCGGTGGCACTGTGGTCGCTGTCGTGGGTTGGCGTGCTCTACACCTATGTTCGCCTCGGCTTCGGCGTCCAGACCCCGGCGCCTTGGATCGTCTGGTTCGGCGATCTCGCGTTCGCCATCTACGTGGTCAACTACGTCCTCGGGCTCAAGCTCAACCTCGACGACTGGGAACCGATCGGCAGGCTCCAGGCCGGTGCGATGTACGTAGCGGTGGTGGTGCTGATCCCGATATTCTCGCTACTCGAGGTAGGAGGCGTGCTCTGGGCTCTGCTGCGCCCTGATCCCGGCTTTCATGTCGTCAAGAAGTAAGCGCGTCCCCGTCAGCCATAGGGCCAAGCGGGTAGCGAACCGCTACTGCCTGCGCGCACCTGGACCGATGCGCTTCGCGTGTCGCTTCGTCGCCTCACGCTCGTCGCGCTCGCCAGCCTCTGCGCGATCGGCCTCGTCGTCGACGCCGCCGCCGCCTGCGAGCGGGTGGATGTGACGGGCACCTCCCGCCAGCTTCTCGGCGCCTACGTGAACCCCGACGAGACGTGGAACGGCCTGGCGGACGACGAGCGCAAGGTCAGCACGTTCGAGTCTGAGATCGGACGCGCCCTCGACATCGACATGCACTACTACCGCTGGGACGACGCCTTCCCGACCGCGCTCGAAGAGTGGGACGCCGCCGGCTGCCGCGTGCCGATGATCTCCTGGGCGGGAACAGACCTCGACAGTATCCTGTCGGGCCGCTACGACAGCCTGATTCGCGCCCGCGCCCGCGCCGTTCAACGGTTCAACCACAAGATCTTTCTTCGGTGGGGCTATGAGATGAACGGCGACTGGTGGGACTGGACCGCCACGCGCTCGCCAGACGCGGCCACGAAGTTCGTCAGCGCCTGGCGTCGCATCAACCGGATCTTCCGTTCAGCGAGGGCATCGAACACGATCTGGGTTTGGGCGCCCAACGAAACGGGGGGCGACCCGCTCAAAGACCCACGCCCCTACTACCCCGGCGACGATGTGGTCGACTGGATCGGCATCGACGGCTACAACTGGGGCAGCTCCATGAGCGCGTCAAGCTGGCGTAGCTTCGGCACGATCTTCGGCCCGCTGTACGGCGTCTTCGCGGGACGCAAGCCGCTGATGATCTCCGAAACGGCCTCCAGCGAACACGGCGGAGACAAGGCGGCCTGGATCGACGATCTCGCCCAGGCGCTGCCCCACCAGTTTCCCGCGGTACGCGCCGTCGTCTGGTTTCACGCAAACAAGGAGACCGACTGGCGCGTGAACTCCACCCCGGCAGCTCTCGCCGCATTCAGACGCTTCGCCAGCACCACGAAGCAACCTTGACGCGCCACTGGGGCTGCGCGTCTGCCCGCTCACGCGGCGGTTCGCCCGCGTAGCGCGCTACGTCGGCCAGACGGCCTGCTGGGCGGCGCGCAGCTCCTCGTCTGGGACGAGGCGGAAGGTCGAGCCGTGCAGCGCCGCCGGCTCGGCGTCGATCCCGCGCGCGGCGAGCTCCCCGCAGATGCGCTGCCAGGCCTGCAGGCGCGCACCGGTCGGCGCCTGGCGCAGGCGCAGCGACATCTGCACCGACAGCTCGAGCGCCGCGAGCTTGGAGCGCTCGCAGCGCACGCTGGTCGACGCCGGCTGCGGGTCGTCGACCTGCTCGCCGCCGTCGGTCAGCGCGAAGAGGCGCAGGTCGACCTTCGCGAAGTCGGGGTCGTTGACGCCGTCGGGGCTCAACGACGCCGTCGCGCCCACGTTGCGGATGCTCGGCATGCGCTCACCGTAGTTCCTTGCGCGCGAGCCTGCCGCGACGGGGCCGGCCCGCCGGCGGCTCGGGCTCGGGCTCGGGCTCGGGCTCGGGCTCGGGCTCGGGCCCCGCAGGCTCGGCGTCCTTGCCGGCGAGTTTGCCGGCCGGCTCGTCCGCCGGCTCGACCGCGATCCCCCGTCGCCGGCGCCAGTGCTCGAGCAGGATGTTGATCGTGCCGCCGACCGGGATCGCCAGCAGCGCCCCGACGATGCCGGCGACCTCGACGCCGATCAGCACGGAGAGCAGGATCGCCAGCGGCGACAGACGCACCGTCCGGCCGTAGACGACCGGCTGCAGAAGGTGGTTCTCGAGCTGCTGGTAGACGACGAAGAAGCCCGCGACGATCAGCGCCGACGTCGCCGAGTCGGTCAGCGCTACGAGCGTCACGATCAGCGCACCCAGCGTGGCGCCGGCGAGCGGGATGAGGTCCAGCAGCGCGACGAGCAGGCCGAGCGCGAGCGCGAACGGGATGCCGAGCGCGAGCAGGACGATCGTCGTCACGGTGCCGGCGATCAGGCTGATCAGGAGGTTGCCGGTCACGTAGCGGCCGACAAGTTGGTAGATCTCGTCGGCGATCTCGCGCGCCTCGAGCTGGCGCGCGGGCGGCAACAGCTCGATCGCGCCCTGGATCCAGCGCGGGCCCTCGAGCACCATGAAGATCGTCATGAACGTGATCGTCAGGATCGCGACGACGAAGGTCGCGACGCCGCGCGTCACGTCGAGCGCCGCGTTGGCGCCGCCGGCGACAGCGGCCGCGTCGCCGTCGCCCTCGACTGCCTGCTGCACGCGCTCGACGACGTGGTACTTCGTCTCCAGGAAGCCGAGCGGCCCGTTGCCGGCCGTGAGGTCGCGCACGTAGCCCGGCAGCGCATCGGCGAAGTCCGAGATCTGCTGGACGAGCGTCGGCACGACGAGCGCGCCGATGCCGGTGATCGCGCCCAGGACGAGCAGAAAGACGAGCGCGGCGGCAAGGCCGCGGCGGTGCCCGCCGAGGCGCTGAAACGCGTCCACGCCGGGGTTCAGCGCCATTGCGAGCAACAGCGAGACGAGCGTCCAGACAAGCACCTGCTCGGAGCGCCGCACGACCCAGACAAGGGCCGCGACGGCGAGCAGCACGCCGGCCACCTTGAGGACCGTGCGGGCGCGGATCGTCACGACATGGTCAGCAGACACAGCGGCGGTCATACCCAGCTCAGCCCCGTCGGCTTCCACGAGACCGAACGGGCGGGCCCCGTACCGATAGGGTTCGGCCCCGGTCTGAGGCGGGGAGGTCTCGTTCTGGCCTCGTTTTCGGAGAACCCTAGGAAGGACAGCGACTACCGCATGCCTGTACGTGTTGGAATCAACGGCTTCGGCCGTATCGGCCGCAACGTCTTCCGCGCCGCCCAGGCGGCCCAGGCAGATATCGAGTGGGTCGCGGTCAACGACCTGACCGACAACGAGACGCTGGCGCACCTGCTGCGCTATGACTCCATCCTCGGGCCGTACCCCGGAACGATCGAGCTCGTCGGCGACGGGCTGGTCGTCGACGGCAAGAAGATCCTCGTCAAGGAGGAGCGCGATCCCGCGGACCTCGGCTGGGGCGACCTGGGCGTCGACATCGTCCTCGAGTCGACCGGCTTGTTCACGAAGCGCGACGCCGCCGCCAAGCACCTCGAGGCCGGCGCGAAGAAGGTCATCATCTCGGCGCCCGCCACCGAGCCGGACATCACGGTCGTCCTCGGCGTGAACTTCGACACGTACGACTCGGGCGAGCACGACGTGATCTCCAATGCCTCCTGCACGACGAACTGCCTCGCGCCGTTCGCCAAGGTCGTGCACGAGGCCGTCGGCATCGAGCACGGGCTGATGACGACGATCCACGCCTACACCGCCGACCAGAACCTCCAGGACGGGCCGCACAGCGACCTGCGCCGGGCGCGTGCCGCCGCCGTGAACCTCGTGCCGACCTCGACCGGCGCCGCGAAGGCCGTCGGCCTCGTGCTGCCCGAGCTCAACGGCAGGCTGCACGGCTTCGCCGTCCGCGCTCCCGTCCCCACCGGCTCGGTCGTCGACCTGACGTTCGTCTCGACCCGCGAGACCACCGTCGAGGAGGTCAACGGGGCCTTCGCCGAGGCCGCCGGCGCCGAGCTCGAGGGGATCCTGCAGTACACCGAGGACCCGATCGTCTCCAGCGACATCGTCGGCAACCCGCACTCGTCGATCGTCGACGGCCAGCTGACGTCGGTGATGGGGGGCACGCTCGTGAAGGTCGTCTCCTGGTACGACAACGAGTGGGGATACTCCAACCGCTGCGTCGACGTGCTGCAGAAGGTCCTGTAGTGGTCGCCCATCTCGCAACGGTCCACAGGATGGACGACTGACGTGCGGACGATCGACAGCCTCGGCGACATCGAGGCCAAGCGCGCTCTCGTACGGGTCGACTTCAACGTCCCGATCGTGGGCGGCAAGGTAGGCGACGACGCCCGCATGCGCAGGGCGATGCCGACGCTCGAGCTCTTGCTCGAGCGCGGCGCGAAGCTGTTGCTCGTCTCGCACCTCGGCCGGCCGAAGGACCGCGAGCCGGAGTTCTCGCTGGCGCCCGTGGCCGAGCACATCTCCAAGCTGCTGCACACCGAGGTCCAGCTCGCGCCGGATCTCGACAACGTGCCCGACGGCGACGTGGTCATGCTCGAGAACATCCGCTACGAGCCCGGCGAGACGAAGAACGACCCCGAACTCGCCAAGCGCCTGGCGGCGCTGGCCGACATCTACGTCAACGACGCGTTCGGCACGTCGCATCGCGCGCACGCGTCGACGGTCGGCGTCGCTCCGCTCGTCGAGCGGTCCGCCGCGGGCCTGCTCTTCCAGAGCGAGGTCGACACGATCCGGCTGATCATGAACCACGCCGACCGGCCGTTTCTGGCGATCATGGGCGGGGCCAAGGTGACCGACAAGATCGCGGTCATGGACAAGTTCCTGGACTCCGCCGACATCGTGCTCGTCGGCGGCGCGATGGCGACGCCGTTTCTCAAGGTGCTCGGCCACGACATCGGCGACGGCCTCTGCGAGGAGGAGGGTCTCGAGCCCGCGCGCGAGGCGCTCGAGAAGGACGGCTACCCCAACGGCAAGCTGCGCCTGCCGGTCGACCTCGTCATCGCCGACGAGTTCAGCGAGGACGCGGAGGTGCAGATCATCCCCGGCGTCGACGTGCCCGACGGCTGGATGCAGCTCGACATCGGCTCCAAGACGCGCACGGAGTACGTGGCCGAGATCCGCAAGGCCCAGACGATCTTCTGGAACGGGCCGATCGGCGCGTTCGAGCACAAGCCGTTCGCGGCCGGCTCGCTGGCGATCGCGCAGGCGATGGCGCAGACCGAGGCGACGACCGTCGTCGGGGGCGGCGACTCGGGCGCGGCGATGGCCGAGTTCGGTCTCGCCCACAGCGTCACCCACCTGTCGACCGGCGGCGGCGCCGCGCTGAAGCTCATCGAGGGATCGACGCTGCCGGGGCTCGAGGCCCTCAAGGCGTAGCCCCGGCTCCGCACGCAGATGGCCCGCACGCCCTTCATCGCCGGCAACTGGAAGATGCACAAGACCGTGGCGGAGGCCGAGGACTACATCCAGGCCTTGCTGCCCCGCGTCTACAGCGCCGACGGCGTCGACGTGGCGATCTGCGTCCCGTTCACGGCCCTGCAGGCGATGGTCGACTCCACCCGCGGCTCGCGCGTCGAGGTCTTCGCGCAGAACATGCACGAGCTTTCGAACGGCGCCTTCACGGGTGAGGTCTCCGCGGCGATGCTGACGGAGATCGACGTCCACGGCGTGGTGCTCGGCCACTCCGAGCGCCGGCAGTGCTACAACGAGACCGACAAGGCCCTGTCGCACAAGATGGTCGCGGCGTTCAGCGCGGGCCTGAAGCCGATCCTCTGCGTCGGCGAGACCGAGGACGAGCGCGAGCGAGGCGACACCGAGCGCAAGCTGCGCCATCAGGTGCAGGAGGGCCTCGAGCGTCTGACGCCCGAGCAGATCGCGCAGGTCACCGTCGCCTACGAGCCGATCTGGGCGATCGGCACCGGCAAGGTCGCCACGCCCGATCAGGCGCAGGACGCGATCGCCTTCGTGCGCGCGCTGATCGAGGACAAGGCGCCCGACGCGGCCGAGCACGCGCGCGTGCTCTACGGCGGGTCGGTGACGCCCGACGGCGCCCCGGAGCTGCTGGCGCTGCCCGACGTCGACGGCGCGCTCGTGGGCGGCGCGTCGCTGGATCCCGAGAACTTCGCGCGGATCGTGGACGCCGCAGTGCAGCTCGCCGCTTCGTGAGCGGGGTCGGCGGGGCATCTTCGGTCTGCCTCGTCGTCCTCGATGGCTGGGGCCTCGCCGCGCCGGGGCCGGGCAATGCGGTCTCGCTCGCGCGCACGCCGGTCTTCGACGCGCTCTGGGAGCGCTACCCGCACACGACGTTGACGGCCGGCGGCGCCGCCGTCGGGCTGCCCGACGGGCAGATGGGCAACTCCGAGGTCGGTCATCTGAACCTCGGCGCCGGCGCCGTCGTCAAGCAGGACCTGACGCTGATCGACGAGGCCGCCAAGCTCGAGGCGTTCGGCGGCAACGAGGTGCTGCTGGCGGCGCTGCAGGGAGCCCCGCGCGTGCACCTGCTCGGCCTCGTCTCCGACGGCGGCGTGCACTCGAGCATCGAGCACGTCCACGGCCTGCTGCAGATGGCGGCGCACGCCGGCGTCGTCGACCTCGTCATCCACGCGTTCACCGACGGTCGCGACACGCTGCCGGCAGCGGGCTCGGAGTTCCTCGGAACCGTCGAGCGATGGTGCGCGGAGATCGGCGTCGGGCGCATAGCGAGCGTCGTCGGGCGCTACTTCGCGATGGACCGCGACGGCCGCTGGGAGCGCGTCCAGGCCGCCTACGACCTGCTCGTGCACGGGATCGCCGAGCACACGGCGCAGACCGGGCGCGCAGCGCTGCTCGCCGCCTATGACCGCGGCGAGACCGACGAGTTCGTCAGCGCGACGCGCGTCGGCGTGGAGGGCGCGATCCGCCCGCGCGATTCGGTCATCGCGTTCAACTTCCGGCCCGACCGCATGCGCGAGATCTCCTGCGCGCTGGCGGACCGACTCTGCCCGGCGATCGATCGCCGCGGCGCCCGCCCCGTCGCGCGCTACACGACGCTGACGGAGTACGGCGGCGACCACGCCGACCGCCCCGTGGCGTTCCGGCCGGCGCGACCGAGCGTCACGCTGCCGCGCGTCGTCGCGGCTCGTGGTGGGCTGCAGCTGCACGTCGCCGAAACCGAGAAGTACCCGCACGTGACGTACTTCTTCGGCGGCGGCAAGGAGCGTCCGGAGGAGGGCGAGCGGCGCGAGCTCGTGCCCTCGCCGCGCGACGTGGCGACCTACGACCTCAAGCCGGCGATGAGCGCGCCGGGCTGCACCGAGTCCTTCGTGCGCGCCTGGCACGACGAGGACTTCCTCTTCGCAATCATCAACTTCGCCAATCCGGACATGGTCGGCCACACGGGCGTCATCCCCGCCGCGATCGAGGCGATCGAGACCGTCGACGCGTGCCTGGCGCGGATCGTGGAGGCGGTCCACTCGACGGGCGGGGTCTGCATCGTCACCGCCGATCACGGCAACGCCGATCACATGCTCGAGCCCGACGGCTCGCCGAACACCGCGCACTCGCTCAACCCGGTTCCGCTGATCGTGACGCGCGAAGGCGTGCGGCTCGATCCGGCTCCCGGGATCCTCGCCGACGTCGCGCCGACCGCGCTCGCGCTGCTCGGCATCCCGCAGCCGCCGGAGATGACCGGGCGCTCGCTGCTCGCGCCGTCCCGCGCAGCCGCCTGACCGGATCGTGACGGTCGCGCTCGCCGCACTGGCGGTGCTCGCGGGCGCGGTGCTGCAGTCGGCGACCGGCTTCGGCTTCGCGCTCGTCGCGGCGCCGATCCTCTTCGCCCTGCTCGGGCCGCAGCAGGCGGTGACGGCCGGGGTGCTGCTCGGCCTCGTGCTCAACCTGCTGACGCTGGCGAGCGAGCGCCGCCGACCCGTGGTGCTCGCGCGCGACACCTGGCTGCTGCTGGTGTGGTCGCTGCCGGGGCTGGCGCTGGGCGCCGTCGCGCTGCGCGAGCTGTCCGAGCAGCTGCTGTCGGCGCTCGTAGCGCTCGCCGTGCTCGCGATGCTGGCCGTGCGGGTCGGTGCGCGCTCACGCCCACGGCGCGGCGAACGGGCTTCGCGCCCGCGCCGCTGGCAGGCGCCGGCGGCGGGCCTCACGAGCGGCGCGCTCTCCACGTCGACCGCGCTGAGCGGTCCGCCGCTCGTCCTCTACCTGCTTGCGCGCGCCGCCGCGCCGTCGGCGATGCGCGACACGCTGGCGGCGATCTTCGTCGTGCAGGCGCTGCTCGGCCTCCCGGCGCTGTTCCTCACCGCGACATTCGAGCCGCCGGCGGGACTGTGGGCGCTGATCGCCGCGGGCCTCGCCGGACACGTGCTCGGGCGCCGCGCGTTCGCGTGGCTGCGTGGTGAGCGCTACGAGCGCGCGGTGCTGGCACTGCTGGCGCTGACGGCGCTCGTGGCGCTGGCAGGCAGCGTGCTGTAGGCCCGGTCAGGGGACAAACGTCGGATCTGGCGGCGGCGGCGGCTTGCGGAACACCGCCGACACCCTGCGGTCGCTGTTCATCGTCACGCTGCAGACGTTGCCGTCAGGGTTGTCGCAGCCGGTCCACCTGTCGAACTCATTGGCCCGGCTCGAGGCGATCAGCGTGACGGTCGTCCCGGGGTCGAACGTGCAGCCGGCCGCACAGCTGCGGCGTCCGACGAGGATGGTGCCCGCAGCGCCCTCGGTGTCGGTCCGCAGCGTGTAGCTGGCGCGCTCGAAGGCCGCGGTCACGCGTTTCATCTCGTCGAGCGTGACGGAGCACTCACCCGTGCCTTCGCACGCAAGCCCCCAGCCCGCGAAGCGCCAGCCCTCGTCCGGCCGCGCGCTCAGCGTGACCATGGTCCCGCGCGCAAACTCCGTGCTGCACGCCTCGCGGCAGTCGACGCCGGCCGGATCGCTCGTCACCACGCCGTGGCCGGGGTTGGCGATGCGCAGGAAGAGCTCGATGCCAGGCTGGACGCGCTCGAACACCGGCCGCACGGTCATGTCGCGCGCAAGCATGACCTCGCACGTCTCGTCCGCGCCGTCGCAGGCGTCGCCCCAGCCCTTGAGGCGTGAGCCTGGGTCTGCGACCGCTTCGAGCTGCACCGCGGTTCCGCGCTTGAACGGCGCGTCGCAGTCCCGCGGGCAGCGCAGCCCGCCGGCGCCTGTGACCGTGCCCGAGCCGTCGCCGGTCGGATCGATCGTGAGGGTGGCACGCTCGCCGGGCGCCACCGGATCTCGGCTGAAGCGCGCCGACACCGACCGTGGGCCGTTCATCGTCACGTCGCAGCGCCGCTGTGTCGAACCGTTGCACCGGCGTCCCGTCCAGCTCGCAAACGACGAGCCCTTCGCCCCGGTCGCGTAGAGCTGCACCTTGCGCCCGGTCGCGAAGCTCGCGCTGCACTCGCGTGGGCAGTCGATCCCGGCCGGCTTGCTCACCACGCTGCCCGCGCCGCGCACGGCGACCGTGAGCAGCTGCGGGTCCTGCAGCGCTGCGAACGTCGCGGTCACCGTCGTCTTCCCTTCGAGCACCAGCTTGCAGCGGCCGAGGCCCGGACAGGATGGGTCGCTCCAGCCCTTGAACTCCGCCCGGTCGCCGGGGTCGGCCTCGAGCACGATCTCCTTGCGCTCGTCGACCGACGCCTCGCAATCAGGCTTGCAGTCGATCTGGCCGCCGGCGCCGGCCACCGATCCCGGCCCCGCGACGGCGACCACGAGCGAGACCTGCCCTGCCGCGCCGCCTGGATCACCCGGGTCGGGCTCCGGTTCACCGCCGAGCACCCCGGCTCCCGCGACCCCCGCCCCGATCACGAGCACGGCCACGATCGCCGCCACGACGGTGATCGACAGGTGGCTCAACCGGTACAGCAGCGGCGGCCCGCCGCTCACGACGCGCAGGTTCTGGCGGGTCACCCGCGCGCCGGCCTCGTCGCCGATGCGCTCGCGCAGCGCGAGCGCCTGCTCGAGCAGGCGCGTCGCGCCACGTGCGTCGCCGGTCGCGTAGGCGCGGGTGCCCAGCTGGTGCAGCGCGGCGGCCTGCGCCGGGCTGTCGCCCGTCGCCTGTGCCGCAGCGAGCATGAGCTCGAGCACGCGCTTCCACGCCGCCCAGCGATTGCCCCAGGCCAGCGCGCCCTCGATCGCGGCGCCGAGGCTGACGACCTCCTCATCGCGCCCCGCCGCCT
>CADCVQ010000070.1 GCA_902806175.1 uncultured Solirubrobacteraceae bacterium
ACCGACCGCGGCGCCGCGGCGACCGGCTCGGGCTCAGGCTCGCGCTTCTTCGCGGCCTTGGCCTTGGCCTTCGCCGGGGCCGGCTCGGAGGCGGCGGGTGCCGTCGCCGGGGCCTCGGAGGGCGCGCCCTCGGCGGCCTCAGGAGCGGTCGCGGTGGCGTCGGCCTCGTTGCCGGCCTCCTTGCCCGGGCCGAGCATCATCGTCATGTTGCGCCCGTCCTGCTGGGGGCGCTGCTCGACGACGGCCAGCTCTCCGAGCTCCTCGGCCAGGCGGTTGAGGATGATCTCGCCGCGCTCCGGGTGCGCGACCTCGCGCCCGCGGAACATGATCGTGACCTTGACCTTGTCGCGATGGTTGAGGAACCGCGTGACGTGGCCCTTCTTGGTCGCGTAGTCGTGCTCGGCGATCTTCGGGCGGAACTTGATCTCGCGCACCGTGATCTGCGTCTGGTGCTTGCGGGCCTGCTTCTCGCGCTGGTTCTTCTCGTACTTGTACTTCGAGTAGTCCAGGACGCGGCAGACGGGCGGCTTGGCGTCGGGCGCGACCTCGACGAGGTCCAGCTCCCGGCTCTGCGCGTAGGCGAGGGCCTCGGACGTCTTCATGACGCCGACCTGCTCACCGTCGTCGCCGATGAGACGCACCTCGGGGACCCGGATGCGCTCGTTGATGCGGGTGTTGTCTCGCTCCGGCGGCTGCCGGTCGAACCTGCGAGGGACCGGCACTACGTGTGGTCGCGGGAGAGCCTCAGCAAGAGGGTGCCGCGGTGTTCGTCTGCGTGATCAACGCTGCGAACTGTAGCGCCTCTCGGCCACTTCGGCCAGCAGCCGCTCGGCCACCTCGTCGAGCGGGAAGGACCCGAGGTCGCCCTCGCCGTGGCGGCGCAGCGCCGCGCCGCCCGACTCGACGTCGCGCTCGCCGACCACGAGCATGTAGGGCACCTTGCGCAGCTCCGCCTCGCGGATCTTGCGCCCGACCGACTCGGTGCGCGAGTCGAGCTCGGCGCGCAGACCGGCGTCGCCCAGCGCGGCCGCCACGCGCGCGCCGTACTCGGCGTGGCGGTCGGCCACCGGCAGCACCGCCGCCTGCACCGGCGCCAGCCACAGCGGGAACTCGCCCGCGTAGTGCTCGACGAGGATCCCGATGAAGCGCTCGAAGGAGCCCAGCAGCGCGCGGTGGATCATCACCGGCTGGTGGTCGGCGTCGTCGGCGCCCGTGAAGCTCAGATCGAAGCGCGCGGGCATCGAGTAGTCCAGTTGGACGGTTCCCAGCTGCCACGAGCGCCCGATCGAGTCGGTCATGTGCAAGTCGATCTTCGGGCCGTAGAAGGCGCCGTCGCCGGCGTTGACCTCGTAGGGCAGCCCGCGCGCGTCCAGCGCCCCCTGCAGGGCCGCCTCCGCGCGGTCCCACATCTCGTCGGTGCCGATCCGCTTGGCGGGCCGCGTCGAGAGCTCGAGCTTCGGCTCGAAGCCGAACAGGTCATACAGGAAGAAGCCGAAGTCCAGGCAGCCGATCACCTCCTGGCGGATCTGCTCCTCGCTGCAGAAGATGTGGGCGTCGTCCTGGGTGATGTGGCGCACGCGCAGCAGCCCGTGCAGCGTGCCGCTGGGCTCGTGGCGGTGCACGAGCCCCTGCTCTGAGTAGCGGATCGGCAGATCGCGGTAGGAGCGCCGCGCCTCCTTGAAGAGCTGGACGTGGGCCGGGCAGTTCATCGGCTTGAGGGCCATCGGCCGGTCCTCGACGTCGGTGAAGTACATGTTCTCGCGGTAGGTGTCCCAGTGGCCGGACTGCTTGAACAGCTCGACGTCGTAGAGGATCGGCGTCTTGACCTCGCGGTAGCCGCGGCGGCGGTTCTCCTCGCGCCAGAGCTTGGACAGCTCGTTCCAGATCGCCATCCCCGCCGGCTGCCAGAACGGCGAGCCGGGCGACAGCTCGCTGAACATGAACAGCTCGAGCTCCCTGCCGAGCTTGCGGTGGTCGCGCGCGCGGGCCTGCTCGAGGCGCTCGAGGTACTGCGCGAGCTCCTCCTTGGAGAAGAACGCCGTGCCGTAGATGCGCGTCAGCTGCTGGCGCGCGGCGTCGCCGCGCCAGTAGGCGCCGGCGACGGACTGCAGCTTGACGGCCTTGATGCGCTTCGTCGACGGGCCGTGCGGCCCGCGGCACAGGTCGGTGAAGGGGCCGTTCGTGTAGAGGCTGACGCTCTCGAGCGGATCGGCGGGGCCGGCGTCGGCGACGAGATCCTCGATCAGCTCGACCTTGTAGTCCTGGCCTTCCGCGCGGAAGCGTCGCAGCGCCTCGTCGACGGTGACGTCCTCGCGCGCGAACTGCTCGTCGGCGTTGATGTGCTGGCGCATCCGCTCCTCGATGCGCCCGAAGTCGGCGTCGGAGACGGTCACGCCCGCGGGGAACTCGAAGTCGTAGTAGAAGCCGTTCTCGATCGGCGGGCCGATCGAGATCTTCACGCCCGGATAGAGCTCCATCACCGCGGCGGCGAGCACGTGCGCCGCGTCGTGGCGGATGACGTCGAGGGCGCCGTCGCTCTTGGCGGTGATGATCTCCAGCGGCTCGCCGCCGACGAGCGGGCGCGCGAGGTCGCGCACCTCGCCGTTCTGACGCACGGCCAGCGCCGCGCGCGCGAGGCCGGGACCGATCGCCGCGGCGGCGTCGGCGCCGGTCGCGCCGTCGTCGAGTTCGAGCTCGGTGCCGTCCGGGAGCGTGACGTTCACGCGGCGCATGCTAGTCGCGCGCGGCCCCCGGCCGGGCATTGGCTCGAACCCGCGACGCGGCGTGAATTGCGCGTTTGCGATCGCGCGATCAGGCCTATCCGGGGTGGCATGACCGCGATCAGCAAGAGCACCAACGGCGGGCCACCGCGCGAGAACCTCGCCAAGGGCCTGGGCGTCTTCAGCTTCGCCCTCGGAATCCCGCAGATCCTCGCGCCGGGGCGGGTGAACCGGATGATCGGCGTCCGCGACGACGCCACGACGCGCGCCGCGATGCGCGCCGTCGGCGTGCGCGAGATCACCGCCGGCGTCGGCATCTTCAGCCAGCGCCGGCCGACCACGTGGCTGTGGGCCCGCGTCGCGGGCGACACGCTCGACCTCGCGCTGCTCGGCGCGGCCCTGCGCGGCAAGAGCCGGCAGCCGGGCCGAACGATGGCGGCCGCGGGCGCCGTCGCCGGCGCGCTCGCCGCCGACCTCGTCGACGCCGTCAAGCTCAGCCGCGGCGAGGCCCCGGCGGCAGCGCAGGAGCAGCCCAACTCGATGCACTTGAAGGCCGCGACCACCGTGCGCCGCGACGCCGACGAGCTCTACGCGTTCTGGCGCGACCTCGAGCGCTTCCCGACGTTCATGGCGCACCTCGAGGCGGTCTCGGCAACGGAAGCGGAGCGCTCGCACTGGAAGGCGAAGGGCCCGCTCGGGATGAGCGTCGAGTGGGACGCCGAGATCACCGAGGACATCCCGGGCGAGCGGATCGCCTGGCGCTCGCTCGAGGGCGCGAAGGTCGACAACTCCGGCACCGTGCGCTTCGTCAAGGCGCCGGGCGATCAGGGGACCGAGGTCCACATCGAGATGCAGTACGCCGTCCCCGGCGGCTCGGTCGGCTCGCTGCTGGCCAAGCTCCTCGGCGAGGAGCCCGCGCTGCAGATCAAGGACGACCTGCGCCGCTTCAAGCAGATCGTCGAGACGGGCGAGATCGTGCGCTCCGACGGGTCACCCGAGGGCCAGCTCAACAAGCGCCAGCTCAAGCCCCGTCCGGCGCACCCGCTGCCTGACGAGGAGCGCGCGAGCGCGACGACCGCAGGAGAGACGTCATGAGAGCCACCGTCTGGTCGGGCCGCAACAAGGTCGCGGTCGAGAACGTGCCCGATCCGAAGATCCTCAGCGAGCGCGACGCGATCGTGAAGATCTCGTCGACGGCGATCTGCGGCTCGGACCTGCACCTCTACGACGGCTACATCCCGGCGATGCGCAAGGGCGACATCCTCGGCCACGAGTTCATGGGCGAGATCGTCGAGACCGGCAAGGGCGTGTCGAACCTCAAGGTCGGCGACCGTGTCGTGGTGCCGTTTCCGATTGCCTGCGGCTACTGCAACGCGTGCTCGCGCGGGCTGTTCTCGGTCTGCGAGAACTCCAACCCCAACGGCTCGATGGCCGAGAAGATGTTCGGCGACGCGCCATGCGGGATCTTCGGCTACTCGCATCTCACCGGCGGCTACGCGGGCGGGCAGGCGGAGTACGCGCGGGTCCCGTTCGCCGACGTCGGGCCGATCAAGATCGACAACGGCCTCGAGGACGAGCAGGTGCTGTTTCTCTCCGACGTCTTTCCGACGGGCTGGATGGGCGCCGAGATGTGCAACATCCAGCCCGGCGACATCGTCGCCGTCTGGGGTTGCGGGCCCGTCGGGCAGTTTGCGATCGCGAGCGCGTACCTGCTGGGTGCCGAGCGGGTGATCGCGATCGACCGCTTCGAGTACCGCCTGAGGATGGCGCGCGAGAAGGCCGGCGCGGAGACGATCAACTACGAGCAGACGCCGGTCCGCGAGGCGCTGCGCGAGATGACCGGCGGCCGCGGGCCCGACCACTGCATCGAGGCCGTAGGCATGGAGGCGCACCACCACAACCCCGGGATGTACGCCTACGACCGCGTCAAGCAGGCGGCGCGGATGGAGTCCGAGCGCGGCTACGCCGTGCGCGAGGCGATCCTCAACTGCCGCAGCGGCGGCACGGTCTCGATCGCCGGCATCTACGGCGGCTTCATGGACAAGTTCCCGATCGGCGCCATCGTCAACAGGTCGCTGACGATCAAGAGCGGGCAGTGCCACGTGCAGCGCTACCTGCGGCCGTTGCTCAACAGGATCGAGAACGGCGACATCGACCCGAGCTTCATCGTCACGCACCGGATGTCGCTCGACGACGCCTCGAACGGCTACGAGACGTTCAAGCACAAGCAGGACGAGTGCGTGAAGGTCGTCCTCAAGCCATGACGGCGCGGCCGGCCGATCCCGCTGCGGCGGGATCGGCCGGTCCGTGACGTCGGTCACAGTTCGTACCCGAACCGAACGGCTGTTCGGTCCGCTTGCTAGGGTCTTCTCCTCCAGCGGGCGATCACCAGGTGCCAATGGGCGCCGCAGCCCGCCGTAAACGACCGGCCACCTGCGCCGCGCGCACGTCGCGTGACGCCACCGGGCCGATGAAGGGCACTACACATATGCGTCTCAGAACCCTGGGCGCCGTCTGCGTTTCGTGCGCAGCAGCGTCCACTTCCCCCGCAGCCGCGCAGTCTCCGAGCAGCAGCACCGACGCGGCCGGCACCTCGACGGTCCGCCCTCCGGGCGACATGCACCGCGTCGCCAAGCGACAGCAGATCGACCGCCGGATGCACTACGCGCGCAAGCTCGCTCATCTGCGCAGCGACCCGCTGACGCGCGCCGAGCGCAGCCGCAAGCGCGCCGCCTTGCACACCTTCACCCTGAACGAGCTGCGCGCGTCGACGCGTCGCGCCGCGCGCGAGGTGCGACAGACGCGCAGCCGCCGCTTCGGCGGCGCGCCGAACGTGCCGATTCCGCCCGTGCTCGAGTCGATCGCGCAGTGCGAGTCGCACGCCAATCCGCGCGCGATCTCCGCGGGCGGGACGTATCGCGGCAAGTACCAGTTCTCCTTCTCGACGTGGGCATCGGTGGGCGGCAGGGGCGATCCCGCCGCCGCGTCGGAGACCGAGCAGGATCGCCGCGCCGCGATGCTCTACAAGACCGGCGGCGCCGGCCACTGGCCCGTCTGCGGGCGCTGAAGCGTGCACGTGTGAGCGTCCCACTAGCCTGGCGGGGCATGGACCCCGCCGGGCTGCGCGCCGAGTTTCCCGTCTTCGAGCAGTTCGCCTACCTCAACGCCGGCACGTGCGGGCCGCTTCCCGCCGCGAGCGTGCAGGCCGTCACCGACGTGCTCGCGCAGGCCGCCGCGGACGGCCGCAGCCAGACGTACTTCACCGGGATGCTCGACACGCGCGGGCGCCTGCGCGATGCCTACGCGCAGCTGCTCGGCGCGGCTTCCGAAGATGTCGCGCTGACGACGAGCACGAGCGAGGGAATCGTGCGCGTGCTCGCCGCCCTGGAGCTGCAGCCCGGCGACGAGGTGCTCACGTCCGACGAGGAGCACCCGGGCCTGCAGGGTCCGCTTGCGGCGGCGCGCACGCAGCGCGGCATCACGATCCGCGTCGTGCCGTTCGCGCAGATCGCCGACGCCGTAGGACCCGACACGAAGCTCGTCGCCTGCTCGCATGTCAGCTGGGTCAACGGGTGCGTGGTGCAGGACCTGTCCGGGGTCGGCGACGTGCCCGTCCTGCTCGACGGCGCGCAGGGGATCGGCGCGATCGCGACGGACGTGTCCTCGCTGCGCTGCGCCTTCTACGCCGGATCGGGCCAGAAGTGGCTCTGCGGCCCCGTCGGCAGCGGGATGCTCTGGGTCTCACCCGACTGGAACGAGCGCGTGCCCGCGAGCGGCCCGACCTACCTCAACCTCGCCGAGCCCAGCGCCGGCCTCGATGCGGTTCCCCACGCGGGGGCCGCGCGCCACGACACGTCGGCGCAGTCGCTGGAGACGACGGCCGCCGCGCTGGCCGCGCTCGGCGTGCTGAGCGACGCCGGCTGGGCCGAGGTGCACGAGCAGGCCGCGGCGCTCGCGGGGTCGCTTGCCGACGCGCTCGCCGAGCGCGGCCGCGAGGTCGCGCCGCGCGATCGCACGACGCTCGTGTCCTGGAAGGACGACGATCCCGCCGCCACGCGGGTGAAGCTCGCGCAGGACGGTGTGATCATCCGCGACCTGCCGGGCACGGGGCTGCTGCGAGCATCCGTCGGCGCGTGGAACGACGCATCCGACGTCGATCGGCTGCTCTGCGCCCTGGCGTGATCGGCGAGCTGCTGCGCTCCCGCGCGGCGGCGCTCGAGCGCGCGCGGCGCTCGCGCCTGTATGTCGAGCTCATGCGCGGCGCGGCTGACGACGCCGATGCAGGCGGGATCGTCGCTTCGATCTTCGAAGGCGATCCGCTGACGCCGGCTTCCGTTCCCGAGCTGCGGCTGCTCGCCGCGCTGCATCACCTCGTGCTGCGCGGCGACGCGCCGCAGCTCGCGCGGTTCTTCCCGAGCGCAGGGGGCGCCGAGCCGCCGGCGGGCGCGTGGGAGGTCGCCCGGCAGACGCTGGCCGCGCACGCACCATGCATCCGCGACCGCATCGGGCGCACGGTGCAGACCAACGAGCCGGGTCGCTGCGTCGCGCTCTACGGCGGGCTGCTGTGGCTCTCGGAGCGTCACCGGCTGCCGATCCGGCTGCTGGAGATCGGCGCGAGCGCGGGCCTGAACCTCAACGCCGACAGGTTTGCCTACGTGGTCGGCGGCGCGACGCTGGGAGAACCGGCGAGCCTTCTGACCTTCAACGAGCCGTGGGAGGGGCTGCCGGTCGCCGATCCCGTCGTGGCGGCGGCGCGGCTGCAGGTCGCCGAGCGCGCCGGCTGCGACCGCGCGCCGCTGGATTCGACGACCGGCGAGGGCCGGCTGGCGCTGCAGTCCTACATCTGGCCCGACGAGCCCGAGCGCTTGGCCCGCGTCGCGCACGCGGCACGGATCGCCGCGCGTCATCCGGTCAGGGTCGAGCAGCGCGACGCCGCGGTCTGGCTCGCCGGACGCCTCGCCGACGCCAAGCCGGACATGCTCACCGTCGTGTGGCAGTCCGTCGTCAACCAGTACCTCGAAGACGACGAGCGCGCGGCGATCCTCAGCGCCTTCACCAGCGCCGGCGCCGCGCCGCTGGCGTGGCTCACGCTCGAGCCGCCGGCCACCGCCGACGGCAGCGACCGCTTCGAGCTGCGCTGCCGCGAGCGCCCCGAGGGCAACGGCAGCGGCGAGGCGCCCGTGATCGCGCGCGCCGGCTACCACGGGCCGCCGGTGGTGTGGCAGGTGCCGGGGTCCTAGCCGCCGCTGTGGCGGCGGGCGGGTATCTGCCCCCCGTCGACGGGGCGGGGCTACGCCCTTCTAACAGGCGCAATCGTGGGGCTGTGCTGCACCACACGCAGCAGCATTGGCGCCACACCGCGAGCCGTTCACAAGCGCCGCCGCGGTGACGTGAACCACGCACGCATCGCACGTTGGTCGCACTGGAGGCGGTGGCTAGGAGCGCGTGCGCCGGAGTGCGAGCGACGTTCTCGCCTCGCAGGCTCCTGGGTTGCCACCCGCGTGCGCGACGTTGTGGCGTATTTGCTGCGTATGGCACAGCATTCGCGCCACGACCGCACGCGCCCACGGGGTCATGGCGATGTGCCTGCGCCATACGCAGCATTCGCGCCACGACTGCCCGCCGCGCGCGCTACCGCTTCACCCACGCCCGCGGGTCGGCCGTCAGCGCCGCCAGGTGCTCGGGCAGCGCGCTCGACGCCACCTCCGCCATCGTGACCTCCTCGAGCAGGTTGCGCAGCATCGAGCGCACCGCGATCCAGACGTCCTTCGTCGCCTCCGCGCTGCCGGTGAACGAGAGCTCGTCGGGGTGCCTGCCGAACACGCCGGCGAGCGGCCGCCAAACCGAGCCCGACGAAGCCCATGACGAACGGTTGGCGGGCCGCTTGTAGAGGTCGTCCGGCGTGCCGGTCTGCTCGATCCGCCCGTGTGCATGGCCGCCACCTGCTGGGCGATCTCGACCGCCCCTCAGCGCGTCGACAGAGCGCGTGACGATGCCCTTCGTCGGCGCGGAGTTGCAGTCGGACATCGTCCCCGGCACCCCGCGTATTTGTGGCTGTTCAGCGCGCCCAGCTCAGAAAGCCACCTCGCATAACGATCTCGGCGAGCTGCGCGTAGCCACCTGCGGCGGGGTGCGCGCCGTCGCCGGCGGCGGCCTCACGCGACCAGTCGGGGCCGTCGCGCAACGCGGCGAACGTCTCCACGAACGGCACGTCGCGGCCGGCGGCGAGCTGCGCGAACTGCGCCGCCAGCGCCTGGACGCGCTCGTCCTGCGCGGGTTCGCCGGCGGGCGGCGGGCCGACGACGAAGACGTCGAGGCCGATCGCGCGTGCCGCGTCGATCATCCGGGTGAGGTTGTCGAGGGCGAGCGCGGGCTCGACGCGGACGCGGCCCTCCGCCTCGGTGGTGTCGTTGACGCCCAGCGCGAGCACGACGCCGTAGCTCGCATCGGGCGCGTTCATCCGCGCCCGCGTCTCGCTGCGCCACCGCGCCGCCACGTCCGCCGACGTGTCGCGCCGGACGCCGAGGTTGTAGGCCGTCAGCGGCTGTCCGGCAGCAAACGCGGCCGCGACGACGCGCCCGACCCAGCCCAGGCCCGTGGGGTCGCCGACGGCGGCGACGAACGAGTCGCCGAAGAACAGGATCCTCCGGTCGCGGGTCAGCGGATCGGCTCCATCACGGGCGCGAATGTACCTTCATGGCCACACATGATCGTCATGGACTTCGAGACCCCGCACGGCGCAGCCCGCGCCCAGGTCCATCCGGTGGCCGGCGCGCGCGGCGCGCTCATCCTCGGCCACGGCGCGGGCGGCGGCGTCGAGGCGCCCGACCTCGCCGCGGCGACGCGGGCAGCGCACATGGTGGGCGTCAGCGTCGCGCTCGTCGAGCAGCCCTATCGCGTTGCGGGGCGGCGCTCGCCGCCGCGCGCTCCGACCCTGGACGCGGCCTGGATCTCCGTGATCGAGCAGCTCGCGGCCAAGAAGCTCGCGGGCCTCGCGCTCGCCGTCGGCGGACGCTCGTCGGGGGCGCGCGTCGCGTGCCGCACGGCGGGCGCGACGGGCGCGCTGGGGGTGCTGTGCCTGGCGTTTCCGCTCGTCTCGCCTTCGGGCGTGTCGCGCCAGGACGAACTCGACGCCACGGGGGTCCCCACGCTCGTCGTGCAGGGCGCCAGCGATCGCTTCGGCATGCCGGAGTCGACGGACACGCGGTCGGTGGTCGTCGTGAAGGGCGATCATGGCCTGAAGTCCGACCTGCCGGGGATCGGCGTGGCGGTGGCCGGCTGGCTGCGGCAGGTGCTGTCGCTGTGACGCGCCGGCGGGCGGCGCACTCAGCGCTACATCCGGAAGACGGGCGGTCGATCACCCGTCGTCCCACTGGCGCGCGGCGGCGTAGTACGGGTGGCCCTGCGCCTCGTACTGCGCTCGCGTGCGGTGGCGCAGCGCGTCGATGTCGGCAGGGTCGCGGTCGGCTGCGCCGACCGAGCCGAGCACCGTCGCCGCCTGCTCGCCGCCCATCACCGAGATCCGCGCGTTGGGCCACATCCACACAAAGCGCGGGTCGTAGCGCGGCCTCCACGAGCGGCGGCCCGGCGGTCGGCTAGTCTGCCCCGATGACGGGCGTGATCGAGACGTCGCAAGCGCTGTTCATGCGCGACGAGGTCGTGGCGGAGTACGCCACGTTCGACTTTCTCCTCGAACCCGAGCGGGTCATCCTGCGAAGGCTGGACGAGCTGTCTGCGATGCGGGTGCTCGACCTCGGCGTGGGCGGCGGCCGCACCACCTCCCAGCTGCTGGGGCGCGTCGGCCGATACGTCGGCGTGGACATGTCGCCGCTGATGGTGCAGGCGTGTCGTGAGCGCTTCGCCGACCGGCTCGGGAGCGACGTGCGGTTCGCCGTCTGTGACGCGAGGGACCTGAGCGCGTTCGCGGACGACTCCTTCGACCTGGTCCTCTTCACGTTCAACGGCATCGACAGCGTCGTCCGCGACGACGATCGGCGCCGTGTGCTGCACGAGGTGCGGCGGGTGTGTGCCCCGGGTGCGACGTTCGCGTTCTCCAGCGACAACCTGCTCTTCGCCCGCCGGCGGATGCGCTTCGGCCCGGCGCTGCGGGCCGGGCTCGCCGGCGACGGCGGGCGCAGCCGGCTCGCGACCACCCGTCATGCCGTGGCTGGGACGTGGCGGCTGCGACGGGCCAACGCCCCGCTCCGGGGCCTGGATGGGCCGTACGCGCGATACGTCGTCGAGCGACCGGTGTTCGAGCTCAGCCCGCAGCACGTCGAGCGTCCCGGGGAACGGATCTGCGTCGACGGCTACTGCGTCGAGCCCGACGAGCAGCGCCGCCAGCTGCTGACGAGCGGGTTTGAGCGGGTTGAGCTGTTCGGCGTCGACGGAAGCGACGTGACGGGCGCGCCGGCAGAGCGGTTGGCCCGGTTCTCCTGGCTGTACTACGCGTGCCGCGCAGGGACGCCCGCAGCGCCCAGAGCAGGTTAGATGCACATCGAGTCGCCCGCAACGCACTTCGAGCGCGCGGACGTCGTCGCGGAGTACGGCTCGTTCGACTTCCTGCTCGCGCCCGAAGAGGACCTGTTGCGCGAGCACGCGAGCGAGCTGCCGCGGTGGCGCATGCTTGACGTGGGCGTCGGCGCGGGCCGCACGAGCGCGCACCTCATGGAGCGAGTGCGCGAGTACGTGGGCATCGACTGCTCAGCGGCGATGGTGCAGCGGTGCCACGAGCGCTTCGCCGGCCGCATGCCGGTCACCGCCTCCTTCCGGCAGGCCGACGTGCGCACCCTCGTGGACTTCGACGAGGGCAGCTTCGACTTCGTGCTGTTCAGCTTCAACGGGCTCGACACCGTCGGCGACGGGAGCGAGCGCGCGCAGGCGCTGCGCGCGATCGCCCGCGTCTGCGCACCGGGAGCGCTGTTCTGCTTCTCCGCCCACAACCTGCTCTGGTTTCGCCGCTCGATCTCCCCGCTGCGCGCGGCCGCCGGTGCGCTCCCCGCTGCGCGACGCCATCCACGGGCACCGCTTCGCGCAGCGCGCGAGGCGCTGCACCGGCGGCGCCTGAACGCGCCCGGCGGCGGCCGCGGCGAGGAGCGCGTCATCATCGAGGAGCGGCCTCGTTACGAGCTCGCGCGCACGTTCTACCAGGCGCCCGACGAGCGGATCCTGATCAGCCGCTACACGACGACGCCCAAGCGGCAGGAGGAGAGGCTCGTCGCGGCCGGCTTCCGCGACTTGCGCATCCTCGACCTCCGCGGCAACGCGGTGGCCGCGGCCGACGAGCGCTCGCAATGGCTGCACTACGTCTGCCGCCGGGCCGGAGACGACCGTTGAGGGCGCGGGAACTGGCGCCCGCCGCGGACGCCCTCGAGCTGTTGTCGCTGCAGGGCGGTCCCTTCGATCACCCCGACGTGCGCGCCGCGCTCGCGGCAGCGTTTCCCGGCTGGCGCGAGGCCAGCTTCGGCACGCGCTTCGCGGACGGCACCCTCGCCGCCATCGCGCTGCTGTGCGACGGCGCCCGCGCGGTGTCGCTTCCGTTCAACTACGGCGGCGTGCACGCGACCCGCGGTCTCGACGGCCGGGAGCTCCGGGCCCTCCTGGACGCCGCCCGCCGCAGCGCGGGCGCCCACACGATCGTGGTGCGCACGGTCGTACCGGGGACGCCCGGCGGGCACGACAGGCACTTCGGCGGGCGGGTGGTCGGATGGACGTCCGTCGTGCGAATCGACACGACGGGCGACATCGAGGCGCGCGCGACGCGACTGGCGCGCAAGGCCATCCGCCGCGCCCGCGAGCGCGGGGCGGCCGCTGCCCTCAGCGGCAGCCCCGAAGGCTTCCTCGCGCTGTACCGGACAGGCTCCGAAGCGCACTGGCTGCGCTATCCCGAGGGGCTGGTGCGCGACCTCGTTCACCACGACCGCGCAATGTGCTTCGACGTGCGCCTCGGCAACCGCGTGATCTCGTCGGTGCTCGCGCTCAAGGGCGCCTCGCACTGGATCGCGTGGCTCGCCGCGCAGGACGAAGCCGGGCGGGCGATCGGCGCCAACTACCTCGCCACCGCGACGCTGCTGGCGCATGCACAGGCGGCACACGTCCGTGCCGTGGACCTCGGCTCGAGCACGGGCACGCCGGGGGTCGCGCTGTTCAAACGCCGCTTCGGCGCGTTCGACGTCGCCGTGCACGAGTTCCGGCAGTCCTCGCCGCGGGGGCTCGCGGCGGCCCAGACCGCGATCGCGCGCGAGCGCCTCGTGCGGGCAGGGCGGCGGGCGCGGCGCCGCGCGCTGCGCCGGGCTCGATCCACGGCGGGCGGGCGGGCGAAGGCGCCGGCGGCGATCGCGTCGACGCGCGCAGCGGCGCTTCGGCGGGCACCTGCCGGCTAGAAATGGACCGTCCTGACCGAGAAACATTGACGCCGTCTGAAGCCCGGGCGTAGTATGCGCGGCCACGTAGCCGGAATACGGGGCATCGCTTGGGCGGCTGGGTGCAGGAGTGTCGACGATGGATGAAGGAGCGCGGATGAAGATCGCATACGAGGCGCCGGAGATCGCCGACTACGGTTCGATCGCCGACCATACGTTCGACAATCCCGGTCAGGGCAACAAGTCCGCTACTCCGATGGCCACAGACAAGTTCGGGGAGTTCTCACACCCGTTCACGAGCCCGTAGATCGCCGAGCTCGATTCGGCGTCATCAGTGATCGACGATCGGGTCCCTTCAGGGATCTGATTCGTTTCGGGCAGGCTGGTCGATCCGGCGCGTCCGAGGCAGGGATGTCATGGGAGCGATAGGGGCGTACCTCGCCGCCTCGGCGCGGCCGTCGACACGCCCCGCCGAGGCGATGACCGCCGCCGTGCCGCACCGCGGCGAGCGCCGCGAGACGTTCTTGCATGGCCGGTGCGCGCTCGCCTGCGTCAACGGCGCAGGCCCCGACGACGCCGAACTGGGCGTGGCGTGCGGAATCGCCGCGGCCTTCGCCGGGACGCTCGACAACGCCGCCGATGTCGAGCGCGACCTTGTCCGGCGGCGGTTGCTCGCCGCCGGAAGCAGCCGTGCCGAGCTGATCGCGACTGGATTCGCCGCCTACGGCGAGGATCTCCCCGGCCGCCTGCGCGGCGTGTTCTCCGCCATCGTCACGGACGGCCGGCGAGCGTACGCCTTCCGCGACCACCTCGGCTACGGCCTGCTGTTCTACCGAGAGGACGCGCACGGCTTCTACGCCGCGACCGAGGCAAAGCAGGTCGTCGCGGGCGCTGGGATCCGCCGCGAGCCCGACCTCGACGTCGTCGACAGCATCTTCTTCAACACCTACGGCGACGACACGCCGTGCGCGCTGCGCGGCGTCCGCCGGCTGCCGAAGTCCCACGGCATCACCGCCGGCCCCGCCGGCCTGAAGCTTCGGCGCTATTGGGATCCCGAGGCGCTGCTCGAGAGCGCCCGGATCTCCGACGTCGACCTCCAGGATCGCTTCGCGGAGCTGTTCGACCAGGCGGTGTCGCGCTGCCTGACCGGCGCCGACGTCATATCGCTCAGCGGCGGGATCGACTCCCCAGCCGTCGCGGCGTTCGCGGCACCACGCCACCTCGAGCTGAGCGGGCGCCCGCTGCAGGCCCTGTCGGCCGTCTACCCGCGCTATCCGTCCGTCGACGAGCGGGCGTACATCGAGCTGCTCGCCGAGCACTTCCAGATCCCGCTGCACACGTTCGAGCAGCAGGCCAACATGCTTGACGACCTCGCCCACTGGGTGGCCCTGTCGGACGGTCCGTTTCCCGCCGCCGCTCTGGCGCACTACGCCGAGGACTACGGGCTGGCGCGCCGACTCGGCTTTCGGAGCATCCTGACCGGCGAGCATGCGGAGTTCGTCTTCGCGCTCAACTGGTACGTCGTCGACCACTACCTGAGCCACGGCCGGCTGCACGACCTCCGGCGCCACCTCGACGCGCGCCGCGCGAAGGGCGCATCCTGGCGACGGCTGGCCAAAGACGTCGCGCGCGGCGTGGCGCCGGGCAGGCTGCTCGCGGCACGCGAACGCCGCACCCGGCTCGGGTTGCCGGCCTGGATCGACAGCGCCAGGGCCAGCGAGGGCCTGGCGAACGGCATCGCCTCCGCGCGTCAGCGCTGGCGGCGACTGCAGCTATCGGCCTTTTACGGTCCCGGGCTGTCGGCGGAGGCCGAAGCGATCTGCCAGGCCGCGTGCGGCGTTCGTGCCCGGCGGCCATGGACCGACGTCGACCTGTTCGAGCTCTTCCTCGGCCTGCCCGCCGCGCAGAAGTTTCCGGACCTGGGGGGCAAGAGCCTCGTCAAGCGCTTCATGCGCGGCCGCGTCCCCGACGCGATCCTCGACCGCAAGGGCAAGACGGTCTTCGACGAGGCGCTGCTCGCACAGATCGACTACGTGACGCTGCGACGCTTCCTGATCGAGCCTGCGCACCGGCTGGCCGGCGTCGACTACAGGGCGCTCGCCGAGCGGCTGCGTCGCGAGGATCTCGAACGGGCGGACTACCAGTACGCCAGGCAGCTCGCCGGCGTGCACGCGTTCCTCGCGCAATGGTGATGTCCGGTTCAATAGGCGAGATGACCGACGTCGCTGACGCCGACGCGACGCCAGCACCGGCTCGGCGCGCCGCGGTCGCCGGCCCGGCGGTCCTCGATGCTCGCGAGGTGTCGCAGCGCTTCGGGCCGACGACGGTCCTGCGCGATGTCTCGCTGACGATCCGCGCCGGCGAGATCCACGCGCTGCTCGGGCCCAACGGCGCCGGCAAGACGACGCTCATCCGGATCCTGGCAGGACTCCAGCACCCGACGGCCGGCAGCGTCGAGATCGCCGGCTTTCACCCATCGGCGAACGCGCGCCTGTTCCGGCAGCAGATCGGGTTCGTCGCCTCCGGCGACCGAACCTTCTACCTGCGGATCTCCGGGCTCGAGAACCTCGTGTTCTTCGCCCGCCTGCACGGCATGACACGCCGTCAGGCGATCCGCCGCTCCGAGGAGGTGCTCGCGGATGTGGGGCTCGCCGAGGCGACGCGAAAGCCGGTCGGCACATACTCCCACGGCATGCAGAAGCGGCTCTCGGTGGCGCGCGCGCTGCTGACCTCTCCCGCGGTCATGCTGATCGACGAGGCGACGCACGACCTCGATCCCGACGCCGCGCGGCGCGTGCGCGAGCTCGTGGCCGCGGCCGCGGCGCGCGGGGCCGCGGTCGTCTGGGTGACCCAGCGTCTGGAGGAGATCCGCGGGTTCGCGGACGAGGTCACGCTCCTGGACGCCGGCCGGGTGCGATTCTCCGGCACCGTGCCGCAGCTCATGTCCCACGCCGCGCCGCGGCGCTACCTTCTTCACCTCGAGCACGACGGCCACGACTCGCGCGTGCTGCTCGCCGCGCGGGCGGCGCTGGCGCCGCGGGCGACCCTCACCCCGATCGGCGACGGTGCGTCCGGCCACCACGCGCTGTCGCTCGCCGCGGAGGTCGTCCTCGGTGACGCGCTCGGCACCCTGGCCGCGGCCGGGGTGCGGCTGCTCTCCTGCCAGGAGGAACGGTCGGAGATCGAGGAGGCGTTCCTGCTGCTGGTGGACGAGGGCGGCGCATGACCACGGTGCCGTTGCCGACCGGGCCGCTGGCCACGATTCGCGGCGAGGCCGGCAAGCTGTCGGCGTTCCTGCGGCGCGACCTCCTCGAGGCCTGGAGCTACCGGCTCGCGTTCGTCGCCGACGCCGTCAACATGGGGCTGCAGGCACTGCTGTTCTTCTACATCGGCCGGATCGTCGATCCGAGCGCGCTGCCCTCCTACGGAGACGGGCAGATCAGCTACTTCGAGTTCGTGCTCGTCGGCATCGCGATCACGATGGTCGTCGGTGTCGGCATGTTCCGCGCGGCAGCCGCGTTTCGCAACGAGCAGCTCATGGGCACCCTCGAGGTGCTCCTGATGACGCCGACGAGCGCCGCCACGATTCAGATCGGCTCCGTCGTCTACGACCTGGTGTACGTGCCGCTGCGGACCGGGCTGTTCTTCCTTGCCGTCACGCTGGCCGCCGACGTCGACGTCAACGCGGCGGGGATCCTGCCGGCCATCGTGGCGCTGCTGTGCTTCATCCCGTTCGTGTGGGGCCTGGGCATCCTCTACGCGGCGTCCACGGTGACGTTCAAGGTGGCCGGCGGCGGCTTCGCCGTGTCCATCCTCACGATGACGTCAGGGGCCTACTTCCCGCTCTCGGTGCTGCCCGGCTGGCTGGCGCAGCTATCCGAGCTGAACCCGATGACCCTTGCGGTCGACGCGATGCGCGAGACGCTTCTGGGGCAGGGCGGATGGTCGGAGGTCGGCGGCGCGCTGCTCGTCCTCGGGCCGGCTTCCCTCTTGACGCTCGCTGCGGGCATCGTCGCCTTCCGCGCCGCGCTCGTGCGGGAGCGGCGCCGCGGAACGCTCGGCCTCTACTGAAAGCAGGCGCCCTTGATCGGTCCCGAATCCAAGCTCCGCCGCAACCCGGATGTGGTTTCGCGCGATCTCGCCGAGGGCGAGGGCGGCGTGCTGCTGCACATGGTCTCGGGCCAGTACCACGGCGTCAATCCCGTCGGCCTGGCCATCTGGAAGCTCATCGAGGACGGCTGCACGGTGGGGAGCGTCATCGATCGCCTGCGCGATCGCGTGGAGGAGCCCCCGGCGAACCTCGACGATGACGTCCTGCGCTTCCTGACGAGCGTCCACGAGCGAGACCTCCTCGTCGTCGAGCGGTGACGACCGAGCCCAGCCCGGGGACGTGCTTCGGGTTCGCCGTCCGCTCGTCGCTGCCGTTTGAGTACCTTCGCGTGGGCGCCGGCACGCCGCTCGACGTCTCGGCTTCCTCAGCCGTGCCGGACGGCGACGGCGGCGAGGTGCTCTTGCAATGGGCACCGTCGTCGCGCTTCCCGCTGGCGGGACGCCTCATCCGTGCCGCCCCGGGCTTCCGCCTCTGGGTCGACACGTGGGGCTGGTTCCTCGTCGATCCCGATGCCCCGCGCGTGACGCTGCCGGACACGCCGAACGTCATCCGTCGCGAGGAGCGTCTGTGGAGCATCCCGGCGATGCTCTGCTTCCTCGCGCGCGGTGACACCGCCCTGCACGCCGCCGCCGTGGAGGTCGACGGGCAGGCGGTGGTGCTCGCCGCCCCTGGGACCTGCGGCAAGACGACGCTCGCCGCCGCCTTCCATTCCGCCGGCTACCGGCTGCTCAGCGAGGACACGACCTGCGTGCGGGCGCACGATCGACCGCTCGTCGTTCCCGGACCCGCCATGCTGCGCCTGCGCCACGACGTCGCCGACCAGCTCGAGGTCCCGAACGCGACGCCGGTCGGCAACGTCGAGGACGATCGCGTCCATCTGGCGCTGGATCCCGCGACGCGCGGTGACGGCAGCCCGCTCGCACTTCGCGCGATCGTCCTGCTGCGGCAGGCCGACGACGGCTTGCGCATGCAACGCGTCCCGGCGCCGCACGCCTTGCGCGACCTGTGGGCGCTCAGCTTCCGGTTGCCCACGGACCGCGATCGGGCGCGATGCTTCGCGGCCGTGGCGGATCTCGCCCGCGCGGTGCCGCTCTGGAACCTCTACCGGCCGCTGACGATACGCGACCTCCCGGCCACCGTGGAGTTCGTGGCTCGCCATGCCTAGGGGGGTGCCCGGGCGGCTGCGGTTCTGGCACAAGGTGCGTCTCGCCGTCCGCGTGTGGCGGACGTACGCTCGGGTCAAGGTGGGGCTCCGGCGCCGGCCCCTGCCCGCGTTGGTCGGAGAGCTTGGCCGCACGGCTGTCCGCGGCGACGCGCACCCGCCCGCGCGGCTGAGCGTGGCCGTGCACCGCGGCCTCCGGTTCGGGCCGCTTCGCCCCCGATGTCTCACGAGCTCGCTGGTCCTCTACCGGCTGCTGCGGGAGCAGGGCGACGAGGCCGAGCTGGTCATCGGCCTGCCACCGGACGCGCGCGAACATGCCGCTCATGCGTGGATCGAGCTCGCCCAGCGCGACGTCGGCCCGCCGCCCGGGCGTGGCCGCCACGATCCGATCGCGCGCTTCCCGTGAGGGGGACGAGCCTGCGCGCCCGTCGCGGATGTACCGCGGTCAGGCGCAGCTCATCTGACCGTGAAACGAACCTTCCTCGCAGCGGAGCGGTTGCGCGCCGCGTCGGTCGCGACGAGCGTCGCGGTGTAGCTGCCGCGGCGCAGACCCGCCGCGCTCAGCGCCAGCACGCCGGCGCCCGCCTTCATCGAGCGCGTCGTCGTGCCCGCCGGCGCCTGGCGCGTGCAGCGCCTGCCCTTGCGCAAGAGCGCGACGCAGCGCGTGCCTCGGCGCACGCCCCGCGCCGAGCGGGTCAGCACGACCTTGACCGCCGCCGGCTCGCTGAGCCTGAACCGCAAGGTCGCCCGCCGGCGGCCGCGGCGCGTGGCCCTGGTCAGCCGCACGGCCAGGCCGCTCAACACCGGCTTGACGCGATCGCCGTCCGGGCTCACGTCCGGCCGCGGCGCGGTCGGGGCCGTCCCACCGCCGCCGTCCGCCGCCGCTGTCGTGAACGTGGCGTCGGTGCCCGCCACCGCCACGACGCCGCCCTCGCGGATCGCCTCAGCGCGGTAGTGGTACGTCGTGCTCGCAGCCAGGCCGGTGAGCGCCGCGACCCCGGCGACCGCGGCGTCGCCGGCGCCGACGTCCTGCACCGCGGTGCTCGCGCCGTACGCCGGCGTCGTGCCGTAGGAGAAGCGCAGCCCCGTAGCGCGGCCGTTGGGTGCGACGCTGCCGTTGAGCGTCGCCGCGGCGGCGCCGACGCCCGTCGCGCTGCCGGTCGCCGCGGCGGGAATCTCGACGCGCCCGCAGGGGACCTGCGGCGAGTCCAGGCCCCAGCGCCGCAGCTGACCGCTGTCGGACGGGAACGTGTCGGTGATCCGCAGCGTCCACGTCCCGGCCGCCGGCTGCCCGTCGAAGGCCGACAGCAGACCGGCCGGCCGCACCCTCCCCGTGATCGGGGCGGTTGCCGTGCTCGGCAGCGCGGCGGCCTCGTCGTCGAAGATCGCGTCGATGATGTCATCGCCCGCGAAGTTCGCGTTGCCGAACCGGTCGGTGATGACGACCGTGACCCCGTTGTGCACGAGCGCGATCTGGAGGTCTCCCAGGAAGCTGTGGCGCAGCTCGTCGATGCGCAGGTTGACGTCGGTGATCGCGCCGCCGACCGGGACGGTGAACGGCGCCGCGACCGTCTGCGCGACCGGCGCCTCCGATGTCCCCCTGGCGTCTGCGAGTGCGACAACGGTGTCGGAGGCCGGGCGCGGGTCGACCCTGGCGCTCGCGACGGCGCCGCCCTCGCTCGACGTCACCGTGATCGTCAGCGGGCTCGCCGTCGCGCACGTGTCCGCCGGCAGGCGGGCGGCGAGCTCGTCGCCGTTGACGGCGCTGCGCCCCCTGCCGAGCAGCGGCCACGCGGCGCTGGCGTCCTCGATCGTCACGGCCGGGTTCGTGGAGCTCAGCGTGCCCGTCACGCCGGACAGGTCGCCGAGCCCGATCCCCTGGATCGACTGGTCGACGAGGAAGCGCTCGCCGGGCTCGATCCGCCCGTCGTTGTCACCTCCGGGATAGGGATCGCGCAGCGTCGCCGAGCGCGCCCGCAACCCGGCGGGCGCTGCGAAGCCCTCCGTCGGGTTCGTCGTCGCCGCGCTGGGCGTGCTGGCGTTCGCGCCCATTCCGCGAGCGGCGAAGATCGCCCACAGCGCCCCGTAGTGATCGTCGGCGGCGCCCGGGGCACTGCGCATGGCGATCGCCTGCTGCAGGATCGCGTCGCGCATGTCGAGCATCGACGGATTGGGTGCGGATAGTCGCATCCCGCCGGTGATGAGCGCCAGCGCGACGTTGCGGCCGAGCGCGCTGCGGATGTCCCACAGCGTCTGCGTCCACACCTCGCCGCCGTTGTGCGGCGTGGTGTTGTTCGTGACCGCGAGATCGCCGTACGTGTAGCCGCCGGGCACCGACGTCGCCGTGCCGTTGGCGTTGCAGCCGGCGATGCCGGCCGGGTCGACGGGGCAATCGGTCGGCTTGCGGCGCACACCGCCGGGGATGACGTATCCGCCTGACGTCACCTCCGCGGGAGCGGCGGTGTCGACGACCGAGCCCTCGGCCTCGAGCAGGTCGAGGGCGTAGAGGTCACTCCAGGCCTCCCCCATCATGGAACCCTGGATCGAGCTCAGCGTCGAGCTGCCGGACGCGTTGACGACGAGCCGGTTGCTCAGGCCGTGGCCGTACTCGTGGTAGACGATGTCGGCGATGTCGCTGCCGTTCGCGTCGCGCGTCGTGAACAGGAACATCTGCATGCGCGGTGCCAGCCCGTCGGGCGGCGTCGACATGTTCGCGTTGTTGACGCCCTGGCCGTCGTTGACCTCGCTGCGGACGTAATCGCCCCCGAGGCCCTGGCCGCTCGTGTTCGTGCGCTGGAAGTTGCCGGCGGCCTCGTCGAAGCCGATCGGCGCCGCCGCGAGATGGTCGTGGAAGCGGCTGACGAGGACGTGCAGGTTCGAGCCCGCCTGGAACTGGTTGGTGGCGCGCGTCGTCACGTCGTCGGAGTTCCACGTGCAACCGGTGGCCGGGCACGGCGTGGCCCCCGGGAAGCTGTGACTCTGGGTGTAGAGCCAGTCGGGCGCGGCTGGAGCGCCGCCGCTGGCGGGGATCTGCACGCGCGTGCCGCCGGCCTCGTCGCCGGCGGCCGGGTCCTCATCGGCGGGGTCGACGTACGTGCGCGAGAACTGACCCCACAGGCGTGTGCCGCTTGCGTGTTCGTCATACCACGCCGGCGGCATGGTGACCTGCGTGGGGACGGGCGTGTGATCGGGATCGCGCGCGAAGTACCGGTTCTCGCCGAGATGGTGCGTGAGGTCCTGGCGGCGCAGCAGCGCGCCGTCGCGGGCGCCCACGAGGACCTCGTAGCCGTGACCGTCGTCGCCCTCGGTGATCACCTGCCAGGCGAGGACGGGCCCGGCCGCGGTCGCGCTCCAGCGCAGCCGCGCGCGCTCGCCGGTGGCGAACGTCGTGATCCGGCTCGGGCCGGGCGAGATCTCGGTCGGGCGGGGCGGAAGCCCGGCGCCGCGCGCGGCACGGCGGGCCGCACCCAGGCCGGCGAGCGCATCGAGCGCAGGCTTGGTGGTGGCGAGCTCGGCCCCCGGCAGCGGCGCGCCGGCGACGCTGATGAGCCGGCCGTCCCTGGTCACGTGCGCCGCGAGGCCGCTGTCGAAGGCGTGGATGGCGTCCAGGACCTGGTTGAAGCGCAGGTGCGTGATGCCGTCCGGGCTGACGTCGCGCGCGACCAGCACGAGGTTGTCGACGTCGGCCTTCGCCAGTCCGAAGACCTCGCCGTGATCGCGGACGTAGTCCAGCGCGATCTGGCGCGGATCGTCTGACGAGGGTCCGGTGAGCAGGCCCGAGGGGCTGCCGACGTACGACACGGCGCCGCTCGCGGGGGCCGTGCGGACGTCCCCGAGCGGACCCAGGTCGCGCTCCAGGGCGCGCCGCGCGGCCCGCGTCTGGCGCGGCACGGTGGCGGGGGCCGCCGCGCGCCGGTCGATGTTCGGCAGGCCCTCCTGCGCGGGTGCCGGCGCAGACGCGGCGATGCCCGGCGGCGCGGTAAGCGCCGTCACCAGCACGACCAGGGCGCAGGTGAGCAGGCGTCTTTGAGTCATCGCGGCGCGGCGCTTCCGGATTGGCATGATCAGTGCACTATGCCGGTCCGCGCGGGCCGCGAGGGTTTTTCGTCACATTGCGCTGGTATTACCATGCAACGCGTCCCTACATCCTGAACACGGGCCGCCTGATCTCCCCCAGCGGCGCGTTCGCGCACGCCGACAGCGCCAGGCCGAGGACGTCGCGCGTCGCGAGCGGGTCGATCACCCCGTCGTCCCACAAGCGCGCGGTCGCGTAGTACGGGTGACCCTGCGCCTCGTACTGCGCGCGAATGCGCTCGCGCAGCGCCGCAAGCTGCGCGGGATCGCGCTCGGCGGCGCCGACCGAGCCGAGCACGGTCGCCGCCTGCTCGCCGCCCATCACCGAGATCCGCGCGTTGGGCCACATCCACAGAAAGCGCGGGTCGTAGGCGCGGCCGCACATGCCGTAGTTGCCGGCACCGTAGGAGCCGCCGACGATCACCGTCAGCTTCGGCACCCGCGCGCACGACACCGCGGCCACCATCTTCGCGCCGTCGCGGGCGATCCCGCCGGCTTCGGCGTCGCGGCCGACCATGAAGCCCATGACGTTCTGCAAGAACAGCAGCGGGATGGCGCGCCGGTCGCACAACTGCACGAAGTGCGCGGCCTTGCGCGCCGACTCGGCGAACAGCACGCCCTGGTTGGCGAGGATCCCGACCGGATGGCCGTGGATGTGCGCAACGCCGCACACGATCGTCTTGGCGTACAGCGCCTTGAACTCGTGCCAGCGCGAGCCGTCGACGATCCGCGCGATGATCTCGCGCGGGTTGTAGGCCTTGCGCGACCCGACGGGCACCGCGCCGTAGAGCTGCGACGGGTCGACCGCCGGCTCCTCGGCGTCGCGGCGCTCCCACGGCGGCGCGCAGGACGACCCCGCCGGCCCGAGCGTGGCGACGATCGAGCGCACGATCTCCAGCGCCTCGCGGTCGTCCTCGGCGAGATGGTCGACCACGCCCGAGCGGCGGCTGTGCAGGTCGCCGCCGCCGAGCTCCTCGGCGCTGACCTCCTCCCCCGTCGCGGCCTTCACGAGCGGCGGCCCGGCGAGGAAGATCGTGCCCTGGTTGCGGACGATGACCGTCTCGTCGCTCATCGCCGGGACGTACGCGCCGCCGGCCGTGCAGGAGCCCATGACCGCCGCGATCTGGGCGATCCCGGCGGCCGACAGATTGGCCTGGTTGAAGAAGATCCGGCCGAAGTGCTCGCGGTCGGGAAAGATCTCGTCCTGCAGGGGCAGGTAGGCGCCGCCCGAGTCGACGAGGTAGATGCAGGGCAGGCGGTTGCGCAGCGCGATCTCCTGCGCGCGCAGGTGCTTCTTCACGGTCATCGGGAAGTACGCGCCGCCCTTGACCGTGGCGTCGTTGGCCGCGATGACGCACTCGCGCCCGGCGACGCGGCCGACGCCGGCGATCATGCCCGCGCCCGGCGCGGCGCCGTCGTAGAGCCCGTGCGCCGCCAGCGGCGAGAGCTCGAGCAACGGCGCCCCGGCGTCGAGCAGCTGCTCGACGCGCTCGCGCGGCAGCAGCTTGCCGCGCGCCACGTGGCGCGCGCGGGCGCGCTCGCCGCCGCCGGCGCGGACGCGCTCGAGCTGCCTGTTGAGGTCCGCGACGAGCGCGCGGTGCGCCGCCTCGTTGGCGGCGAACGCCTCCGACGACGGGCGCACGCCGCTGCTGAGCACGACGCTCACCCGTTGCGCTTCCAGTCCACCGGGCCCGCGATGAGCGTGTGCGATCCGAGCTCGCGCGCGAGGACGGCGCGCACGGCGTTGGCCGCGTGCAGCAGCGCGAGCAGGTCGATGCCGGTCGCGATGCCCATCTCGTGCAGCATCGAGACGAGGTCCTCGGTCGCGATGTTGCCGGTCGCACCGGCCGGGACGGGGCAGCCGCCGAGCTCGCCGAAGCTCGATTCGAACGAGGCGCAGCCCGCGTCCAGCGCCGCGAGCACGTTCGCGAGGCCCTGGCCGCGCGTGTTGTGGAAGTGCGCGGTCAGCTGCACGTCGCCGAGCGACGCCACCGCCTCCTCGAAGTGCTCGCGGACCTGGACCGGGTTCGCCATCCCGGTCGTGTCGCCGAAGGCGATCTCCTGTGCGCCGGCGTCGGCCAGGTGCCGCGCGAGCGCCAGCACGCGCGGGCGCGGGACGACGCCCTCATACGGGCAGCCGAAGCTCGTCGAGATGATCGCCTCGACGCGCAGGCCGGCGTCACGGGCGCGGCCGATGACCGCCTCGAGCTCCGCGAGCGACTGCTCGACGGTGCGGTTGACGTTGCGCCAGTTGTGCTCGGGGCTGGCCGACATGAACACGCCGACCTCCTCGAAGTGCTCGCACAGCTCGAGCGCGCGATCCAGGCCGACGGCGTTGGGCACGAGCACGCTGCGCGAGACGCCGGGCGGCACGTCGATCGCGGTCAGCACCGCGGCCGCGTCGGCGAGCTGCGGGATCACCGAGGGACGCACGAAGCTCGTGACCTCGATGCGCTTCAGGCCCGTCCGCGCGAGGCGGTCGATCAGCGCGACCTTGTCGGCCGTCGCGATGATCTCGGGCTCGTTCTGAAAGCCGTCGCGCGGACCGACCTCGCGGATCTCGACCGAGGTTGGAAGCACTACGCCCCTAGGGCTTTGGCGATCACCATCTGCTGGATCTCGTCGGTGCCCTCGCCGATCGTGAGGATCTTCGCGTCGCGGTACATGCGGCAGACCGGGTACTCCTCGATGTAGCCGTAGCCGCCGTGGATCTGCACGGCCTCCTCGGCGCAGCGCACGGCGAGGCGACCGGTCTTGAGCTTGGCCTGCGCGGCGGCCAAGCTGAAGTCGCGGCCGGCGTCCTTCAGCAGCGCCGCGCGGTAGACGAGCAGCCGCCCGGCCTCGATCTCCGTCGCCATGTCGGCGAGCTTGACCTGGATCGCCTGGAACTTCGAGATCGGCCTGCCGAACGCGCGCCGCTGCCTCGCGTACGCGAGCGCCTGGTCCAGGGCGCCCTGCGCGAGGCCGAGGCCCATCGCCGCGACGCCGATGCGGCCGATCGCGAGCACGTGCAGAAACTGCCTGAAGCCGTCGCCGCGCGGGCCGAGCAGGTTCTGCTCGGGCACGCGACAGTCGTCGAAGGTCAGCGGGCGCGTGTCGGAGGCGTGCCAGCCCATCTTGCGATACGGCTCGCCCTGCTCGTAGCCGGGCGTGCCGTTGGGCACGAGCAGGTTCGAGATCTCCGGCCCGCCCGCTGCTGCCTCCCCCGTCAGCGCCGTGATGGTGACGAGGCCCGAGATGCCCGTGCCGGCGTTCGTGATGAACTGCTTGGCGCCGTCGATCACCCACTCGCCGCCGTCGAGGCGGGCGCGCGTCTTCGTGTTCTGCGCGTCCGATCCGGCCTCGGCCTCGGTCAGCCCGAAGGCGCCGAGGATCTCGCCGCTGCACAGTCGCGGCATCCAGTCCTGCTTGTGCTGCTCGCTGCCGTAGAGGTAGATCGGCTGCGTGCCCAGCGACGTGTGGGCGCAGAGCGTGATCGCGACGGAGGAGTCGACGCGGGTGAGCTCCTCGACGGCCAGCGCATAGGCGAGCGTGTCGCTGCCCGCGCCGCCGTAGCGCTCGGGGAACGGGATCCCCATGAGGTTCAGGGCGCCGAGCTTGGCGATGATCTCGTAGGGGATCTGCTTCGAACGGTCAAGCTCCTCGGCGACGGGCGCCACCTCGCCCTCGGCGAAGTCGCGCACCGTGCGGCGCAGCAGCTCGTGATCGTCGGACAGATCGAAGTTCATGTGCGGGCCGAGTATGAACGACCGTTCACGCAGAAGCAACACCGTCCAGCCCGGTCCCGTAAGGTGTCAGCGCGTGGTAGTGAACATCCGCTCATCGAACCAGACGCGCGAGCGCATCCACGATGCCGGCCTGGCGCTCTTCAACGAGCGCGGCTACACCGGCACGACGGTGCGCGAGCTCGCCGATGCCGTCGATCTGACGCCCGGCGCGATCTACAACCACTACCCCTCCAAGGAGTCGCTGCTGTTCGCGATCATCGATCGCGTCCACGACGAGGCCGACACGATCCTCAGCGAGACGCTGCGCGGCGTCGGCAACGACCCGGTCGCGCAGCTCGAGGCGCTGGCGTGCGCCTTCACGGCGTTTCACATCGCCCGCCCGCGCGAGACGCGGGTCGCCAATCGCGACTACATCTACCTGCCGTCCGGCGAGCGTGACAGCGTCGTTCGCCGCCGCCGCCGTGTCCGCGCGCTGTTTGCCGAGGTGCTGCGCGACGGCGAGCGCCGCGGCCACTTCTCCTTCGGCGATCTGGGCAGCGAGGACGCCGTGCAGGCCGCCAGCATGGCGATCCTCAACATGGTCGTGCTCGTCGCCGAGTGGTTCGATCCGGCGGGCCCGCGCAGCGCGGACGACACGTCGGCGCTGCACGGCCGGCTCGCGCTGCGGATCGCGCGCGGCGGGCGCTGAGCGCCCGCCGTCGGGTCAGCTGTCGGCGAGCGCCGGCTGACGCGTCGACTCGTCGCTCTCCTGGTCGGTGAGCGCGTCGTCGGTCGCGTCGACCGGATTGGCGGCCGCGTGCTTGCGCGCGTCCTTGCGGGCCTGCTTGTCCATCCGGCGCTCGCGCATCCGTCGCTCGCGATCGAGCTTTGCCATCGTGGTCTTCTTCTTGCCGCTTGATGCCATGCGTGTGCTCCCTTGTCGTGGGCGCGAGCGGTACCGAGAGGCGCTCTGTGCCTTGCGTCGGTGTGTGCAGTCGCAGCCAGGTGCGGGTGACGACGATCGGTGCCGTTTCAGAACCCTTCTTGAGAGTCTATGCCACGCGACGGGCGAGTCCGCCCGGCTCGCGGCATGCACTATTGCGGCGGGTCGACGATCCGCCCTAGGGTCTGCCCGAGTTCATCGACGATCTCCTGCACTGCCGTGCCCACATCGCCAACCGTGTCCTTCAGCTTGTTGCCAAGCACCTGCGTGCGCTCCTTCGCCGTCGGCCCGCGAGCCGTGACCGGCGGCGGCGGGGGCGGGGGCGGCGGGTCGATGACGGGCGGCTCGGGCGGGCGCACGATCGCCGGCCCCTGCGGATCGATGGCCGGCCGGCGGTCCGGCGACCTCGCGGACGGCGGCCGTCGTGCGCTGCGGCGAGCGCTCGAACGCTCGCGGGGCTGCGCTCGCAGCCGCGCGTTCTCGTCGGCGTCGACGGGCGCAACCGGCGCGACGTCACGCCCCTGCGCCGGATCGGCCGACGCGAGGCGCTCTGCAGGGGTCACCTGCGGCCCCGTCAGCAGCTGGCCCAGCGACCCGAGTCCGCCGAAGCCGCCCGCGCCGATCAGCACCACGACGAGCGCTGCGACGATCGCTGCGGGCACGAGCGCCGCGGCCGTCCCGGCCTTGAGCAACTGGCGCAGCCATGCGCCGACGAGATCCATATCCGGATGATAGGCGCGCCGCAGGTCTCCGCGAGGCGCTCGATCGCCCGCACCCTGCGGCTCGCGCTGCTCGGGCTGACGATCGTGCTGGCGATCATCGGCGCAATCGGCATCGCGGCGCTCTACGACGCCCGCCAGACCTACGAGAACGAGCTCACCGCGGCGTCCGCGCTCGAGGTCTCGGCGGCCAATCTGCTCGCCGCCACGGTCGCGCTCGAGGCCAACCTCGCACGGCCGCGCTCGCGCCGCGCGGCGCGCTTCGTGCAGAGCGCGGCGCGCAGCTTCGAGGACGCCGCCGGGCGCCTGGAGCGGCTGTCGCGCGACGACGCGGCAACCCGGGCGCTGGCCCGCCGGCTCACCCCCGCGCGGCGGGCTGCCCGCGGCCTCGCCGTGCACCCGACGATCGCCGCGACGCGGACGTCGGCGCGCCGCGACCTGCCCGCCGTGCGCGCGGCCGTGCAGCAAGTCGCCGCCCGCCAGGGAGCCCGCCGCGAAGCCGCGCGCGACACCGCTCAGCGCCGCTCCAGGACGGCGCTCATCACGATCGCGCTCGGCGCCGGGCTCGCGCTCGCCGGCGTGCTCGCCTTCCTCACGCTGCTGATCGGCGCGATGCGCCGGCCGCTCGACGACCTCGTCGTCGCGACGCGGCGGATGTCCGCGGGCGACCTGCGCGCGCGCGTGGAGGCGACGGGGCCGAAGGAGCTGCAGGAGCTCGGCGTCGCGTTCAACGCGATGGGCGCCGAACTGGCAACGGCCAGCGAGCGCCTCGAGACGCAGCGCCAGCGCCTCGCGACGACGATCCAGAGCCTCGGCGACGGCCTGGTGATGTGCGACAACGGCGACCGCGTCACCTCGATGAACCCGCGCGCGAGCGAGCTCGTGCCGGGGCTGCGGGTCGGCTGCGCCGCGCACGGGCCCGACAGCCCGCTGCCGCCGCTCGCCGAGGCGCTGGCGGGCGAGGTCACGCTGCGCCGCGGGGACGACCTCGCACTCGCGGTCACCGCGGCACGTCTCGCCGGACCCGACGGCGGCACCGTCTGGACGCTGCGCGACATCACCGAGCGCGCACGCCTGGAGCAGGCCAAGAGCGACTTCGTCGCAACCGCGTCGCACGAGCTGCGCAGCCCGCTGACGTCGATCAAGGGCTTCATCGAGCTGCTCGAGCAGACGAACTCCGAGAACCTCTCCGAGCGCCAGCGCGAGTTCATCGCGATCGTCCTGAAGTCCACGGACCGGCTCGTCGAGCTCGTCAACGACCTGCTCGACATCGCCCGCATCGAGTCCGGCCAGTTCGAGATCCACACCCGCAGCGTCGACCTGCGCGAGACGATCGAGGAGGTCGCCGCGCTGATGGCGCCGCGCCTGGAGGGCAAGCGCCAGCGCCTGGAGGTGCAGATCTACGATCCGCGCCCTCCCGCGCTCGCCGATCCGGCGCGCATGCGCCAGGTCGTGACGAACCTCGTGACGAACGCCCACCTCTACACAGAGGAGCAGGGCACGATCACGCTGCGCCTCGAAGGCGATGCGCGCGAGACGAAGATCACGGTCGCCGACACGGGCCGCGGCATGGCTCCCGAGGATGCGCGCAGGGTCTTCGATCGCTTCTACCGCGGCTCGGCGGATGAGCGCAAGAGCCCGGGCACCGGCCTCGGCCTGGCGATCGTGAAGTCGCTCGTCGACATGCACGGCGGCACGATCGACGTCGCGAGCGAGCTCGGGCGCGGCACGACGTTCATGGTCCGGTTGCCCGCGACGACGATCGGCGACGGACGTCCCGCTCCGGCCGCCGTGATCGCGCACACCGGCATCGGCGCTCGGCGCGTGCTGATCGTCGACGACGAGCCCGCGCTGGCGACGCTGATCGCCCAGCAGCTGCAGCCGCTGGACGTGCAGACCGTGCAGGTCAACTCCGGCGCGGAGGCGATCGCGCGGCTGCGCGCCGAGCACTTCGACGCGATGACGCTCGACATCCTGATGCCCGGGATGAACGGCTTCGACGTCCTCAACGCGGTCCGCGGCGACCCGCAGCTGCGCGATATCCCGGTGATCTTCGTGTCGGTGTCCGAGCGCGCGCCGGAGCTCGAAGGCGAGTGGGCGGTCCCCAAGCCGATCGACCGCCGGCGTCTGATCGACGTGCTCGACGCGGCGATCCAGGCCAAGCGCTCGCGCGTGCTCGTCGTCGCGCCCGACGCGCTGCGCGACGCGCTCGCGCCGTCGCTGGCGGCGCTCGGCATCGACCATCGCTGGGAGACGACCGCCGAAGGGGCGGCACGCGCCGGCGCCGAGGAGCTCTTCGAGGTTGCACTCGTGCATGCAAGCCTGGCCACGACGAGCGCGTTGTTGGACGGCAGCGGCCTGCGCGGGCGCCGGCGCGGTCGTTCGGTCATCCTCTTCTCGACGGACGGCGCGGGGCAGAACACGTCGGTCGGAGTCGGAATGCCGGTGCTCGGCATCACGCAGGCGGTCAGCGCGCTGCGCTCGGCGCTCGGCGAGGCACCCACGGCTGGAGGATGATGAACGCGGTGAACACCGAGCAGCAGCTTCAGAAGCGGATCTCAGAGCTCGAATCCGAGCTGGCCAAGCGCGCACGCGATGCCGCCGAGAAGGAAAAGCAGCTCGAGCGCTACGCGGCCGATCTGCGCGAGACCTTCAAGCAGGAGCGCGCCCGCTCCCAGCAGCTGCGCGAGTCCTACATGCTCACCGTGCGCGCGCTCGCAAGCGCCGTCGAGGCACGCGACTCCTACACGGCTCGCCACGCCGAGCGCGTCGCCGCCTACGGGCTGCAGCTGGCCGACACCTACGGCATGCGCCTCGGGGACGATCCCGAGATCGAGTTTGGCTTCCTGCTGCACGACGCCGGCAAGATCGCGGTCCCCGACGCCATCCTCCTCAAGCCCGGGCGCCTGACGCACAGCGAGCGCCGGATCATCGAGGAACATCCCGCCAACGGCGCGAACATCGTGCGCGACATCGCGTTTCTCGGGGCGGCCCGTGACGTCATCCGCCACCACCACGAGCGCTGGGACGGCACCGGCTACCCGGACAAGCTGGCCGGCGAGGAGATCCCGCTCGCAGCGCGGATCTTCGCGGTGGTCGACGTGCTCGATGCGCTGACGACGGAGCGTCCCTACCGGCGGGCATCGACGATCGCGGAGGCGCGTGTGATCATCCTGCAACAGGTGGGCACGCACTTCGATCCGACGGTCATCGAGGCGTTCCAGCAGATGTCGGACGCCGAGATCGAACGCATCAAGCTGAGAATCGGCTGATGGCCGCACAGCACACGGTGTTGATCGTCGACGACGACCCGTTCATCCGCAGGCTGATCGTGACGACCCTGGAGGGCGTCTCGACCTTTGACCTGCACGAGGCCTGCGACGGCGAGGACGCGGTGCAGGCCGCGCGTCGCGAGGCCCCGCGCCTGGTCTTCCTGGACATCGACATGCCGCGCCTGGACGGGATCGAGGCCTGCCGCCAGATGCGCGGCCAGCCGACGATGGCGGGCGCGAAGATCGTGATGCTGACGGCGTCGGCCGATGACAGCGCGCGCGAACGGGCCACCGCCGCGGGCGCCGATCGCTTTCTGACGAAGCCGTTCAGCCCGCTGGACCTGCTGCGGCTCGTCGACGAACTCGACAACGGCATGGCCAGATGACGCGACGGATGTCGACCGCGGTCGTGGTGTGAGCGCGGGGCGGGGCTACGCGCCGAGCGGGCGGCGCAGGTCCGGATCGGGGCCCTGCAGGGTGACGTCGATGTGCAGCGTGCGCGTGCGCAGCAGCTCGGGAAGCATCTCGGCGACGATCTGCGACGCGCGCTGGACGGCGTCCCAGGCCGTGGGCGCCTCGAGCTCCAGCCAGCTGAGCTTCAGCTCGCTGTGATCGATCTGCATCTGCAGGTCGGCGGCGGGCAGCTGGCTGACGGGGCGCTCGCCCGCCGCGTCTGACAACAGCCAGTCGTCGATGACGCCCTTCGCGCGCATCGCCCAGCGCATCTCGGCCGGGATGACGAAGTTCACCTCGAAGATGACCGGCGGCAGCGCGGCCATCAGCGCATGAACAGCCCGCCGGTGATCTTCCACTCGTCCGACAGCTTCTCCAGCTCGACGTCGGTCCCCGCACCCGTGACGGCGACGATGGCCTTGTCGCCGGTGATCCTCGCCTCCTCGACCTCGCCGTCCCTGAGCACGGCCCGGATCGGCTCGGTGAGCTGCGCGTGGACCTTGACGATCGCCTCCTCGCACGTCGCGGCCCTCACGGGCTGGATGATCGGCGGGTCGTTGGCGATCACCTTCAGGAGCTTGCGCTTGGCGGGCTCCGTGAGCTGCGCGCAGACCTTCTTCTCGTCGCCCTCGGCGAGGCCGCTGACCGCCTTGCTCGTGACCTCCTCCGGGCTCGGGGAGTCCTCGCCGCAGCCGGCGCCGAGCAGGGCGAGCAGGAGGATGGCGAGGAGCGCTGGGCGCATCGGCGCGAGGCTACCCCCTCGGCGCGCGCGCGGCACGCGTTTGCCGGTACGTTCCCGGCGTGGCCATGACGCTCGACGAGGCCCTGCTCTCGCTCAACGACCGCCTCGGCCACGAGGTGACGGCGTGGGTGGAGGTCGCGCACGACACGCCGCTGCTGATCGCGTCGGGGCTGCTGGAGAACTGGAGCCAGGAGACGACCGGCCTGCCGGTCGAAGCCGCCCCGAGCCACTTCGACCTGCGCGGCCACTACTCGATCGCCGATGCGCGCTTTGACCTCAGCGAGGCTCCGGTCGACTCCGTCAGCGAGCGTCCGGACGGCCTGACGTTCCGCATCCGGGGCGGGGTGCGGCTCGTCGTGACCTGGCAGCCGGTGCTCGGCGAGGACGCGACCTAGTGGCCCGTGACGAGACGGACCACTACTAGTGGGCCGCCGACAAACGTTGCGTGGGCGACCCACTAGTGGACCCGTCCGCAAGTTCTGCGGGTTTTCCGGGCGCCCGATCCGCGCCTGACGTCCGCCGGCGCCCGCCGGCGTGCCACCAGCACGAAGGCGGGACACCGTCGACCGTCAGATCACGGCCGGGCATCCCGCAAAACCTCGCACAACTTCCGGACGCGCCCACTAGCTTGGAGCGGAGCCCGGTCCGGCCCCGCGGACGGCGACGACGAACGCCGCGACGCGTGCGGCGAGCGCGCGGCACTCCTCGTCGTCGAAGCCCGACAGCCGCTCGGCGAGCGGGCCGAGCGACTCGGTCGCCGTCAGCAGCTGCGCGGCGATGCCGCGCTTGAAGCTCTTCTCGACGTGCAGCAGCTCGCGCGGGCCGACCGTCTCGGGCAGAAACGGCAGCGGCGTCTCGGTGACGATCGGCAGGTCGTAGCTGATGCCCTCCGGCAGCTGTGCCTCGGCGTCGGCGGCGAGCTCGGCGAGCTCCGTGCGCAGGGCGCGGATCGTCTCGGTCTGCGCATTGGCGGTCGCGCGCGCATCCTTCATCTCGTCGTCCTCGTCGTCGCGGCCGAGCGCCTGCGCGGCGTCGGTCAGCCACTCGGTGTGGTGGCGCATCACCGCGTCGAACGCAAACAGCGCCGAGAGCCCGCCGCTGGCGTCGGCAAGCGTCAGCAGGGCCTGGTCGGGCGGTACCGCGAAGCGCAGGGCGGACATGCTGCTGGGACGGTACTGCGTGCCCGGCGCCTACCGTTTCGGTCGTGCAACTCGAGCTGTGGAGCGACGGAGCGTGCTCCGGCAACCCCGGGCCCGGAGGGTGGGCGGCGATCCTGATCGCGCGCCGGCCCGACGGGACGATTGCCAAGGAGCGCGAGCTCTGCGGCGGTGCGCCGGCCACGACGAACAACCGCATGGAGCTGCAGGCGGTCATCGAAGGGCTGCGGGCGCTGCAACAGCCGTCGGCGGTGACGGTCTACATCGACTCGACCTACGTCATGGACGCGATCGCCAAGCGCTGGTACGTGAGCTGGGTTGCCCGCGGGTGGCGAACCGCGGCCAAGCAGCCCGTCAAGAACCGCGAGCTGTGGGAGGCGCTGCTCGAACTGCTCGAGCTGCACACGGTGACGTGGAAGAAGGTGAAGGGCCACGCCGGCGTCGCGCTCAACGAGCGCTGCGACGAGCTGGCGGTGGCGGCCTGCCGCGCGGCGCACTAGTGGGCGCGGGCCGCCTCAGCCTGCCTGTGCGGCGATCGCAGCTCCAGTTCCCGATCGAGCGCAGGACAGCCGTCCGCCAGGATGGCCGCGGCGCGCGTCATCGCCTCCCAGCGGGAGGGGTGGCTCAGTCCTGCGGGCACCTCGACGGTAGTGGGACGACGCCGAGCACGCACCGGTCGGTTCGCACGGGTAGCCGTCCGCGAACGATCCTGAAGCTCGTGAACTTTCCGATCCGGCCGACGTTGACGACGTAGAGGCGCAGGACGGTCCCCGTGCGAAAGGCGCGCTCGAAGCCGCGCACGCGGACGATGCGGACCTGCCCGCTGGGCCCTCGCACCTGCTCGATGCGCTGTGAGTATGGGCAGCGCCTTGCCCCGCCGAGGCAGCGACTGACGATCGAGTCGCCGACCCCGGTGCGCACGGTCATCAGGATGATCTTCACGCCGCCCCTCGTCGTTCGACCGACGACGCGGATGACCGGAAACGGGCTCAGCAGCCGGCCGGGCGACGTCGCGGGAGGCTGTGTTCGAGGCCGCGCCGGCGTGACGACGACGTTCTCTCTGGGATCGTTGCAGGCCCCTGCCACAGGCAGGTTGTTCGCGTCCCCCGAGTAGGTCGCCCGCCAGCGATAGGTTCCGGGCGAGGCCGGCGCGAGCGCCGCCGACGACACCGGTCCGCCGCCGACCGGGTAGGGCACGTTGATCGACTGAAACAACGGCGGGCCCATGCACCTGGCGTCATCCGGGCCGTACAGGGCGAAGTCGATCGTCGCGCCGGGCTGCGGGTTGACCCGTCCGGTCACGAACGCCGTGTCGGTCAGCAGGCCGGCGCCGAGCTCGATGTTGGGCGACGCGATCGTCGTGATCGTCGGCGTTGCCCGCAGGTCGTTCGTGATCGGCGGGTTGGGCTGCTGGCTTGCGGTCGCCTCGGCTTCGCCGGGCAGCGCGCCATACGCGCACGCCGCGACGAGCGCGACCGCCAGCCGCGCGCCGCCAAGTCGCACGACGTGCGCAGGCACGCGCATCGTCTTGCCTACAGCTCCCGCCGCTGTGCCCGGGCCGCCCACGCCTGTTACACCGTATCGCGGTGCGTGAGCCGGTGGCAACGGGGCCGATGCTGCGCCCCACGGTACACAGGCAGCGTATGAGCAGCTCGACGCCATCCGCGCTCTGAGCGATCTCGGCGACGTCCGCAGCGGCAATTCGTCGGCCGAGGATGGTCGGCCGGCCACTCAGGCGGGCTGGGTCGACTTCGATGTGCTGCAGGTCGGGCAACGTGCGTACTGCCCAGCCGCCGCGGCGCAGTTGCCCGCGGATGCGGTCGCCAGCGGCGCTTCGGTCAGCGGCCAGTCGCCATAGGCGCCTTCGAGCACACTGATCGCGCGGCGGATGTCAAGGTGCTTCACGCCGCGATCGAGCAGCTCGTGCACGACCATCGCCTCGGCGACGTCGTGGAACCCGTAGATCCGCGGCAGGCCTGGCGACACGGACGAACGGATGTAGCCTCGTCGCGCCCGCTGGCCCATCTTCTGACCGCTGACGCCAGCCAGTTTGCCCGACCTCCCACGCCAGCTACCGGCCACGCGGTGGCAGTCGTATGAACTCTCCCATGGCGCAGGCCAAGGCCACTCCGATGCAGGCGCCTTCGCGTGGGCCCGATGGCTTGCCGGGGAACTGGGACCTCGAGAACGCAATCTCCAAGGCGAAAGACCGCCTGAGCGGGTCTTTCTTCATGGGCGATACTGGGCTCGAACCAGTGACCTCCGCCTTGTCGAGGCGGCGCTCTCCCAGCTGAGCTAATCGCCCTGGGAGCGGCGAGGATATCAACGCCGACACAGCATCACGTCTGTCCGCGGATAGTCTCGCGAGCGTCATGCGGATCACGCTCGCACAGGCGGCAAGCCAGCTCGGCGACGTCGAGGCGAACCTCGCGCGCGCGAAGGAGATCGTCCGCCAGGCCGGCCGCGAGCGCAGCGACCTCGTCGTCTTTCCGGAGTTGTTCGTGACGGGCTATGCGCTGGGCCGCGTCGACGAGGACGTCGCGATGGGCGCCGACGACCCGCGCCTGACGGGGCTCAACGCGCACGCGCTGCGCACGGACGTCCTGATGGGCCTCTACGAGGACGGCCTCGGCGTGCACAGCTACAACTCGGCGGCCTACTACGACGCGAGCGGGCTCGTCCATTCCCACCGCAAGCTCTACCTGCCGACCTACGACGTCTTCGAGGAGCGCAAGCACTTCTCGCCCGGCCAGACGATGCGCGCCTTCGACACCCGGCACGGCCGGATGGCGACGCTGATCTGCAACGACGCGTGGCAGCCCCAGCTCGCGTTCCTCGCGGTGCAGGACGGGGCGCGCGTGCTGTTGATGCCGACGAACTCCTCGCAGAGCCGCTTTCCCGAGCGCTATGACTCGCAGACCTACTGGCGCGACATCACGGTCTTCTACGCCCGGATGTTCCAGTGCTACGTCGTCTTCTGCAATCGCGTCGGCGACGAGGGCGAGCACCTGCGCTTCTGGGGTGGCTCGCACGTCGTCGACCCCTGGGGCGAGATCGTCTGCTCGCTGCCCGACGACGAGGAGGCGATCGTGACGGCAGACATCAATCTCGCCAATGTCCGCAAGCGCCGCCGCGAGGTGCCGCTCGTGCGCGAGGCCCGCCTTGGGCTGCTCGCGCGCGAGGCGTCGCGGCTGGCCGAGGAGGGCGGCGACGCCTGAGCACGGCCGCGTCCGTCAGGGAGCTCGGCGCGGTATCCGGAGGCGAGGGTACCGGCATGGCGGGAGGAAGCGCCGGCCGCGGGATGACGAGCACAGGCGGTGCGACGAAGGCCGGTAGGCCGCCGAACGCGCCGCATCCGGGGCCCACATGTCCGGTGTCCGGAACGAGTCCCGAGACGCCGAGCATGTTCCGCGCGGCACCGGCACACGCCCACGGCGCGCACCGCCGCGCAATCACAGGACGAGGCGCTCAGCCGCCACGCGACGTCGAGCGGCTCGCCGGCGGCGACGGCGAGGCGGTCGCCATCAAGACGCGAGCGGGCCATCGTGCTGAGCTTGTCGCGAGCATCCGATCCTGTGACGCTCGGTACCCTTCCCCGGTCTCTCCCGGCGCCGTGGCGGAGTGGCTACGCAGCGGCCTGCAAAGCCGTTTACTCCGGTTCGAGTCCGGACGGCGCCTTGCCCCGAACGCCTGTAGTCCGGTTCGGTTGGCGCGGCCTTGCTCGTCACACGTCCGCTGCGCCGCATAGCCTGCGGCCATGACCAAGACACTCATATCGTCAGGTTCCACGCTGTGAACGGGATCATCCACCGCGCGGCGGCGGTCGGGCAGAAGCGCAAGGCGGCCTGAGCCATGCCCATCGCGATCGGCATGGTGGACGGAACGATCTTCCGGCTGGACGCCAGCATCGAGTCGTTCACGCAGGCGACGCCCCCCACGGCGGGCTGGGTCTATCTCGATGAGGGTGAGCGCACGCTCAAGCGCTACATCAACCCCGCCAACATCGCCTACGTCATCGAGGTCGAGACGGGCGAGGAGGAGCCGCTCGCGGAGATCTTTCCTCCCATCACCGACTGATCTGCGACGTTCGGACGCGCTGGGGGCGCCGTCGGAGAGGACGTTCGCCATTCGTCCAGGTGCGCGTCCTGCGCGGTTGACCTGGGTAGTCCGAGCGGCATGGTCATTGCTGCTGTAGCCGTCTTCTGCGTACTGCTGCTGGTTGTCGCGTTCGTCTTTCCGCGACTGTCCCGTCATCCCCAGCGCGGAGGCCACAAGGCCGTCGGCGTCGGCCAACGCGGCGCAGGCAAGGCGCCCGGAAAGCTCGGTCACTGGTTCTCCAAGCCGTTCAACACGGCCCAGAAGGCGATCGGCAAGAGCGGCTCGGCCGGCCGTCGCGGCCGCGGCAAGATGCCGCTGTAGCCGTCTCGCCACGAGCCCGCAACAGTCTCAGCGGTCAGGCCGTCGGGCCGCCGCTCACCCCTCGCGGCCGCGCATCTGCCCCAGCCGGCCCGCCACCCGGCGAGGCAGTCGGCGCGCGTCCGCGACGGCGAGCGCGTCGCGCGCCGAGCGCAGCGCGCTCGCCTCGCGCTGGAGCATGTGCACCTGCCAGCGCAGCGCGGCGATCTCACGCGGCTCGCGCGCAGCGTCGATCTTCTCGAGCATCTGCGCGCTGACCGCGACGTCCGAGCGGCGGCGCAGGAGCACGAGGCCATGCTCGCGCGGCGCGCTGCCCTCGCGCAACTCGACGATGTCGAACGCGCGGCCCCAGTGCTCGCGCAGCCACCACGGCGAGTGAAAGACGGTCGGCCCCCCGAGCTCCCAGTCCTGACCGTGGTTGAGCACCGTCATGCCGATCCGGTCGGGCTCCCACGGCTCGTCGTTCCAGACCTCGTACATCGCGCCACCGAGAAAGGAGATGATCGCCTGGCCGCCGGGCTTGAGCACCCGGTGAAGCTCCGCGAGCCAGCCGGCCCAGTGATCGGTCAGATGCGTGAAGACCGACACCGACCACACGAGATCGAATGACTGCGGCGGCTGGTCCAGCGGCGGCGCGTCGCCGTTGGCGAAGGCGCTCAGCGGCGGATGCAGCTCTGCGTTGATCCAGTCGATCGAGCGCCGGTCGATGTCGCAGCCCCACAGCTCCGCGTCCTGCGCCTCGGGCAGGAAGTGGCGCATGACCTTGCCCGAGCCGCAGCCGAAGTCGAGCACGCGCTTGCCGGCGAAGGACCACGACGCACCGAGCAGATCGAGGATCGTCGCGCGCGAGTCGCGACCGACGGCGCGGTAGGAGGCGATGACGTCGGCGGGATCGGGCACGCCGGCCCGGATCGCCAGCGCGCGCGGCGGCAGCGCCGCCGTCCGTTCGAGTCTCTCTGCGAGATCGCTCACGCGGGTTCAGACTACGAACCATGGGAGCCATCACGCTTCACCGCGGCGACATCACGACCGACGGCGGCGCCGACGCGATCGTCAACGCCGCGAACCCGACGCTGCTCGGCGGCGGCGGCGTCGACGGCGCGATCCATCGTGCGGCGGGGCCGCAGCTGCTCGCGGAGTGCCGCAGCCTGGGTGGCTGCGACCCCGGGGACGCGAAGATCACCGGCGCCGGCAACCTGCCCGTCAAGCACGTCATCCACGCGGTCGGCCCGATCTGGAAGGGGGGCCAGGACGGCGAGGCCGAGCTGCTTGGCTCCTGCTATCGCCGCTGCATCGCCCTGGCGGCGCAGCACGGCTGCGCCCGCGTGGCGTTTCCCGCGATCTCCGCGGGCGTCTACGGCTATCCGCTCGATCGCGCGGCCGCCGTCGCGATCGCGGCGACGCGCGAGGCGCTCGAAACGCATCCCCTGGTGCAGGAAGCGCGCTTCTGGCTGTTCGGCGACGCGGCCTGCGCCGCCTTCGAGAACGCCCTGCGGTGAGGGTTGGCGCCATCGTCCTCGCCGGCGGGCAGTCCAAGCGCATGGGACGGCCGAAGGCCACGCTCGACTGGCACGGCTCGACGCTCGTGCGTCGCGCGGCGGGAATCGTGGCGCGAGTCGCGGACGGGCCCGTCGTCGTCGTGCGCGCGGCGCGCCAGGAGTTGCCGGCGCTGCCCGCGGCGGTCGAGGTCACGCAGGACGCACGCGACGCGCGCGGGCCGCTACAGGGGATCGCCGCGGGCCTCGCGGCGGTCGGCGACCGCGCCGGCGCGGTCTTCGTCTGCGGCATCGACGCGCCGCTACTGCACCCGGCACTGATCGGCGCGGTCGTCGCCGCGCTGGCGGCCGACGAGCAGATCGATGTCGTGCTGCCGGTCGCACACGGGTTCCCCCACCCGCTTTTCGCCGCCTACCGCACGTCGATCGCGCGCGACCTGCACGACCTGCTCGAGCAGGATCTGCTCGGCACGAAGCCGCTGCTGCAGCGCTGCCGCGTGCGCCGCCTCGACGCGACGGCCCTGCTCGCCGACGCCGCCGTCGCCGAGCACGATCCGGCGCTCGACTCGCTGCTGAACCTCAACGAGCCCGAGGAGTACGAGGCCGCCCGCGCCCGTCCGGCGCCGCGGGTGACCGTCATCGGTCGCGGCGACGTCCGCGCGGCCACGCTCAGCGCCGCGGGCGAGGGCGCCGCGACGGTCAACGGCCGCGCCACCAGCGATCCCGAGGAGCCGCTCGTCGGCGGCGACGTGGTCGCCTTCGTCATGCGCCCCCGCTACCGTCCCGCTCCATGAGCCGAACTGCCCTGATCGGCGCCTGCGCCGCGCTGCTCTTCGCCGCCGCCGCGAGCGCTGCCGCCGCGGCCACGACGATCCGCTGGAAGAACGGAGCTGTCACGCACATCGGCGACCTCAGCCTGTCGCGCACGCCCACGATCGCGCGCGCGGGCGCGGCGCTCGGCGCGCCGACGAAGACGCGACTGACGAGCACCGAGACGTGCGTCGTCGACTGGACGCCGCTGGCGTTGCGCGGCAACTTCGTCAACCTCGGCGGGTCACGACCCGGGCAGACCACGTGCTCGCCGACCTTGGGCAAACTGCAGAGCGCGGAGATCCGCGGGCCGGCGTTGCAGACGCAGAACGGGTTGCGCGTCGGCGACACGCTCGCGCGGCTGCGCAAGCTTCATCCCGCGGCGCGCAGGCGCGGCGGGAGCTGGTGGCTGGCCACTGCGCCGAACGTCTTCGGCACCCCCGGCACGCGGATCTCGATCGTGCGCGCGAACATCAGGGACGGCAAGGTCTCGGCCTTCGTCCTGTGGATCGGCGCCGCGGGCGAGTAGAGGCGCCCCTCGATCGTGTACGTTGCGGCCCCTGGCCCGGGGTCGAAACGAGGTTCGCCACATGAGTGCACAGCCGACGATCGCCAGCGAACCCGTACAGGTGGGTGGGCCCTACTGGGAGGAGCTGTCGGTCGGCGCGCGCTACGTCGAGTTCCCGGCGATGACCCTCAACGAGGGACATGCGGCGCTGCACCAGTCGATCGTCGGAGACCGCCTGCGCCTGGCGCTCGACGCGACCCTCTCCGAGCGCGTCGCCGGACGCCGCCTCGCGCACCCGATGCTCGTCTGCGACGTCTCGATCGGACAGTCCACGCTGCCGACGCAGCGCGTCATCGGCAACCTCTTCTACCGCCGCCTCATGCTGCGCCGCCTGCCCGCGATCGGCGACACGCTGAAGACGACGACCGAGATCGTCGCGCTCAAGCGCAACACGATCAAGGCGGGACGCACGCCGACCGGCCTCGCCGTCCTGCACATCGTCACGACCGACCAGGAGGACCGACCGATCCTCGACTACTGGCGCTGCGCGATGCTGCCGATCGGCGACGTCGGCGCCTCGCAGCCGCACGCCGACGACCTCGATCGGTTTCCCGCCGACCTGCCCGCCGACGCGCTGCACGCGCCGCTCGACGGGATCGACCTGGGTGCCTATCGCGACGCCGTGCCGGGCGTGCACTTCGCCGGCCTCACCGCGCCGACGACGTGGGCCCTCGACGGCGGCGACAGCGTCACCGCCGCAACCGAGCTCGTGCGCCTGTCGCTGAACCTCGCCAAGGCGCATTCCGACCCGGGCTCACATCACTCCGGCAAGCGCCTCGTCTACGGCGGCCACACGATCGGCATCGCCGCAGGGCACCTCACGAGGACGCTGCCCAACCTCGTGACGATCATCGGCTGGCATCACTGCAATCACCTCGGCCCCGTCTTCGAGGGCGACGTGCTGCGCAGCACCGTCCACCTCGAGGGCACCGAAGCGCTGCCCGGTGGCGGCGGCCTCGTGACGCTGCGCATCGAGGTCTCGGCGCAGCGTGCCGACGGGGCACTGGACGGCGTTTTGGACTGGCGACTCGTGGGAGCGATGGCATGAGCGAGGGGATTCTCAACGGGGTGCGCGTGATCGAGGGCTCGGCGTTCGTCGCGGCCCCGACGGCCGGCATGACGCTCGCGCAGCTCGGCGCCGACGTCATCCGCTTCGACGCGCCCGGCGGCGGCCTGGACTGGAAGCGCTGGCCGTTGACGTCGGCTGGCGACAGCCTGTTCTGGTCGGGCCTGCAGAAGGGCAAGCGCTCGATCGAGATCGACCTGCGCTCCGAGGAGGGCCGCGAGCAGCTCGCGCAGCTCATCACGCTGCCGGGCCCCGGCAACGGCATCTTCATGACGAACTTCCCCGCGCGCGGCTGGATGAGCTACGAAAAGCTCAAGGAGCGCCGCGAGGACCTGATCATGGTCGTCATGACGGGCAACCACGACGGCTCGTCGGAGGTCGACTACACCGTCAACCCGTCGGCCGGCTTTCCCGAGGCGATGGGACCGCGTGACTCCGCGGTGCCGACGAACAGCCTGATGCCGGCGTGGGACTCGATCATGGGCGGGCTGGCCGTCGTCGGCCTGCTCGCCGCGCTGCGCCACCGCGACCAGACCGGCGAAGGGCAACTCGTCGAGATCGCGCTCTCCGACGTCGCGTTTGCGACGGTCGGCAACCTCGGGCGCATCGCCGAGGTCCAGCTCGAGGGGCGCGAGCAGCCGCGCGACGGCAACTTCCTCTACGGCGCGTTCGGCGGCGACTTCCCGACCGCCGACGAGCGCCGCGTGATGGTCGTCGCGCTGACCGGCCGCCAGTGGAAGGCGCTGAAAGAGGCGACGGGGACCGAGGAGCTGTTCGACAGGGTCTGTGAGGCGACCGGGCACGACTTCCGCGGCGAGGCCGGGCGCTACAAGGGCCGCGACCTCATCCGCGAGCTGCTGACGCCGTGGTTCGCCGGGCGCACGCTCGAGCAGATCCGGGCTGCGTTCGACGGCACCGGCGTCTCCTGGGGGCCCTACCAGACGTTCAAGCAGCTCGTCGACGAGGACCCGCGCTGCTCGACCGCCAACCCGATGTTCTCCATGGTCGAGCACCCCGTCGGGACCTACCTCACCCCCGCCTCGCCGCTGAACTTCAGCGTCTCGGGGCGCGTCCCGGCGAAGCCGTCGCCGCACCTGGGCGAGCACACCGAGGACGTCCTGTCGGAGCTCGCTGCCTCCGGGGAGCAGGCAGCAGCGACGTAGAAGGTCGCCGGCTGGGGGTTGTTCCTACCCATTCGGCCAGTACCCTCCGGACGCCGCAGGCCCGAGCATGCAGCGTGGCAGCTTGGATTCCCCGCGTGGCGTCCGATCGGCCCGCGTGCCCCGCGGTCGTCGCCCCACGACGCTGGGCATGCAGTGCGCGTGGAGGCGGAGCCAGGGACGGCACCGCCTCCACGACGTCGTCCGCTGGACGAGTGCTAGCTGAGCTGGCGAAAATGCGTCCGCTTGACGAGCGGCTTTCCCGCGTCGCGCGGCGGCACGGAGTGGACCGCGTCCTCCGGCAGCGGAACCTCCTGCTGGGCGACGAGGTCCACCGCGGTCATCGGAGAGTCGGCCGGCAGCCCGGCGAGCTCGCGCATCTCCGCCACGGAGATCGTGTCCTTGTCCCAGGAATGGATCCTGTCGTCGATCCAGACCTCGTACCTCGGCTCGCCGGCCGCTGCGTCGGCACTCATGTCAACCTCCCGATCGTTGCCTCTGTGATCCGCATCAGCCGCGTACCCGAGCGGCCGCAGGCAGCAACGCGCGCCCCGGCGTGCCGGACGCAGAGCGCCGGCGCTGGAACGCGGGCGCCCCGGCACGCGTTGCGCGATCGCGCGAGCTGTCGTCAGGCTGCTACCGGCATCCGCGCGCGCGCCGCGGTGAGCGGGCTCGAGTCCAGCCGCCGCAGCTCGGCGCACATCGTGCGCCGGCCGCGGTGGTGCAGCCCGTACACCGAGCTGTTGGTGCGACCGAGCCGCTCGGCGATCTCGACGGGCGACAGCCCGAGCACGTGGCGCAGCACGACGACCTCGCGCTGGTCCTCCGGCAGCGCGGCGAACGCCGCGTGCAATGCGCGAGCGCGCTCGGGCTCGTCCTCGCTGACCGCGTCAGGTCCGAAGATCTCGCTCGCGGGCGTCGCGCGCCGCGCACGCATGGCATCGACGGCCACGTTGTGCGACATCCGCAGCAGCCATGCGACGAAGGGCACGCCACGCGGCTCGTACTTCGCGATCGCGGTGATGAGCTTGGCGAACACCTGCTGGGTGACGTCCTCGGCGTCATGGTGGTCGCGCACGATCGTGCGGACGTAGCCGAAGACGTTGTCGGCGTAGCGCAGGTACAGGAAGCGGACGGCATCGCGGTCGCCCTGCTTGGCGCGCACGACCGCACGGGCCACGAGCCGCTCGATCTGCGGTGACGAGTCGACGCTGGACATGGCGACGAGTCGATCCTTCGTCCTGCCGGCCCAGGGTGTGTTCACCTCGGGCATCGGAAGCGCTTTGCGTGGCGCACGATCCATGTGTTCGCTTCCCCTCGTGTCGGCGCTCTCGTGGAGCCGGGCTTCATGCCCCCTCGCGGATCCCACGCTCAGCAGGCAACTGCCTCGGCGACGGCGACGAGGTTGTTGACGTGCGCGTAGCGACTGGCCTCGGTGCGGTTGGCCACGCCGAGCTTGCGGTACGTGTTGGACAGATGGAACTTCACCGTCTGCTCGGTGACCCAGAGCATGCGGGCGATCTGGCCATTCGTCGCGCCCTCGGCGACGAGCGCGAGAATCTCCTTCTCGCGCAGCGTCAGCGGGCAGTCGGCGATGACGGCCGCCGAACGGCGCTCGAAGCGGTGCACGACGTTGCCGCGCACGACCTCGCGCAGCATCGTCCCGAGGCTGACGGGGTGCATCGACTTCGACAGGACCGCGTGCGCGCCGGCCTCGAAGACCTCGTTCATCCAGTCCTCGTCCATGCGCAGGGTCAGCAGCAGGCGCTGGGCGCCGGGCACGTGCTCGGCGGCCTCGCGCAGGCGCGCCAGCGCGTGATCGGGCTCGCGCGCCTCCGCGGTCCGCGGATCGTGCATGTCGTCGACGAGGACGACGTCGGGGCGCATCTCCAGCAGCGCGTCGCGCGCGCTCGCCCGGCCGTCGATCACGCCGATGACCTGGAAGCCGACCGTCTGCTTGAGGGCAAGCCGGATGGAGTGCGCGACCAGCGAGTGGTCTGCGACGATCAGTAGGCGCTTCATGCCCGTGCCTCTCCTGTGTGCTGCGTGTGGGTAGACGTCATCGCCCGCTTCCTTCCGTGGTCGCGTAAGCAGGTGGCACGTCGATCAGGCCGAGGCCCAACCCCGCGCCCGAGTGGACGATCAGATCGGCGGCCTCGTTGCGCGAGCGCACGCCGAGCTTTGAGAAGGCCGACGAGAGGTGGCACTTCACGGTGCTCTCGGCGAGGTAGAGCTTCGCGGCGATCGCCTTGTTGCTGAGCCCCATGACGACCATGCCGAGGACCTGCTTCTCGCGGCCCGAGAGCGTCGGGCGGTCGACCTCGTGGCGGGCGGCCGCCGGCACTGCCGTCTGCCCTGCGAGCACGGCGCCGACGGTCCATGTCAGCGCGGCCTCGATTTCGGTGTCGAAGACGACGCCGTCGGCGCCGGCCTCCAGCGCGCGGCGCACGCCGCGTCGCGAATCCTCGGGCAGGACGGCGATCAGATGGGTGTCGGGCAGGCTCTTGCGCAGCCGCCGCATATGCCCGTCGCGCTCGGTGATCCCGCGACCGAAGGCGACGACGAGCACGTCGGGGTCCGCGGCGGCGCCGTGGCCCAGTTCCTCGACGCTGAGGCCGCGTGTCTCGACGAGCATGCCGTCGGCCTCGAGAACATCCTCGATCCGCCGGGCCGCGAGCTCATCCTCGGCGACGGCGACGATCAGCGGCGTGCTGACGAAGCGTGCCGTGGCCACATCTCTGCAATCCACGCTCATACGTCCCTGTCCATGAGTCGTGGGCACTCCTTGCCGTTCGGCCCGTGCACGTTGGCTGCGTCTGGCAGCATGGTTCTTTGCCCCTATTCCGTTGGCCCCTGGCCACTCCTGTGACCTCAACGTCTAGGAGATTGGCAGGGCGATCGAGCCGTCGCATCGGAGCTAGCCCCCAGGTTTGCTGCCGTTGTACGCGCATCGGTTGCGGGCTTTACCCAGGCAGAACTGCAGCGTTCTGGCGAGGTCTCGCAGCCGCCGTTGCAGGATCCTGCAACGGCGGCCCGGCGTCAGGTCCGCTCGTCGAGCTCCAGAAGCGTCCGACGATGTGCAACCGCGTCCTGCGCGGGTCCCGGCGCCCGTCCGGCAACCTGGTCGTGGAGGCTGAAGTCGCCGCAGGGCTATAATCGCGCCCTTCGCGGATGTAGCTCAGTTGGCTAGAGCGTCTGCTTGCCATGCAGAAGGTCGAGGGTTCGAGTCCCTTCATCCGCTTGCACCGGGGCCCGCCCCCTTAAGCGGGCCCCGGTTCGTTGCGGCTGCCGGCGACTTACGCGTCGCGCGCGAGCACGTAGACGCTCGAGCCGTGCTCGCCGACGTACAGCCCAAGCCGGCCCGGGACGCAGGAGACGAAGCCCGCGCCGTCCTGCATCAGCTGCTCGACGGCCTCGCGCAGCGACACCTCGTGGCCGTCCAGCGCGCCGTCGCTCACGACGAAGCACGCCGCGGGAGCGCCGGCCTCGACGAGCAACAGGTAGACGCTGTCGAGGTGGCGCACCTGTTTGGTGCGCGGTGCGCGCGGCCGCGCGTGCCGCGGATCGAGCCGCCGCTCGAAGTGCCCGAGCTCGCCGCGCAGGTCGCGCCGCAACCGCGGCTTGGCCAGCATTGCCAGGAAGCGCGCGCGCCGGTTGGGCTTGAGAAAGCGCGCGAGCCCTTGCTCGTGTGCGGCGCGCGATGCGCTCTGGTGCGGGGTCATGTGAGCATGATGCGCGTGTGCGAGCCGGCCGCTTTCTGCGGCCGCCTCGAAGACTGCGTGCCTCACCCCATGACGAGCGTCAGAGGGTGACGGGTCGGTTCTTAGGAAATCGCTGGTTTGCTCAGTAAGGTACGGGTTGTGTCTATAACACTGACGCAACTGCGCAGCTTCCTCGCGGTCATGCGCGGCGGATCGGTCACCGCCGCGGCCGACGAGCTCGTCGTGACGCAGCCCTCCGTCTCGGCTGCCGTCGCCGCCCTGTCGCGCGAGCTCGGGACGCCGGTGACCGAGCGCGAGGGTCGCGGCATCCGGCCGACCGCCGCGGGAAACGCGTTCGCGCCGTTCGCGGCCGACGTCATCGGGCTGCTCGAAGAGGGCCGCCGCGCCGCGCGCGAGGCAGCGGACCTTGCCGATCGCCGCCTGCGCCTCGCCGCCGTGACGACCGCGGCCGAGTCCTTCGTCCCGCCGCTCATGCGAGCGTTCTCCACGAGCAACGACTCGATCGGGCTGACGCTCGCCGTCGGCAACCGCGAGCAGGTCCTCGACCTCGTCCTCGACCACCGCGCCGACGTCGCGATCGGCGGGCGCCCGCCGCGCGACGCGCGCCTCCAGGCGACCCCGATCCTCCCCAACGACTTCGTCCTGATCACCGCCCCGGACGACCCGAACGCCGGCGGCGGCAGCGTCGACGCCGCCGAGCTCGAGCGCCGCGTCTGGCTGCTGCGCGAATCGGGCTCGGGGACGCGGGTCGTCAACGAGGAGTTCCTCGCCACGGCCGGGCTGCAGCCGCAGACGCTGACGCTCGGCTCAAACGGCGCGATCAAGCAGGCGGCTCGGGCGGGCCTCGGCGTCGCGTTCATCTCGCAGCACGCTGTCGCGCTCGAACTCGACAACGGGCTGCTCGCCGCGCTGCCGGTGCGCCACCGCCCCGCTTCGCGGCGCTGGTACGCGATGTGCTCGACGGTCGGCCCGCGCCGAGCAGCCGTCGAGCGCTTCATGGCGTTCGCCGCTTCACCTGCAGCTCGCGACGCGCTCGACGACCGGCCCGCGCGGCCAGCGGCGGAGTAAGCGAGGCGCGCCGCTGTCAGCTGGTCACGTCGGAGCTCCTATCCGCCCGGATTTCGCAGCGTCGCGCCTGCGAGTTCGCGCCTGCGTCCAGCAGCGGACGATGTCGCGCATCGAGAGGATGCCGACGACCTCGGAGCCGTCGAGCACGACCACGTGGCGGAAGCGGCCGCGGACCATCTCCTCGGCGGCCTGCTCGAGCGGCCACTCCACCGCGGCATAGGTGAGCCGCTGAGCCATGTGATCGCCGACGTGCTCGCGGTCGAGATCGTCGCCGCGACCGCACGCGTGCAACAGGTCGCGCTCGGTGAGGATGCCCGGCCCCTCACCGTCGGGGTCGAGCACGACAGCGGCGCCGACCTCCGCAGCGGTCATGCGCCGTGCGGCCTCACGTAGGGTGTGGTGCGGCCCGACGGTCACCACGACTCGGTTCATGCCATCGCGTACGTCCACGGGATGCCTCCAGACGCTCGTATCAGTTGATACGAGCTTACTCGTCTGGGTGGACGCGATTCAAGTTCGAGGACCGGGGCGCTGCTCGACCACCTCACTCGAGATGTGGATGGGGGCCCGCTGAGCGATCACGACGGTCATCGGCGACCGCCGGCGAGGCGGCCAGCCGCTACGATGCTCGTCATGGAAGCCCCTCCGGCCGTCTGGACCGTCGCCCGCGGAGCCGACGAGGGCGAGGCAAAGGATCTGCTGGACCGCCTCGCCGCTCACCTCGGCATCCAGCCTCCCCAGATCACGAACGGCATGGTCATGCTGCCGGCCAACTATCCGCGCGTCGCCGATGCGCTCGACGAGGTGCAGCCAGACTGGCGCGACGAGCGCGTGCTGATCCCGCCGATGCCCTGACCTGCGCCGGCGCGACGCTGTCTGAACTCCACGCGGCGTGCAGCAGCCCCCGTTGTCGGCCCGCGGGGTCGATGATGTCAGGCGCCGGGCCCGCGGGCCCGCGGTAGGCGGCGCTCGGCGCCGGCCGCGGCTACTCCTGTGCAGCGGTGGCCGGCGCCTTGGCATCCCCGTGGTCTGCGCGCGTTCCCTCGCCGCCGAGCGCGACGGTGGCCCGCGCCGTGACGAGGTGGTAGAGCACGAGCACCTGCACGATCGCGAGCGACTCCGAGCGATGCAGCTCGGTGCCGACGGTGAACTCGCCAAGGCGCTCGGAGCGCAGGTGACTGGCGAAGTGCATCCGCTCCCAGACGGACTCCTCGATCTCCGCGCCGCGCGCCGGATCGATCTCGCCGCGGACGAACAGCCGGTGCTCAGTGTCGCTCTCGTCGACGCGGATGCTGCTGCCGTCGTCCGCGGAGAACTCCGACAGGTCTGGATGCACGAGCCCCTTGCGCAGCACGATCTCTGCATCGAGGTGCTCCTGATCGCCGCGCTTGCCGGGCCTGAAGGAGACGACGATGTCCGACCAGCGCTGCTGCGGGCGGATGTACAGCTCGGAGTCGGGCTCGCGGCGGTCGAGCTCCTCGAGCACCTGGTCGGTCGTATAGCCGCGCCGCGAGCAGTCGCGCTGGACCTTCCAGGCGCGACGCAGCTTCTCGGGCGGGGCGAGGAAGACGCGCACGTCGTAGCAGTTGCGCAGCGCCTCGGTGTGGTAGCCGAGCAGCCCCTCGATCAGGGTGAACTGCTTGGGCTGCGTGTACACGGGGGGGCCGAACGTGCCGTCCTTGTGCCCGTAGACGGGCTTGAGGATCGCGTTGCCGGCCCGCAGCTCGGCGAAGTGGCGCTCCATGATGTCGATGTAGTTGCAGTCCGGATGCAGCGGCGTGATGCCGTGCTCGGCGCGCTGACGGCGGTCGTAGCGGTGGTAGTCGTCGGCCGCCACGTGCGTGACGTTGTTCTCGCCGAGCATCCGGACGAGGCCACGGCTGAGCGTCGTCTTGCCGCTGGCGGAATCTCCAACGACGCCGAGGATGATCGGTCGGGGCATCTGTGCTGCTCCTAGCTCATGGGTGGGCATGCCTGCGCAACGGCGCAGCCGGCTGGCTCAGCTCGAGGCCTCTGCCTTCTCGGGCTTGGCAGCGTCGTCGGGATCGGCGTCGACGTCATACCCCGGTATCGGCTGGTCGTCGAAGACGCTGCTGCGGCGGATGTCCTCGGCCTCGATCCTGATCAGCTCGTCGCGGCCGAGCGGCCGGTCGGCCTCGAACAGACGCATCGCCTGCCGCATGCGGCCACGCTCGATCGCGTTGCGGATGCTGCGCCCGTGCGCGAAGCGCGGCTGGTCGACGCGGCGCTCGATGTAGTCGCGCATCGCCTCCTTGGCCTCCTCGCTGAACTCGTAGCCCTGCTGCTCGATCATCATCGCGGCGATCTCCATGAGCTCGTCGGGCTTGTAGTCCGGGAAGTGGATGTGGTGCGCGATGCGCGAACCCATGCCCGGGTTGGCGAGGAAGAACTCGTTCATGGGTTCCGCGTAGCCGGCCATGACGACGACGAGGTTGTGGCGCTCGGACTCCATGACCTGCAGCAGCACCTCGATGGCCTCCTGGCCGTAGTCGCGCTCGTTCTCGGGCCGGTGCAGGTAGTAGGCCTCATCGATGAACAGCACACCGCCGAGGGCCTTCTTGACGACCTCCTTGGTCTTCGGCGCCGTGTGCCCCACGTACTGGCCCACCAGGTCGTCGCGCGTGACGGTCACGAGCTGGTTCTTCTCGATGTACCCGAGCCGGTACAGGATCGAGGCGATCCGCAGCGACACGGTCGTCTTGCCCGTGCCGGGGTTTCCGGTGAAGGCCATGTGCAGCGTAGGCCGTTCCGAGGTCAGGCCCATCTCGTTGCGCAGCTTGTCGATGACGAGCAGCGCGGCCATCTCGCGGATGCGCCGCTTGACGGCCTGCAGACCGACGAGGTTGCGGTCCATCTCCTCGAGCACCTCGTGCACGCGCGAGTCCTTGACCACCTTCTGGACGTCGGCCTTGCCGTCGGACACGGCCTCGCCGAAATCGACGCGCTCGACGGCAGCGCCCGCGTCCTCGTCATCTGAGGCTTTGGTCACCCTGCCGCTGAACTCGTCGTCGAGCTCCTGGGCCGCCCGGTCCTGCCTGGCCCCGTCCGATTCGGGATCAAGCCATTTGCCGTGGGTGTCGCGGCCCTGGAGCTCAGCCATCAGGACTCGCCGGCGCCTTCGTCGCTGGCGGCCTCGAGGTCGCCGTCGCCGTCACCGTCGCCGCTCTGCGCGAACTTCGGTGAGTCGGGCCCCGGCACGCCCTCCTGCACGGTCCCGATGTGGCGACCGACGCTGAGGCTGCCCTCGTTGCCGTAGCGCCGGCCCGGCGGATCGTCCAGCGCGTACGCAGTGAGCGTGTAGTTGATCGTCCGGTCGTGCGTCTCCGTGCGCTCGAGGCGGTAGCCGGGCTCGTGGTCGGGCCGGTTGACGATGAACGACAGCGCGGATGTCTGGCGTCCGAGCGAGCTGTCGTACGCGACCACCTTGATGTAGTGGTTCGGGTACGTCTCCCGGCAGGCCTGCAGATCCTTCAGCGCCTCTCCGGCGTCCTCGGGCTCGAGGTCGAAGTTCGGCTGCCTCCACATGTCCCAGAGGGAGTTGCGCGGATGCGGGTCGTCCGTGTACTCGAACATGATCGCCCAGCCGTTGTCGAGCGCGTAGCGGATCTGCGCCTCGATCTCCTCGTCGGTGAACTCCGGCAGGTACGAGAACGTGCCTTGTGTGACTCTCATTGAACTTCTCCTGTTCGCCGCTGGCTAGCGGCTGGCGGTGGGGGTCACTTCGACATCGGCGGTGTCGGTCGACTCGAAGTCGAACGTGATGTCCTTCCAGACCTCGAGCGCGGCGTTCAGCTCCTTGCAGCCCTTGGCGGCTTCACGGAGGATGTCGGGCCCCTCCTCGACGTAGTCGACGCCCTCGTTGCGCGCCTTGATCATCGCCTCGACCGCGACGCGGTTGGCCGTGGCGCCCGCGGCGACGCCCATGGGGTGGCCGATCGTGCCGCCGCCGAACTGCAGCACGACGTCCTCGCCGAGGTACTGCAGCAGCTGGTGCATCTGGCCGGCGTGGATGCCGCCCGAGGCGACCGGCATGACGCCGGCCAGCGAGGCCCAGTCCTGGTCGAAGTAGATGCCGGTCGCCGGGTCGACCTTGTTGAAGCGCTCGCGGCAAACGTCGTAGTAGCCCTTGATCATGCCGGGATCGCCCTCGAGCTTGCCGACGACCGTGCCGGCGTGGATGTGGTCGACGCCGAGCATCCGGCACCACTTGGCGATCACGCGGAAGCTGACGCCGTGCGTCTTCTGGCGCGTGTACGTCCCGTGGCCGGCCCGGTGCAGGTGCAGGATCATGCCGTTCGCCCGCGCCCACTTCGACATCGAGCTCATCGCCGTGTAGCCGACCGTGAGGTCCTGCATGATGATGACCGAGCCGAGCTCCTTCGCGAACTCCGCGCGCTCGTACATGTCCTCCACCGTGGCGGCGGTCACGTTGAGGTAGTGACCCTTGACCTCGCCCGTCGCGGCGGAGGCACGATGGACGGCCTCCATCGCGTGGACGTAGCGGTCGCGCCAGCGCATGAACGGCTGCGAGTTGATGTTCTCGTCGTCCTTGGTGAAGTCCAGACCGCCGCGCAGCGCCTCGTAGACGACGCGGCCGTAGTTCTTCGCCGACAGGCCGAGCTTCGGCTTCGTCGTCGCGCCGAGCAGCGGGCGGCCGAACTTGTCGAGGTACTCGCGCTCCTGGACGATGCCGTGCGGCGGTCCCGGGAAGCTCTTCAGGTACGCGTACGGGATGCGCATGTCCTCCAGCCGCAGCGCCTTGAGCGCCTTGAAGCCGAACACGTTGCCGATGATCGACGAGGTCAGGTTCGCGATCGAGCCCTCTTCGAAGAGGTCGATGTCGTACGCGATCCTGGCGATGTACTGGCCAGGGGTGCCGGGCACCTCGTCGACGCTGTACGCCTTTGCCTGGTAGTGCTCGTGCGGCGTCAGCCGGTCGGTCCAGACGACCGTCCACGTGGCCGTCGACGACTCGCCCGCGACTGCCGCGGCGGCCTCGATCGGATCGACGCCCTCCTGGGGCGTGATCCGGAACGCGCAGAGGACGTCGGTGTCCTTGGGCTCGTAGTCCGCGTTCCAGTAGCCCATCTCGGCATACGGCGTGACGCCAGCTGCCCAGCGGTCCTTCTTACCGTTCGATGATTCGCTCATCCCGTCCTCTCTCGCTTGTCGCGTACGCCGATACTACCCGTGGGATACAAAGATTGAAAGCAAAACATAACCAAGTTCATATCGACTTATGGCTATAGGTCTCGGTCGGTTCATCGACCGCGGACGCGCTCGTTCGCCCGGTCGTCGGCGCCATCTCGATGACCGCGACCCCGTCCACCGTCTCTGCCAGCCGCGGCACCGCACCCACGATCGACTCCTGCGCGCAGAACGCGATATCCGACTCCAGGCCCACGTGTCGCAGCCCGACCGCGCCCGCGCTCGCCTCCAGCGCCGCCAGCGGCGTCGGATACGCCGCGGCGACCGCCTCGGCGACGTGCGCCGCGTCGCTGCGCGGCCCGCCGAGCGCCGCGCTGAGACGCCCGGCGACGTAGACGTCCTCGATGCTCACGCGCCCGTCGGTGCCGGCGCACACCAGCAGGACGTCGCCAGCGCCGATCTGCTCCGCGACCGCGGCGAGGTTCAGCATCGACGCCAGCAGCACCTCCTCGGCGACCTGCGCCGACGCGACGATCGCCGGCGCACCGTTCGTCGTCGCCAGCACGAGCTCGGTGCCGCGCGGCTGGAGTGTCTCCTCCGGCGAGTTGCCGAGATCGAAGCCGGGTGCCCGTGCGCATTGCACCTCGCCGGCGAGCGTGCGCTGCGGCGCGCGCAGGTCCACCGCCTCGTCGATGCTGCCGGCCACGAGCACGCGCTCGTAGCCCGACACCAATGCGAGGGTGATCGTCGACGTTGCGCGAAGCACGTCGATGACGACGGCCGTCGCCGTCGGCCGCACGTCGGTGCCGAGAAAGGCGACGTCGATCATGGGAGCACGAGTCGTGCGTATCCCACGGCGCGCAACCTACGCCGCCGAGCGCACGCCTGAGGCATAGCGCGCGGCCATGTCCTCGAGCGACATCGGCTTGTAGTCGCCGGCGTGGCCGGCCATGCCGAGCTCCTGCATGCGCTGCATGCAGATCAGCTTCTGGCCGGCGCGCGCCGCCTTGCCGACGCCGCGCGGATCCCAGTCGTCGGGGTTGTCGCGGAAGTGCTCGCGCATGAACGCGGTGATCGCCAGGCGGCCGTCGGTGTCGATGTTGACCTTGCGCACGCCGTGCTCGATGCCGCGCTGGATCGCCGAGATCGGCACGCCGAAGCCGGCGTCGACCTCGCCGCCCGCCGCCTTCAGGCGCTCGACGATGTCCTGCGGGACGCTCGAGGAGCCGTGCATGACGATGTGCGTGTCGGGCAGGCGGCGGTGGATGTCCTCGATGATCTCCATCGCCAGGATGTCGCCGTCGGGGGCGCGCGAGAACTTGTAGGCGCCGTGGCTCGTGCCGATCGCGACCGCGAGGGCGTCGACGCCCGTGCGCTCGACGAACTCCTCCGCCTGCGCGGGGTCGGTCAGGTTGATCTCGCCGGAGCCGACGCCGTCCTCCATGCCGCCGAGCGTGCCCAGCTCGCCCTCGACCGTGACGCCGCGCTCGTGGGCGTGGTCGACGACCTTCCTCGTAACCGCGACGTTGTCCTCGAAGCTCAGGGGCGTCTTGGCGTCCTCGCCGAGGGATCCGTCCATCATCACGCTCGTGAACCCCAGCTCGATCGCGCTGATGCACGTCTCCGGCGAGTTGCCGTGATCCTGGTGCAGCGCCACGGGGATGTCGGGGTAGGTCTCGGCCGCCGCGAGCATCATGTGGTAGAGGAAGTTGTCGCCGGCGTACTTGCGCGCGCCGCGCGACGCCTGCACGATCACCGGAGACTGCGTCTCCTGGGCGGCCTCCATGATGCCCTGGATCTGCTCGAGGTTGTTGACGTTGAAGGCCGCGACGCCGTAGCCCCCGGCGGCGGCCTCGTCGAGCAGCTGTCGCATGGTCACGAGCGGCATCTGGTCATCCTCCTGCGGAATCGGATTCTGGGGCGGGCGTGCTCTCCACGATCCTGCGGTAGGAGCCGGGCCGGACGATCAGCGACTGGGTCGATACCCAGCCGGCGGTGTAGCGGGGTGCACCGAGCATCGTGCCGCCGGTGATCCCGCAGGCGGCGAAGATCGCCGGCCCGCGTACGAGGTCCTCGGCGTCGAGGATCTCGTCGAGCGAGATCCCGGCCCCGACGACCGCATCGCGCTCCTCGTCGCTCTGCGGCGCGAGACGGGTCTGCATGCCGCCGCCGAGAACCTTGACGGCGCAGGCCGCCATGATCCCCTCCGGTGTGCCGCCGACGCCCATGAGCATGTCCACGCCGGTGCCGGGCAGCAGCGCGAACATCGCGCCGGCGACGTCGCCGGCGCTCGGCATGATCACGCTGACGCCGATCTCGCGCAGGCGCGCCGCCAGCTCCACGTGGCGCGGCTTGTCGAGGATCAGGACGCGCATCTCGTTCACCGGCTTGCCGAGGGCGGCGGCGACGCTCTTGACGTTCTGCTCGGGCTCCTCGCGCAGGTCGATCGCCTCACGCGCGGCGCGGCCGACGACGAGCTTGTCCTGATATAGGCCGGGTCCCGGCGACCACAGGCAGCCGTCGCCGGCGAAGGCGATCGTCGTCAGCGAGCCGGGCAGCCCGGCGGCGCAGAGATCGGTGCACTCGACGGGATCGACGGCGATGTCGAAGCGCGGCCCGTCGCCGTCGCCGAGTTCCTCGCGGTTGTAGAGCATCGGGGCGTTGTCCTTCTCGCCCTCGCCGATGATGACGGTGCCCAGGCCCTTCGTCTCACCGAGGATGATGCGCATCGCCTCGGTCGCGGCGCCGTCGGCGGCCTTGCCGTCGCCGGAACCGGCGTGCTCGGCAGCCGCGAGCGCGGCTGCGCGGACCGAGGTCAGTGCGAGCGACTCGAGGCTCGCGGCCAATGCATCGGGCGCGCTGCGAGCAGCGCCGACCGGGTCCTCCACCAGGGACATTGCAACATCCTCGCGTTCGCTGACTTCGGGTTCAAGCGAAATGTCAGGCTCTTTTGTTAGAACTACCTCTATGCGTCCCGGCCGTGCCGGGTGTGCGGGCTATGTAACGTCACAGCATGCTGTTCCGACAGGTCACCCACGACGATCTCGGCTGCGCGTCCTATCTCGTCGGTGACGACGACGCAGGACTCGCCGCCGTCATCGATCCGCGCTTTGAGATCGACATCTATCTGGACCTTGCACGGTACATGGGTGTGCGAATCGAGCACATCCTCGAGACCCACAACCACGCCGATCACGTCTCCGGGCACGGCCGCCTGGCGGTCGCGACAGGTGCCACGATCCACGTCCACCGCCTCGCCGAGCCCGAGTACGAGCACGAGCCGTTCGAGGACGGCTGGCAGCTCGAGTTGGGTGACGTCGTCATCCGCGCCCTGCACACGCCCGGGCATCGGCCCGAGCACACGGCGTTCGCGCTCGTCGACCGCGCGCGCGGCGACGAGCCCTGGGCGGTGCTGACCGGCGACTCGCTGTTCGTCGGCGACATCGCGCGACCGGATCTGGCGATCGACCGCGAGGAGGGCGCGCGCGGGATCTTCGCCAGCCTGCACGAGAAGCTGCTGTGTCTCCCGGACATCTGCGAGGTGTGGCCCGGTCATCTCGGCGGGTCGATGTGCGGCGGCCCGGGGATGGACATGAAGGTGTCCTCGACGATCGGCTACGAGCGCCTGCACAACGTGCTGCTCGCCGAGGCCGACGTCGGGCGCTTCGTCGAGCGCTCGCTCGCCACGCTCGGCCCGCAGCCGCCGAACTTCCAGGCGATCGTCGCGCTCAACCGAGGCGCGCTGATGACGACGGGCGTCGAGGCGCAGCCGCTCGCGCCACGGCAGGTCGATCTGAAGAACCGGGAGGGGGCGCTCGTCGTCGACGTGCGCACACCCGAGCAGTTCGACGAGGCGCACATCCCCGGCGCCGTCTGCCTCACCGCCCTGAGCGCCGGCTTCGGCACGCGCCTGGCGTGGATCGCCGATCGCGCGCAGGAGATCGTGCTCGTCGGCCGCGACGACGGCGATGCGCTCGATGCCGCCAAGCTCGCCACGGCCGTCGGGATCCGGCGGATCGCCGGCTTCCTGCACGGCGGGATGACGAGCTGGCGCGCGGAGGGCCTCCCCGTCGCCCACGTCGAGCGACTGGCCGTCGACGACCTGCACGCCCGCTCCGGCGAGCTGCAGATCCTCGACGTGCGCGAGCAGTCTGAATGGGATGAAGGCCACATACCGGGATCGGTGCACGCCGCCTACCACGACATCAGACAGATCCCGGCCGGGATCGACGCGGCGCGGCCGGTGGCGGTCATCTGCGCGTCGGGCCAGCGCGCTGCCGTGGCGGCGAGCCTGCTCGCGCGCTACGGCGCGGAGGATGTCGTCCACGTGATCGGTGGCGGCGTCGGGACCTGGCGGCGCGCAGGGCACCCGATCGAGTGCTCCTAGTGGGCGGCCCACTAGTGGGTCTGCTCGCGCCGCCTGCCGCGGCGCGCCGCCCCGGCCAGGCCCGCTAGCTCTTGCTCGTCGTCGCCGCCGCGCTCGGCCTGGCGATCGGGCTCGTCGTCGGCTCGGTCGGCGGCGGCGGCGCGATCCTCGCGCTCCCCGTGCTCGTCTACGTGCTCGGCGAGCCCGTCGGCCCGGCGACGACGGGCTCGCTGATCGTCGTCGCCATCGCCGCGGCGGTCGGCGCCGGATCGCTCGCCCTCAAGGGCCAGGTCTGCTGGCGGATCGCGCTGAGCTTCGCCGGACCGGCGGCAGCCGGTGCCCTCCTGGGAACGGCGGCCGCGACGGCTGTCGGCGCGAGGCTGCTCGTGCTGCTGTTCGTGCCGGTGATGCTCGTCGCCGCGTTCGGCACCTGGCAGCGCGCCGGCGCGGGCCGCGACGAGTTCGACACCGGCTGTCCCCGGCCGGCGATCGCGCACGTGCTCCTGGCGGGCTTCGCCGTCGGGCTGCTGACGGGCTTCTTCGGCGTCGGCGGCGGCTTTGCGATCGTGCCCGTGCTCACCCTGTGGCTCGGCGCGGGCTTTCGCCGGGCGGTCGCGACCTCGCTCGTGATCATCACCTTCACCGGGCTCGTCGCGGTCGTGGCCCACCTCGCCGCCGGCAGCGAGATCGATGTCGCCGTGACCGCGGCGCTGGCGCTGCCGACGGCCATCGGCGCGTTCGTCGGGGCACAGGTCAGCGGGCGGCTGCCGGCCGCGGCGCTGGGGCGGGCGTTCGCGGTCGTCGTGTGCACGGTGGCGCTGCTGTTGCTGGTCGACGTGCTGGTGCTCGGGGGTCCTCCGGGGGCTTGACGTGCCCTACTTCGGCGCGGTCTGCTCACTCGTCATCCGCGCAGCTCCTCGAGTGCCTCCGGCGTATCGACGTCGGCGGCCGAGCACAGCTGCGAGCACTCGATCGGATGCGCGCCGATCGCCTTGAGCACCTCGCGCGCGCCGACGTCACCGCGCAGCGCCGCGATCTGCTCGAAGTACTCGCGCCCGAGCACGACAGGATGGCCCGGCATGCCGTCATAGACGGCGCGCGCCCGCGCGTGCGAGCCGCGCTGGGCCGCCAGGTCGGCGAAGCGCTCGATGACCTGCGGCGTGATCCGCGGCATGTCGCCGAGCGTCAGCACCGCGGCCTCGGCGTCGGCGACCGCCGCGATCCCGCAGCGCAGCGATGCCGCCTGGCCCTCGGCCCAGTCCTCGCAGACGACGACCTCGGCGGGGCCGAACTCGACGCCCGCGCGGATCTCCTCCGCGCGGGCGCCGAGCACGACGACGATGCGGTCGATCGTCGGCACCGCCTCGACTGCGCGCAGCGCGTGTTCGAGCAGCGGGATGCCATCGAGCTCGGCGAGCTGCTTGGCGCTCGCGCCGAAGCGCGAGCCCGATCCCGCCGCCAGGACGACGGCTGCGATCACGCGGCGCTCGCCGTCGTCAGCGCGCGCTTTGTCAGCACCTGCGCCAGATGGCGCTTGTACTCCGGCGACGCGTTGAGATCGCCGAGCGGCGACGTCCCCTCGGCGGCGAGCTGTGCCGCCGCCGCGATGTTCTCCGCGTCGAGCGGCTTGCCGCGCAGGGCATCCTCCGCGGCGCTGGCGCGCAGCGGCGTGGACGCCATGTGCGTCAGGCCGATCCGCACGTCCTCGCAGACGCCGCCAGAGGCCTTGACGAGCGCCGAGACGCCGACCATCGCCCAGTCCTCCGAGCGGCGGTTGAACTTCTCGTAGCCGTAGCCGTAGCCCGTCAGCGCGGGGATCCGGACCTCTGTGATCACCTCGCCGGGCATGACGGCCGTCGAGAGGTAGCCCTGGAACATGTCCTGCGCCTCGATCACGCGCTCGCCGTCGCGCGAGCGCACGGTCACCGAGCCCTCGAGCGCGAGCAGCACGCCCGGCAGGTCGGCGGCCGAGTCGCCGTTGGCGAGCGAGCCGCCGATCGTGCCGCGGTTGCGGACCTGTTGGTCGGCGATCTGCTTCGCGGCCGTGGCGATCAGGCCCATGTCATCTCGCACCTGCAGGTCCGCATGACGGGTCGCCGCCCCGATCCGGAACGAGTCGTCGCCGGTGTCGACCCCGCGCAGCTCACTGATCCGGCCGATGTCGACGAGCAGCGACGGGTGCGCGAAGCGCAGCTTCATGAGCGGCAGCAGCGAGTGCCCGCCGGCCAGCAGCTTGGCGTCCGCGCCGCCCTCGGCGAGCAGCCCGATCGCCTCGTCGACGGAGCCCGCGACCACGTAGTCGAACTCGCCCGGGATCATGCCGCACCGCCTTCCGGCCGCGTCGGTCCGGAGCCCGCCGAGCCCTCGCCCTGCGGCGGCAGCGACACGCCCTGCTCGGTGGCGCGCGGGCCGTCGCCGCGGCCGCGCGCCTCCTCCAGCGCCTGCCAGACGCGCATCGGTGTGAGCGGCATGTCGATGTAGGAGATGCCCTCGTGGCGCAGCGCGTCGATGACCGCGTTGACGACGGCGGGCGTCGCCGCGATCGTGCCGGCCTCGCCGATGCCCTTGACGCCGAGCGAGTTCGACGGCGACTTCGTCTCGGTGCGGTCGGTCTCGAAGCTCGGGATCTCCTCCGCCGTCGGCAGCGCGTAGTCCAGGAACGTGCCGGTGATGAGCTGCCCGCGCTCGTCGTAGACGACCTGCTCGTACAGCGCCTGCCCGATGCCGTGCGTGACGCCGCCGTGCACCTGCCCGTCGATGAGCATCGGGTTGACCGCGGGGCCGCAGTCGTCGACCGCGACCCAGCGCACGACGCGGACCTTGCCCGTCTCCGCGTCGACGTCGACGACGCAGACGTGCGTGCCGAACGGGAACACGAAGTTCGACGGGTCGTAGATCAGCGTCTGCTCCAGGCCGAGCTCCATGCCCTCGGGCATGTTCGTGGCGTCGATGTACGCACAGCCGGCGACCTCGCCGAGGGTCATTCCCTGGTCGGGGTCGCCCTTCAGCGAGAACTTGCCGTTGCGCAGCTCGATGTCCTCGGGATTTGCCTCGAGGTTGTGGGCGACGATCTCGCGGCACTTCTGGGCGATCTTCTCGGCTGCGTGCGCGCAGGCGACGCCGCCGATCGACAGGGAGCGCGAACCGTACGTGCCCAACCCCATCGGACCCTGGGCGGTGTCGCCGTGCACGACCTCGACGACGGCCGGGTCGACGCCGAAGCGGTCGGCGACGATCTGGGCAAAGCCCGTCTCATGGCCCTGGCCGTGCGGCGACGCCCCCGTGTAGACCGTCACCGAGCCGGTTGGGTGGACACGCACGATCGCCGACTCGTAGAGGCCGATGCCGAGGCCGAAGCCGCTCGGGCCGACGGCCCGCGACGGCGCCAGGCCGCAGATCTCCGTGTACGTCGAGAAGCCGATCCCGCGCAGGATGCCCTGGCTTCGCAGCGACGCCTGCTCGGCGCGGAACGCGTCCAGGTCGACGATCTCCAGCGCCCTGTCGAGCGCTGCCTCGTAGTTGCCCGAGTCGTACGTGATGCCGTACGGCGTCTCGTACGGGAAGTCCGCCGCGGGGATGAAGTTCTTGCGGCGCAGCTCGATCGCATCCATCTCGAGCTCCTCGGCAAGCTGGTCGATCATGACCTCGAGCATGTGCGTCATCTCGGGCCGGCCGGCGCCGCGGATCGCGTCCGTGAAGAACTTGTTCGTCAGGACGCCGGTGATGTCCGTCCGGACGACCGGGATCTTGTAGCAGCCGGTCATCACGAAGGCCCCGAGCTCGGGGATCATCGGCGTCAACAGGCCGAAGTAGGCGCCGAGATCCTGGATGATGTTCGCGTGGAAGGCGGTGATCCTGCCGTCGCGCGTGGCGCCCATCCGCACGTAGTCGACCTGGTCGCGACCGTGGTGTGAGACCGCCATGTTCTCCGAGCGCGTCTCGATCCACTTCACCGGCCGGCCGAGCTGCTTGGAGGCCCAGGCGCACAGCGTCTCCTCGGCCATGATCTGCAGCTTGCCGCCGAAGCCGCCGCCGACCTCGGGCGCGATCACGCGGACCTTGTCCTCGCTGATGCCCATCTGCACGGCGAAGAACAGGCGCACGAGGTGCGGCACCTGCGTCGAGGACCAGACGGTCAGCCCGCCCGCGCGGTACTCGGCGATGACGCCGCGCGGCTCGATCGCCGCGCCCGCGGTGCGGTGGTTGACGATGCGCCGCTCGACGACGACCTCCGAGTCCGCGAGCGCCTGCTCGATGTCGCCGCCGCCGCCCATCGTCCATTCGTGCGCCTTGTTCGTGCCGAGCGACTCGTGGACGAGGATCTCGTCCTCGAGCGCCTGCTCGACGTCGACGACGACCGCCAGCGGCTCGTACTCGACCGCAACGTGCTCGGCGGCGTCGACGACGCCGTAGCGATCGTCGCCGATCACCATCGCGACGGCCTCGCCGACGTGCGCGACGTGGCCGCGCGCCAGCGGCCAGCGCTCCGGCGTCTTGATCTCGACGCCCGGCGGCGCCCATGCCATCGGCAGCGGGGCGAGCAGGTCGCTCATGTCCGCGCCGGTGTAGACGGCCTTGATCCCGGGGCGGCCGAGCGCGGAGGAGGTGTCGATCGAGACGACGTTCGCGTGCGCCTCCGTCGAGCGGACGACCGCCATGTACAGCATCCCGGGGAGGGCGATGTCGTCGATGTAGCTCGCGCGGCCCGTGATCAGGCGCGGATCCTCCTTGCGGCGCAGCGAATGGCCGACGGACTTGCCGGCGGGAGCCTCGGTGATGCTCATGCGGTCACTCCTCGCTGTGCCTCGGCGGCAGCCTGGACGGCCTTGACGATGTTCTGATAGCCAGTGCAGCGGCAGAGGTTGCCCTCGAGGCCCTTGCGGACCTCCTCCTCGCTGATCGGACCGTCAGCCGTGCGGCGGGCGAGCAGGTCGGCGGCCGCCATGATCATGCCCGGCGTGCAGTAGCCGCACTGCAGGCCGTGGTGTGCCCAGAAGCCCTCCTGCAGGGGATGCAGCGCGCCGTCGTCGCCGGCCATCCCCTCGATCGTCGTGATCTGGGCGCCGTCGCATTGGACGGCGAGTACCGTGCAGCTCTTCACCGACTCACCGTCGACGAGGCACGTGCAGGCCCCGCAGTTGGACGTGTCGCAGCCGACGTGCGTACCGGTCAGCTTGAGCTCGTCGCGCAGGTAGTGCACGAGCAGAAGTCGCGCCTGGACTTCGGACTCATGCGACTCGCCGTTGACGATCACCTGCAGGGGCACCGTCTGTCCCATGCTGATCCTCCTTCAATCGATCCTGCTCTATGAGCCCATGGGGCTGATCATCGCATCCGGCCATGGGGTGCTCTCTGGATCCGACGCGCGGGCGCTCAGAGTCTGCACGCGGGGCTACATACCCGGCGCGGTTTCAGACAACCGCGCTCGTCGGAGCCCGGCGCGTCGCGATCACGATGCCCGCGAGGATGACCGCGACGCCGGCAAGCTGCAGCGGGCCGGGTTCCTCGCCGAGCAGGACGATCCCGAGCACGACAGAGCCGACGGGCTGCACCGTCAGCACGACCGACGTCAGCGACGCCGGCAGGCGCGGCAGGGCGACGGCGATCAGCAGCCACCCCAGCACCTGCGACGTCAGCGCCAGCGTGACGAGCCAGCCGTGGGCGGGCCAGGTCGGCGCGAAGTCGGCCTCCCCCAGCAGCGTCCCCGCGACGGCCGCGACCAGCGTCGCGGCGAGCGTGGCGGCGAACAGCGGCCCGGCGGGGCGGCGCAGGTCGCGGCCCATCTCGCGCAGGACGAGGATGAAGCCGGTGTAGGCGACGGCCGTCAGCACGCCGTACAGCGCGCCGAGCAGCGGGTCGTCGCCGTAGGCGCCCTCGCCGACGACGCCGGAGATCAGCACGACGCCGGTGAACACGAGCGGCACGGCGAGCACGACGCGCGCGGACGGCCTCTCGCCGAGCAGCGCCCACGCCGCGACGGCGACGAGCACGACCTGGAGGTTGGCGATCGTCGTCGCCAGCCCCGCGCCGACGTCGCCGATCGCGTGGTGCCAGAGGATCAGGTCGGCGGCGAAGAACGCGCCCGCCGCGGCGCCGTAGCGCCAGTGGCGCGGCGGCGGCGCGCCGAAGCGGCGCTGCTCGCGCAGCGCGAGCCACGCGAGCACCGGCAGCGCGTAGCCGCAGCGAAAGATCGCCGCGGTCGACGGGCTGACGACGGCGAGGTCGACGAGGATCGCCGAGAACGCGATCGTGATCGCGCCCGCCAGCGCAGCGAGCGCGGGCCTCTGCGTCAGTGCGCTAATGCGCCGCGGAGTCGAGCGCCTGGTTGACGAGCGCGTCGGCGTCGGCGTTCTGTGCCCGCGGGACCGAGCGGATGCTCCAGCGCTCGAAGTCACGCAGCGCCCGCAGCGCGGCCGCGTGCAGCGGCTTCATGTCGGTGTGCTTGACCTTGTAGGTCCCGTTGACCTGCTTGGCGACGAGCTCGGAGTCGTTGACGACCTCGACCTCGCTGGCGCCCATCTCGCGCGCCGTGCGCAGGCCGAGCAGCAGCCCGCGGTACTCGGCGACGTTGTTCGTCGCGACGCCGATCGTCTCCGACGCGTCAGCGATGACGTCGCCGGCGGGCGTCGAGACGACCGCGCCGGCGGCGGCCGGCCCAGGGTTGCCGCGCGCGCCGCCGTCGACGTGGACGACGACCTTCACTCCGATTCGATGCGCGGAAACTCGCCCGGCACGCGCGGGCGCCGGCGGTCGCGCGTCTCGCGCTGCTCGGCCGCCTCGGCATCGTCGCCGGGCCCGCGGCGCTCGGTCTTGCGGCGGTCGACGATGACCGTGACGTTCTCGTCGTCGGCGTAGTAGGCGCTGAGCTTGTCAAACAGCTCCGCTTCCAGGGCCTCGGGCACGACGCAGTAGATCATGGGGTCACCCTAGTGGGTCGTTCGTGAACGTGGACTGGCGTGCGGTCGCCATGTTCGCCGAGAACCCATTGCCGAAAGCCCGGCTCACGCGGCGAGGACGAGCCGTCCGCGCTCGTCTGCGGACGCGTTGCCCACCTGCTCGGGCTCGGTCAGCTCCGACAGCTCGGCGCCCTGCCCCATGACGCGCACGCCGGCGGCCTCGTCGGCGAGGTCGACCTCGTAGCGATACCAGCACAGCTCCCAGCCGACGACAATCGTGACGATCGCGCCCTCGACCTCGGACGGCAGCACGGCGACCATCGGGGTGCCGAGCGAGCGCGCCACGCCGGCGATCCGGCGCGGGTGCGCGCTGTTGTTGAAGACGTCCAGCGCGCGCGCCATCTTCAGGTCGGCGTTCGTCGGCACGGCGTGCACTTGGCGCGGCTCGCGCGGCTCGGGCACGGCCGGCTGCGGCATTGCCGGCGCCGGCCTCCCGTTGCGCTCGACGACGTCGGGCTCGTCGTGAACTGCGGGTTGCGCGCGGGCGCGGGTGGCGGTCTCGATGCGGTCGACGTTTGACGAGATGCGCCGGTAGGGCAGCTCGACGGCGGGCGGCGGCTCGCGGCGGTGAGGCTTCAGGCGGCCCAACAGCGAGCGCGGCCCGCCGCGCGGGCCGTTGCGTCCCCGCACGCCGAGCGTGTTGTCCGCGCCCTCGCGGATCCAGCCTTCGTTGGCGGCGCGCGCGGTGCACAGCTCGCAGACCATCCGCCGCGACCCGTTGGCGATGAACGCGTCGGCGTGCTCGCCGCGCAGCAGCGTGCGCCCGCAGACGTCGCAGGCGACGGCCGCGCGACTCGTCGTGATCGACTTTCGCTCCATGCTGGCCGTCCAGGGTACCGGCCGCCACGGCGCGCCGGCAGTCGGCTCAACCGCTGTTCGAGGGCCCCACGTGCCTGCCCAGCCATGCCACGAACGGACGCGCGGCATCGAGCTGCGTCCGCACGCGCTCGCGGCAGCGCTCGTCGTGCAGCCAGGGCTCGAGCGGGTGGCGCGCGTACAGCGTCAGGTTCTTCAGGCGCAACCGGTCGACGCGCGGGTGGTCGACCGCGTAGCCGCGCGGCGCGCGCTTGAGCTCTGGCGCGACGAGCGTCATGCCGGCCGCCGCGGCCTGCGCGACGGCGCGCTCGAACGCGGCCGCGCGACGCCCGTCGTCGATCGCCGCGCGAAAGCGCTCGAGCTGGTCTGTCGCGGGGTGATGGATCCCGGCGCCGATCAGCAGCCCGTCGAGCGACAGCTCGACGTAGTAGCCGCCCGCGCCGGCGTAGCCGATCGCGATCCCGAGCTGCTCCTTGATCGGCGGGCGGTGATGAAAGCGCGCGTCGTTGTAGGGCCGAAAGAACTTCGGTGCGCCGAGGTGGCCGACGCCCTCGGCGAGCGCGCGGCCGGGCGCGACGAGCTGCTCGTCGTAGCGGGAACGGTTGGCCTTGAACCAGTCGCGGTCGTTGTTGTCCTCGAGCTCGCGCAGGAACTCGAGTGCCTCGGGTGGCCACATGGCGCTACTCCCCGAAGAGCGCGTCGAGCGCGATGGCGAAACCGGGCAGCAGCGGCGACGTCAGCGTGTCGCCGCGCGCCAGCTCCAGTGCCACGTCGAAATCCGATGCCTCTGGCTTCGAACGCCGGAACGCGAGGACCACGTCGGCGGCGGTGTCGACGAGCCACAGCTCCGGCAGCCCGCGGCGCTCGTAGCCGGACTTCTTCGCGCCGATGTCGTGGCGCCAGGTGCTCGGCGAGCGGACCTCGACGGCGAGATCGGGAACGTCGTAGGGAGGCGGGTCGTTGCGGCCGGGGGCTCTCTGCGCGCTGTACCAGAGGATGTCCGGGCCGTAGACATCGTGCTCGCCGATCAGGACGTCGATCGGCATCGTCGCCAAACCGCGATTGTTCTCGGTGCGCGTCCACCCGACGAGCTCGTGGAGGATCTCCGAGCACACGAGCTGGTGCTCGAGCAACGGGTTATCGATGACGATCACCCCGCCGATCAGCTCGGCCGAGCGTTCGCGGGGGTCGTACGGCCGCGCGAGGAACTCCTCGGCCGTCATGCGTTCCACCACCGGCATCGCCGTCATCGTACTGCGCCTCCTTCGGGTCGCTCACACCTCCTCAGAGGCGCGCGCGACCCGAAGTTCGCCCCCTCCCTACGCGCTGACGGCCTCCTCCGCGGTCGCCTCCGCGACGATCTTCTGCTGCAGGTGCGCGGGCACCTCCTCGTAGCGCTCGAACTCCATCGTGTAGTCGCCCTGGCCGCCGGTCAGCGAGCGCAGGTCGGGCGCGTAGGTGAGCATCTCCGACATCGGCACCTCGGCCTTGACCTCCGTCAGGCCGCCACCGACGGAGTCCATCCCCTGCGGCCGCCCGCGACGCGAGTTGAGATCGCCGATGACGTCGCCGACAGACTCCTCGGGGATCGACAGCGTGACGAGCATGATCGGCTCCAGCAGCGCCGGTGACGCGTTGGTCATCGCCTCCTTCATCGCGATCGAGCCCGCGAGCTTGAAGGCCATCTCCGACGAGTCGACGGTGTGGAAGCTGCCGTCGAAGACGGTCACGCTGACGTCCTTGACCGGGCAGCCGGCGATCGGTCCGTGCGCCATGGCCTCGACGACGCCCTTCTCGACCGCCGGGATGAACGACGTCGGGATCACGCCGCCCTTGATCTGGTTGACGAACTCAAAGCCCGCGCCGGGCTCGCGCGGCTCGATCGCGATGTGGCAGTCGCCGAACTGGCCGCGCCCGCCGGATTGCTTCTTGTGGCGCCCGTGGGCCTTGGCGGGCTTGCGGATCGTCTCCATGTAGGGGACGCGCGGCGGCTTCAGCGTGACCTCGGCGCCGAAGCGCTCCTTGAGGCGGTCGACGATCACCTCGACGTGCATCTGCGACAGGCCGGCGATGATCTGGTCGCCCGTCTCGAGGTCGCGGTGCAGGTCGATCGTCGGGTCCTCCTCCTGCAGGCGGCGCAGCGACGTGAAGACCTTGTCCTCGTCGCCCTGGGCCTCCATCGCGAACGCCATGACGGGTGCGGGCAGCTGGATCTGCGGCATCGAGATCGGCTCGTCGCGCTCGGCGAGCCAGTCGCCCGCGCGCGTCTCCTTGAGCTTGGCGACCGCGCCGATGTCGCCGGGCCCGAACTCGTCGGCGTGACCGGAGTCCTTGCCGCTGAACACGAGCAGCTGGCCGACGCGCTCCTTGTTGTGGCTCGTCGTGTTCATCACGTGGCTGTCGTGGCGCATGACGCCCTGGTAGACCCGAAACAGGTTGATGCGGCCGGCGAAGGGGTCGGCGCGGGTCTTGAAGACGTAGGCGTACAACGGCTTTGACTCGTCGGCCTCCAGCGTGATCTCAGGCAGCTTGAGCGAGCCGTGCTTCACGGGCGACGGGAGGTCCTCGACGATCGCGTCGAGCAGCCGGTTGACGGCGAGGTTGCCGGTCGCCACGCCGCACGTGACGGGAAACAGGGAGCCGTGATTCGTGCCGTCCTTCAGCACTTCGACGATCTCGTCGTGGGCGATCTCCTCGCCCTCGAGGTAGCGCTCCATGAGCGAGTCCGAGACCTCGGAGATCTCGTCCATCATCAGCTCGCGGTACTGCTCGGCGAGCTCCTGCATGTCGTCGGGGATCGCGATCTCGGTGCAGTTCTCGCGCGAGTCGCCGTCATAGCTGTAGGCCTTCATGTCGACGAGGTCGACGACGCCGCTGATGTCGTGCTCGGAGCCGATCGGGATCTCGGTCGCGACGACGTGGGCTCCGAAGGCGTCCTTGAGCGACTCGAGCGTGCGGAAGAAGTCCGCGCGCTCGCGGTCGAGCATGTTCACGAAGATCATCCGCGCGAGGTCGAGCTCCTCCGCGCGCGCCCACAGGCGCCGCGTCGTGACCTCGGCGCCCATGACGCCGTTGACGACGAAGACCGCCGACTCGCAGACGCGCATCGCACCCAGCGCGTCGGCGACGAAGCTCGGCTCGCCGGGCGTGTCGATGAGGTTGATCTTGCGGCCGTCCCACTCGAAGGAGCTGAGCGCCAGCGAGATCGACATCTTGCGCGACTGCTCGTCGGGCTCGGAATCGGAGACCGTCGTGCCGTCGAGCACGGTTCCCAGGCGATTGGTCGCTCCGGCCTCGAAGAGGAGCGCCTCGTGCAGCGAGGTCTTTCCGCTGCCACGATGACCGATCAGGGCTACGTTGCGAATGCGGTCAGCAGGCTTGTGCATGCCGCGGCTCCTCTCCTCGGGGATCGCGCGATGCTAGTACTGCGGCGTTCAACTATCTACTGCGAACGCTGGCCGCCGCGCGTGCACATCACTCGTGGTCGATGTTGTCCTCGGACATGCGCCCGCGCAGGCGCAGCACGGCCTTCGTATGCAGCTGCGACACGCGCGACTCGGTGACGCCGAGGACCTCGCCGATCTCGCGCAGGGTCAGGTTCTCGTAGTAGTAGAGCGCGACGACGAGCTTCTCGCGCTCGGGCAGCCGCGCGATCGCGTCGGCGATGCGGTCCTTGAGATCGCTGGTGTCGATCACCTGGGCGGGATCGGGTGCGCCGGGATCCTGCAGCGTGTCCAGCAGTGAGACCTGATCGCCAGAGGCATCGGACACCGTCCACAACTCGTCGAGCGCGGCGACGGTCGAGTTGGAGATCTGCAGCAGCTGGTCCTGGAACTCGCTCACCGACAGCTCGAGCTCGGCGGCCATCTCCTCGTCGGTCGGCGCGCGCTGGAGCTTGTGCTCGAGCTTCGTGTTGGCGCGCTCGATCGCCCGGGCGCGGGCGCGCACCGAACGTGGCACCCAGTCCAGCGAGCGCAGCTCGTCGATGATCGCGCCCTTGATGCGCGTGATCGCGTAGGTCTCGAACTTGATCTCGCGCTCGAGCTCGAAGCGCTCGATCGCCGAGATCAGGCCGCCGAGCCCGTAGGAGATGAGGTCGGCCTCCTCCACATGCGCGGGCAGTCCGGACGCCATCCGGCCCGAGACGTACTTGACGAGC
>CADCVQ010000071.1 GCA_902806175.1 uncultured Solirubrobacteraceae bacterium
CCCGCTGAGCGCAGGCGACGCGCTCTTCATCCCGCGCGGGGCAATCCACGGCTTCCGGCCCGATCCCGAGCGGGGCGCCACGCTCGTGTGCGTCTCCACGCCGGGGTCGGACTACTTCCGTGCGGCGATGCAGTTCTTCGTCGACACGGGCGACGCGCCGCCCGATCGCGAGGCGTTGTTCGAGCTGATGCGGCGCCACGGTGTCACCCCTGCGGTGCCGGCCGGGACCCCATGAGATCCTGACCGGTGCCCCCGCGACTCCCCTTGAACAGAGCAGTTACCCCCTCGCGGAAGTGTCAACGATCGTGAGAATTCCCCAGGTGCGATCGTGAGAATTCCCCACCTTCGGCGGAGTGGTTGAGGCCGGCTTCGAGTGTGGCGAGGCGGGCGCGGTGGCTGCGCATGCGGTAGCTGTCGCCGTCGATCTGCAGGACGGTGGGTCGAGGTCCACCTCTCGGCCGTTTATCGCAAGCTCGACATCACGTCGCGGCGCGGGCTGCCGAGCGCGACGGCCGCCGCTTGGGGGTAGGCGCCTGCAAAACCTTGGGGGGTCGCTCTAGGCAAGGCCCTGATGGCAGACGCACCTCGATCGCCGAAGGTGCGCCCATGACCGGAACATGCCCAAGCCGCTCGACCTGGCGCTGTCGTCAGCGAGTTCAAAGACGAGGTTCGCGGCCCCGGCTCCCCGGGCTGGGTGCAGCGCGCCCCGCTGGCGCCGCTCGCCTGGATCGCCCGGCGCCGCGGTCGCGCCGAGCGCTACCTCTCACCGCCCCTGACGTACGCGTAGGCCGCAACGAACCACGCAATCCCGCCGGCCGTCCCGACGAGCCGCCCTATCCGATCACACCACAAACGAAGGAGACGATGCGCATCATCACCCTCATCCTCGCCAGCGGAGCAGCCGCGCTCGCCACGGCCCCCGCATTCGGCCACGACACCAACACCAACACCAACACCAACAGGGCTTTCGCCGAAGTGCGGCAGGCAACCGCCAAGTACCACAACGTCGATCGGGCGCTGCAGGACGGCTACGTGCGCGTCAGCGACTGCGTCGAGGTGCCGGGCGTCGGAGCGATGGGATACCACTACCTCAACCGCGCCCTGGCCAAGGACCCCGCGATCGACCCTCGCAAGCCCGAGCAGCTGCTCTACGCGCCCAAGCCCGGCGGCGGGCTGCGTCTCGTCGGCGTTGAGTACTTCAAGGTCGACGCCGACCAGGACAGCTCGACCGACGACGACCGCCCCACGGTCGCCGGGATCCCACTCGAGGGACCGATGCCCGGCCACGGGCCCGGCATGCCGGTCCATTACGACCTGCACGTCTGGCTGTGGAAGCACAACCCCAACGGCACGTTCGCCCAGTTCAACCCGAACGTCAACTGCTGAAAGGCGCTCCCCGGGGGCGCAACCTCAAGGTTCCGCCCCGTGGCGACTGCGCCTCCGCCATACCGGGGTTCCGACCACAAGTCCGCGTGGGACAACTCCACGCGAGCTCAACGCAGCCGGCGTCGACAATCCCACAACGAGGGGCACGCCACGTGGCAAACAGGACGGCGGCCGGAACGCGTTGGCGAGCTCGACTGTACCGCCACGGTTCGTGGTCGGCGTCGGCCGCGCGCGCTCCCTCAAGGACGTCGGCGACCGCGCGGCGCGCAAGTTCGATGCGCTCGTCCTGATCGCCGACGACGTGGTGTGCGGCGATCGCGAGGTCGTGCGCGGCGATGCGCAGCCCCAGGCGCCGGCGCCAGTCGGGCAGGGCGCGCTCGATCCGCGCGAACGCGCTGTCCATGTTGAACTGGGTGCGCGGCGGCGACGCGCTGCAGGTAGTCCGCGACGTCCTCCCATGCCTCGCCGAGTTGGAGGTCGGGTGCTCCGGCGATGTAGGCGTCGACGAGTTCGTCGAGGGCCAGGCGCGCCTCGGTCGCGGCATACTCGATCGCGTCGAAGAGGTCGCGGTTGGCCTCCGCGCCGGCGGCATTGTTCACGCGTGCCCGCGCCCGCGCGACGCGCGCCCATGCGCGTGCCTGCAGCGTGCGCGGCCGGCGGTTATGAGATCCTCGCCGCGCTCGGTCGCGTAGACGCGCTGACCTCGGCCGTCGTCCTCGTCGGGGCGCCGCTCGATGTAGCCCAGCGACTGCAGTTGGCCGAGAAGGTAGTTCATCGCCTGGCGTGACAGGTTGGCGTCGGCCGCGAGCTGCACCGGACGCCGACCGCTACTAGGGCCCGGATAGCGCAGGACCGCGAGGTGAGCCGCCACGACGTCGGTGAACCCCTCCGCGTGCAGCGCGGCGATGACCCGCTCATAGGCGTAGTCGAGCGGCACGCGCAGCAATGCGCCGAGCAGTGGGGGCGGTTTGGGCACGTCACTCATGGCTTGACAGATGGTCTCAATAGCCTTAGGCTTGTAAAGCCACTGTACAACATCGGGGAGGACGACCATGGCCGAGACACTCGAGGTAGGGGGAATGCGCATGACGCACCGGTGGGCGAGGGTTATGGGTGGGCTGGCGGTGATGGGGGTGCTCGCCGTGGCGGTGGCACCGGCCAGCGCAGGCCCGCCATCAGGGCCGGGGCCGGGAAACGCCCCGAACGCGAAGTCCTGCCAGAAGAACGGCTGGATGAACCTGGTGCGGGCGGACGCCACCGCCTTTACTAGCGAGGAGGCGTGCACCAGTTTCGCGGCGAAGGGCGGCACGCTGTTCAATGCCAACGAGGCGCCGTGTCTCAACGGCGGCTACAACGACCTCGTCACGTCGACCGGGCAGAGCTTCAGCGACCAAGCCGCGTGTGTGAGCTACGTGCGCGGCGGCGGCACGCTCTTCTCGGCCCGCGAAGCGCCGTGCCTCAACGGCGGCTACGCCAACGTCGTCACCTCGACCGGAGACAGCTTCAACACTGAGGCTGACTGTGTGTCCTACGTGCGCGACGGCGGCGCGCTGCAACCCAAGCCGACCAAGACCGTGCAGGATTGCCTGCAGGAGCTGGAGGCTGCCGGGCTCACCGCCCCCGAGAACGCCAACTACATCATCGGCGCTGATGGCGACGACATTCTGCTGCCGACAGGCGGCAACGATGTTATCTGCGGGTTCGACGGCAACGACCAGATCCCCCAATTTGGGCGCCCCTCGACGACCACCGACTTGCAGACGGGCGACATCTTCCTCGGCGGGGCGGGCGATGACAGCGTGTTCAGCGTTGGCCGCGGGACGTTTATCGGCGGTGACGGCAGCGACTACGCCGGTAACACCTACTACGGCTCGACGTTCAACGGTGGCTCGGGCAATGACGGGGTGGGCATCCTCTTCGACGGGACGTTCAACGGCGGCGATGGCGACGACTTCGTGGATGATCTTTACTACGGGACGTTCAATGGCGATGGCGGCTGCGACCGGCTCGGTCGAAACATTCGTGGCGGGACGTTCGTCCCCGGCGACGAGACCGGCTGCTAGGCCTGAGGCTCCGACGAACGACAGGACCCCGCTTCGGCGGGGTCCTGCGCGTCTCTAGACCGTGCCCGTGTTCGATGCCGGATCGAGGCAAAGGAGCACTCGAGCACAGGCGACCGTTGCTTCCGCTAAGGCACCTTAGACGCCGGTTCCGTCCGGCGATCCGGCTACTAATCCGGCCGTGGCCGTCCCGGAACCCGCCGAATCGCCTGCTACTAACAAGCCCGCCCCGGTCGTCGACGACGTTGCTGACGCGGTCGCGCGCTACGTCGAGGATCTGCAACGCGCGCCGCTCGCGACTCGAACGCGCGAGGCGTATGCCGGCCAGGTCACGGCGTACGGCCGCTGGCTGACCGGGCGGCAGCAGGCGGCCGCGGCGCTCATCGAGCCGCGAGCGCGCGATCACGCTGCGCGCGACTTCAAGCGCTATCTCAAGGTCGGGCAGGGGTGGAAGCCGGCGTCGGTGAATCTCGCGTTGGCGGCGGTCGATCACTTCAACCGCTTCCTCGGTCTTGGGCCGGCGATCGTGTCACGCGAGCCGTTGCCTCAGGCCGCGCCGCGCTCACTGTCGGAGGATGAGCAGCGCGCGCTGGTGCGCGCGGCCGAGGACTCCAAGCCGCGTGACCGCGCGATCGTGGTGTCGCTGCTGTACACGGCGCTTCGCCTCTCTGAGCTCGTGGCGCTCGACGTCGCCGACGCGCGCCTTTCAGCGCGCAAGGGGCTGCTCGTCGTGCGTGCCGGCAAGGGCGACTTCTATCGCGAGGTGCCGCTCAACAAGCCCGTGCGCGGCGCGCTCGAGGCGTGGCTGAAGGAGCGCGCCAAGCGCGTCGACGTCGGCGACCGGGCGCTGTTCGTCGGACCGCAGGGACGCCGGTTGTCGGCGCGCGCGGTCGATCTGGTGATCCGCAACACCGCGCGCCGCGCCGGCCTGCAGCTGTCGGCGCATGTGCTGCGCCACACGTGCGTGACCAACCTCGTGCGCGGCGGCAACGACATCGTGCTCGTCGCCGAGCTCGCGGGGCATCGTCGGTTGGAGACGACGCGGCGCTACAGCCTGCCGTCGGCGGCCGATCGTCAGGCCGCGATGGACGCGCTTGAGATCGAGCCGTGACGCCTGACGCGCGCGTGCTGCGCTTTCCGTCCGCCACAGGCGGGACGGGCGCGCAGGATTACGGCCGGTTCACGCGTGAGCTGTCGCCCGACGAGCTCGCTGGCTGCTTCTTCTTCACAGATGACGACCGTGGTCGGATCGCCACGCGCCGCGGCGACGCGAGTCGGCTGGGGTTCGCGGTGCAGCTGGGCACGGTGCGCTACCTCGGCCGCTTCCTAGAGGACCCGGCCGAGGTCCCCGCGGGCGTGCTCGGCTGGACGATTCGTGAGATCGGCGCGCCCGCCGCCACGACCCTCGCGGGCTACGGCGAGGGTGAGGCGCGCTGGGAGCACCAGGCCGAGATCCGCCGCGTCTACGGCTACCGCCTGTTCGGCGACCACGGCGTTGAGGACGAGCTGGCGCTGTGGCTGCGCGCCCGGGCGTGGATCAGCGCCGAGAGCCACCGTGTCCTGTTTACGCGGGCCGCTGAGCATCTGACCGCTCGGCGGATCTTGCTGCCCGGCTACAGCACGCTGTGGCGACTGGTAGGCGGTGCGCGCGAGCACGCCGACGCGCGCGGCTTCGCGCTGCTCGCCGACACGCCGACCGGCGAGCAGCGCGATCGTCTCGCGGGGCTGCTGCAGACTCCGGCGGGGCGTCGCTTGTCGGCGCTCGAGCGGTTGCGGCGCCCGGAGGTCGAACCGACCATCGGCGGGCTGGTCAGCGGTCTCGCGCGTGTACAGGAGTTGCGTGAGCTCTCCGACGGCCTGAGCGGTCTGGACGCGCTGCCGGTCGCGCGCCTGCGGGCGCTGATGGTCGACGCCGAGCGCTGCCGCGCGGCGGACATCGCGAAGATGAGCGACGCGCGACGGACAGCGACGCTGATGGCGTTCGCGATCACCGCGACCGAGCGCGGCCAAGACGACGCGCTGGAGCTCTTCGATCGCCTGCACGGCGAGCTGCTGCTGCGCGTCCGGGCACAGAGCGCACGCGAGCGCCTCGCCGACGGCGAAGCGCTCGACGCCGCCGGCCGCACACTCATGGATGCCTGTCGCATCGTGCTCGACGACACGGTCCGCGAACCGGTCCGCGATGCCGTGTTCGCGGCGGTGGCGCGCGACGAGCTCGCCGACGCCGTCACCGCGATGGGTCGCCTGGCCAAGTCGCCGGATGACCGCGCGCGCGAGCTGGTGCTCTCGCGCTACCGCGGCGTGCGGCGCTATCTGCCCGCCCTGCTTGAGACGATCACCTTCCTCGCCAACGACGCCGGCGAACCGATCCTCGCCGCGCTCGACGGCCTGCGCCAAGCGGCCGGACAGCGAGCCCTCACGCTCGATCGGCTGCCGACCGGGTTCGTGTCGCGGCCGTGGCGCGCGCTCGATCGGCTGCCGACCGGGTTCGTGTCGCGGCCGTGGCGCGCGCTCGTCGAACCGCGCCCAGGCGAGATCGACAGGGGCGCGTACACGATGTGCGCGCTGGAGGGCCTGCGTGACGCGCTGCGCCGCCGCGACGTGTACGTCACGCCGAGCGAGCGTTACGCCGACGCGCGAGCCAGCCTGCTCAGCGACGCGGCCTGGAACGCCTCACGGACGGACACGCAGCGATCGCTGTCACTGCCCGCGCAGCCAGATCCGTTCCTGCAGCAGCTCGGCGGCGACCTTGACGACGCCTACCAGCGCACGCGCGAGGGGCTGACGCCGGAGCATCCGATCCACGAGCTCGCCGGCGGCGGGCTACGCGTCGAGCAGCTCGACGCGCTGCCCGAGCCAGCGACGCTCACGACGCTGCGTGAGTGTGTCGACTCGCTGCTGCCCGCCGCCGACCTACCCGACCTCGTGCTTGAGATCGCCGCGAAGACGGGGTTCATCGACGCGTTCACCAACGACCAAGAGCCGGGCGCCAAGCTCGACGGGCTCGCGACGAGCCTGTGCGCGGTCCTCGTCGCCCAAGCCTGCAACGTCGGCTACAAACCGCTCGTTGACGAGAGCAACCCCGCGCTGCGCGAAGCACGGCTGCGCTACGTAGCCCAGCGCTATCTGCGCCCCGAGACACTCGCGGCCGCGAACGCGCGGATCGTCGACGTGCACGCCAAGCTGCCGCTCGCCGACCGCTGGGGTGGCGGCGAGGTCGCGTCGATCGACGGGCTGCGCTTCGTCGTCCCCAGGAGCACGATCCACGCCGCCTACAACCGACGCTACTTCGACCGCCGACGGGGCGTCACGCTGCTTGGCACCACCGCCGACCACTACGCCGGCCTGCACACCGTCGTCATCACCGGCACCCAGCCCGACGCGCCGTACATCCTCGACGGCCTGCTTGACCCGCAGACCAGTGTGCGGCCGCGCGAGATCATGACGGACACCGCTGGCTACACCGACGTGATCTTCGGCCTGTTTCGCCTGCTCGGCTACCAGTACTCGCCACGGCTCGCCGACGCCGGCGGCGCGACGTTCTGGCGCATCAACCCGACCGACTACGGCCCCCTGAACGCGCTCGCACGCCACGAGGTCAACACGCGCCTTGTCGAGCAGCACTACGACGACCTGCTCCGGGTCGCGGGCAGCCTGCTGCAGCGCCACACGACCGCCAGCCAGCTCGTCCGGGCGCTGCGCAGCCACACCCGGCACCTCGCCTCGCTCGCTCGCGCGCTGCAGCACGTCGGCCGCGCCGCGAAGACGATCCACCTGCTGGACTACTGCAACGACCAGCCGTTTCGCCGGCGCATCCTGACCCAGCTCAACCGCGGCGAGAGCCGCCACGCCCTCGCCCGCGACGTCTGCCACGGCTACCGCGGCGAACTACGCCAGCGCTACCGCCAAGGCCAGGAAGAGCAGCTCGGCGCGCTCGGCCTGATCGTCAACGCGATCGTCCTCTACAACACGATCTACACCCAACGCGCCCTCGACCACCTCGCCGCCACCGGCCTGCAGATCGACGACGTCGACATCGAGCGGCTCAGCCCGCTCGGCAGCGACCACCTCACGCTCACGGGCCGCTACCGTATCGCCCTCGCCGAGGCCCTACGCGACCGCAGCGCTTACCGCGAGCTCAACGCGAGGCCGGCGGTCGCGGCTTAACCCGGTTTTCCGCACGAACTCTCTATAGACCCCGTTCCTCATAGCGCTCCAGCTCGCCGAGGAGCTGTGCTCGATGGTAAGGATGCCAGGCTCGAGCTCCGATGCCACGCGCCGGTAGGCGGCACCACGTCTTCATCTCGACCACCGCTCGTCCGACATCACGTTCCGCGAGCCGATCCGCTGACGGGACAAGCCCAAGCGGCTCGCGCGCGGGCGGCCTGGCGGACGAGGTGGTCGCGTTCGGGAACGTTCGTGGCCCGGCGGGCGGCCTCGGCGTACGCCGAGGCGGCGGCGGGCAGGTCGCCGTCGAGCTCGTGCAGGTGCCCGCGCGCGGCGTGCCACCGGTGCCGCTGGCCGATCACCTCGCGCAGCCGGTCGGTCTCGCGCAGCCCGGCGGCGGCACCGAGGACATGGCCGACCGCGACCGCGCGGCCGAGCACCGCGGCAGGCTCCTGGCGCACGGGGTCCTCCGTCAGCGCGACGAGGTCGTCGTACCAGGCGAGGATCTGCGGCCAGTCGGTCTCCTCGGCGCTTGCCGCATCGTCGTGCAGCGCGGCGATCGCGGCCTCGATCTGATAGCGGCCCGGGCGCCGTTGCGCCGTCTGCATGGCCAGCGCCGACTGCAGGACGCGCACGCCCTCGGCGATCTCGCGCGTGTCCCACAGACCGCGGTCCTGCCGGTCGAGCGTGACGATCCGGCCCTCGCGATCGAGCCGCGCCGGGAGCCGGGCGTGGTTGAGGAGCATCAGCGCGAGCAGCCCGCGCGCCTCGGGCTCCTCCGTGGCGAGGGTGAGCTGGCGGGCGAGCCGGATTGCCTCGCGCGCCAGGTCCACCCGAGCGGGCGGGCCAGTATGCCCGGCCGTGTAGACGAGGTAGAGCACGCGCAGCACGACGGCGAGGTCGCCGGGCTGGTCCAGGCGGCGCCCGCGCAGGGCGCGCTTGGCGCGGCTGATCCGCTGCGCCATCGTCGCCTCGGGGACGTAGAAGGCGTCGGCGATCTCCCGGGTGGTGAGGCCGCCGACGGCGCGCAGGGTCAGCGCTACCTGGGACGCGGGCGCGAGGTCAGGGTGACAGCAGCAGAAGAGCAGAACGAGGGTGTCGTCGCCCTCCTCCGCGGCGACCGGCCGCGGCTGCGGCCATCCGGCGCCCGTTTCCTCGCGGCGCTGCCGGGCGACCTCGCTGCGGTGGGCGTCGACGAGCCGCCGCGTCGCGACCGTGGTCAGCCACGCGCGCGGGTCGCGCGGCGCGGCTTTAGGCCATACCCGCAGCGCCTCCAGCAGCGCCTCCTGGAGCGCGTCCTCGGCGGCGTCGACGTCCTCGCCCCGGCGGACCAGGCTCGCGAGCACCCGCGGGACGAGGTCCCGCCCGAACCCGCGCAGCCCGCCCTCGTCCAGCCGTTGCACCGGCTCGTCGATCACGCCGGGTCAGTCCTCCGACGGCGCCTCGGACATGACCTCCCGGACGTCGATCCACTCGTACAGGGGCTCGCCGCCGGGGCCGGGCTCGGAGGAGACGTACGCCGCGACCTCGACCGCGCGTTCGTGGGACTCGACGTCGATCATGTACCACCCCGCGGTCAGGTCGCTGGTCTCGGGCAGCGGGCCGTCGGTGGTGACGGGCGCCGCGTCCGGGCCGCCGTAGCGCACCCAGGTGCGCGCCGGCGTGAGCGCCTGCGCGTCGACGTACTCGCCGTTCTCCTGCAGCAGCTCGCTGACGTGCCTGAGGAAGGCCATGTGCGCCTCCACGTCCTCAGGCGCCCACTGGTCCATCGGGGGGAAGGGATGGTGCGGCTGCGGGCCGCCGCGGTAGTGCTTGAGAAGCAGGTACTTCGGCATCGTGATCTCCTGGTGTCGTGGGCCGCGCCTGTCGAGCCCCTCACCTGGTGAGCGGAGCCGGCCGGCGCTTCTCGACATCGTGCCGCCAGTGCTCGTCCCCGTACGTACGTGCCCTGCCAGGCGGTCGCTGGCGCCGGCTGGCAAGGACGCAGTGAAGGAGTGGGCCTGTGTTAGCCGCGACGGCCGGCCGGCGTAAGGGAGCGCTGTCGTTTGCGGTCGCCGCCCGCGGCGACCGCACCACCCCTTCGTCCTCGCCGTTGCGACGTCGCGGATGTCAGGGCCGACGCCCTCGCCGCGACGCTGCGCGGCGAGGGTCCGGCTCGAGCGGCACCTGGGCTACTGGACGAACCCCTCTTCCTTGAGGTAGGCCGCCGCGACGACCTTGGGCTCCTGCTTGTCGAGCTCGACGCGGCGGTTGAGCTCGCGCATCGCCTCCTCGGTCATCTTGGCCTGCACCGCCTGCAAGCCCTCGATCGCCTTCGGACCGATCTTCTCGACGGTCTCGTTGCGGACGCCGAGCGTGATGTTGTACGGCGGGAAGAAGTCCTTGTCGTCTTCGTACCCGACGTACTTGTCGGTCAGCGCGAGCTGCGGATCGGTCGAGAACGCCAGCGTGAGGTCTGAGTCACCGCCGTCGAGGTCGCTGAACTTGCCCTCCGAGGACACGAACTTGCCCTTGAACCCAAACGTCGAGCGCAGGCCGAGCAGGCAGTCCTGTCGCTGGCGGCACTCCGGGAACCCGGAGATCGACAGGTTCGGCGCCTTCTGGAACAGCTCCGACACGGTCTTGGGGTTGCCGGCCTTCTCGGCGGTCTCCTTCGTCGACGCGATGATGAACGTGTTCTCGAACGGCGTGCGCTCGAGCGCGGTGATGTTCTGCTTGGCGTACTCCTCCTTGGCCCGCTCGTACGCCGCGTCGGCGTCCTTCGGGACGTCGACGGTCTTGACCTCGAAGAAGGAGGTCAGCGCCGTGCCGGTGTACTCCGGATACATGTCGATGCTTCCGCCCCGCAGCGCCTTGTAGGCGACCTGCTCGGAGCCGAGGTTCAGACGGCGCCTGACCTTGAAGCCCTGCGCCTCGAGCGTCTGCGCATAGATCTCGCCGAGGATGTACTGCTCGGTGAAGTTCTTCGAGGCGACCGTGATCGTGCCCTTGTTGGCGTTCGCGGGGTCGCGCTCGATGGCCGTGCCTTCGGCCGCCGGCGCATTCTCCGCGCTGCCCGTGTCGGCGGTGTCGTCATCGCCGCAGGCGGCGAGGCCGAAGATCAGGCACAAGGCCGCCAGCGCGGCGATCATCCTGCGATGGGTCGGGGTCATCTGGACTCCAGGCTCCTTCTGATGGGGAACGAGAACCGCCGGCGCCGGGCCGGATCGGCGAGCTTCAGGCCTGCGGGCGTGACCGCCCGCTGCAGGCGTGCGAAGGCGAAGTCGACGGCGAGCGTGATGACCGCCACGACGATCGCGGCGCCGAGCTGGCCGACGAAGCCGTAGGTCTGTGGCGTGATGATCGGCTCTCCGAGGGTCTGCACGTTCGCCAGCGGCGCGATCGTCGCGGTGGCGACGACGTTGACCGCCGACGTGCGCAGGCCGCCGAAGATCGTCGGCAGGGCCAGCGGCAGCTCGACCTTGCGCACGATCTCCATGTCGGTCATCCCCTGGCCGCGTGCGGCGTCGACCGTCTCGCGGTCGACCTGGCGCACGCCGACGTAGGTGTTCGTGATGAGCGGCGGGATCGCGAGCAGCACGAGGACGGCGATGACGTTCGTGTAGCCCAGCCCGATGAAGGAGATGAAGAACGCAAGCAGCGCCAGCGACGGAACCGCGCGGCCGACGTTGGAGGTGGCGGTCGCCAGGAAGTCGCCGCGGCCGATGTGCCCCAGCCACAGCGCGAGCGGGATCGCCAGCGCCGAGGCGATCAGCAGCGCCGCGATCGAGACGTACATGTGCGTCGCGGCGAATCCACCGAGCTCGGACAGGCCGCCGATCTGTACGCCGCCCGACACCGACTCGCGTTCCTTGAAGATGAACTCGATCGCTTCCCCGAAGTCGCCGAGGATCGCCGGCGCGACGTTCATCTGCCCGCCCGTTGCCAGGGGGTGATGGCGCGCTGCGCGGCGAGAATCAGCAGATCGAACGCCGCGGCCAGCAGAACCGCCAGCCCGCCCGCGACGACGACGTTGGACTTGAAGCGCTCGTCGATGAGGATCTCCCTGCCAAGGCCTCCTGCCCCCGCGAACACGGCGAGCGCGGCGAGGCCGACGGTCGTCGAGGTCGCGATCCGCAGGCCGGCCATGATCTCTGGGATCGCCATCGGCAGCTCGACGCGGAAGAGCACCTGTCGCTCGGTGAGCCCCTGGCCCAGCGCGGCGTCGCGGGTCTCGGCGGGGACGTTGCGCAGCCCCGTCGTGATGTTGCGAAAGATGATCAGCAGGGTGTAGGAGACGAGCGCGACCATCGCCGTCGTGTAGCCCAGGCCCGTGATCGGCTGCAGCAAAAAGAACGCCGCCACGCTCGGGATCGCGAAGAAGATGCCGGTCGTGGCGATGATCGGCCCGGTCAGCCAGCGGCGGCGATGAGCGAGGATCGCCAGGACCATCGAGATCGCAAAGCCGATCACCACAGGGGCGATGGTGAGGTAGACGTGCTCGAGCAGCGGCGTCCAGTAGCGGTCGATGTTGTCGACGATCCACTCCGGGCAGAAGCCGTTGGACGCGACGCACTGGTCCGACCCGCCCGGCTTCTCGATCTGCAACTGGCCAATCGGCAGGCCGATCATTCGCGCAAGAGGTCGGCGCCTGTCGGAGAGGCGGCCGGGGCCGCATGCAGGAAATGCTGGATGACCTCCAGCGAGAGGACTCCGGCCAGCGCGCCGTCGTGACCGACGACGGCCCCGTAGCGCGTCTCGGAGGACAGCAGGTCGGCCAGCGCGTCGCGCAGCACGTCGTCGAGCTCGACGATCGGCTGGGCCGGCGAGCGCAGCTCGTCCGTCACGCGCTCGCCGGTCAGCGCGCGATCGCTGAGCCAGCCCTTCGGGCGCCCGCGCTCGTCGACGAGCATCGGGTAGGGCACGTCGGCCTCGTCAAGCGCCGCGCGGGCGTCGGCGACGGGAGTGCCGACGCGGATCGCCGCGGCCTTCCACAGGTCGATGTCGCGCACGCGCTGCAGCGCCAGGCGCTTCAGCGCGCGGTCGGAGCCGACGAAGTCCTCGACGAAGCGGCTGGCGGGGTACATGAGCAGCTCGGCGGGCGGCGCGTACTGCGCGAGCTTGCCGCCCTCCTGCAGGATCGCGATCCGATCGCCCATCTTGATCGCCTCGTCGATGTCGTGGGTGACGAAGACGATCGTCTTGCGCAACTCGGCCTGCAGGCGCAGGAACTCGTTCTGCAGCCGCTCGCGGTTGATCGGGTCGATCGCGCCGAACGGCTCGTCCATGAGCATGACCGGCGGGTCGCTGGCGAGCGCGCGGGCGACGCCGACGCGCTGGCGCTGTCCGCCCGACAGCTGGCCGGGGTAGCGCGAGCGCGTCTCGGGCGGCAGCCCGATGAGCTCGATCAGCTCCTCGACGCGCGCGTTCGTGCGCTTCTTGTCCCAGCCGAGCAGCCCCGGCACGGTCGCGATGTTCTCGCCGATCGTCCTGTGCGGAAACAGGCCGATGTGCTGGATGACGTAGCCGATCTCGCGCCGCAGCTCGGCCGGCTTGCGGTCCCTGACGCTGCGCCCGCCCAGCAGGATGTCGCCGTCGGTGATGTCGATCATGCGGTTGACCATCCGCATCGCGGTCGTCTTGCCGCACCCCGACGGACCGACGAGCACGCAGATCTCGCCCGCCGGAACCTTCAGCGACAGCGCGTCCACGGCCGGCTTCGCGCTGCCCGGGTAGCGCTTCGTAGCCTCGCGGAACTCCAGCGGCTCGGCCGTGGAACGGTCGGAAGGGTCTCCCACGGGGGCGATCCTACCTCGGGTGCAGGCACTTCATGCGCGGTTGCTCTCGGCGGGCGTCTCGCGCGCCGTTCGCTACAACGCTGTCGGGATCGCGCACCAGCCGTGCTCACACGCCCGCGGCCCGCCGCGCCTCGGCGTGGGCGGCGTCCTCGAACGTGTCGTCCAGCGGATCGAGCGCGTCGAGGCCCAGCGCCGTGGCGATCAGCCAGTCGGCGAACCAGGCGTTCTTCGGCAGCAGCGGACCGTGCAGGTACGTGCCGACCACGTTGCGGCGGCGCACGCCTTCCAGGCCGGAGGAGCCGGTGTTGCCGTGGCCCTTCAGGACGCGTCCGAGCGGCTGCTCGCCGGCCGCGAGGTGGGTGTGGCCGGCGTGGTTCTCGAAGCCGGCCAGCACGCGCCGCCCGCCGTCCGGGCCGTCGAGCTCGACCTCGATCGCGACGTTGCCGATCAGGCGCGGGCCGTCGGAGCGGATCGTCTCGAGCTCGACGAGGCCGAGGCCGGGGATCTCCTCGCCGGCGAGCGCATAGCGATGGCCGAGCAGCTGGTAACCGCCGCAGACGCCGAGCAGCAGCGCGCCGCGGTCGGCGGCGGCATGCAGCGCCTCGCTTTTGGTCCGCACGAGGTCCAGCGCGCACAGGCGCTGGTCGCGGTCCTGCCCGCCGCCGAGATAGAAGAGGTCGTGGGCGTCGGGGTCGACGCCCTCGCCCAGTCCGGCGGCCATGACCGCGAAGCCCAGGCCGCGCCACTCGCAGCGACGCGCGAGCATCAGCAGGTTGCCGCGGTCGGCGTAGATGTTCATGAGGTCGGGATACAGCGCGCAGACGCGCAGGGTGGGAGAGCCGGCGGCGACCTCAGCCACGCAGCATCACCACGCTCGTGCCGACGTGCTCCTCCGTCGCGGCCACGATCCGTACGGGCAGCGGCGTCAGCCCGGCCGCCTGCGCCTCGGCCTCGACCTCGGCGACCGACACCCTGTCGAGGTGCAGGACGTCGTCGCTTGCGCTGCGCCGCCCGTCCGGCGTGAGGACCTCGCGCAGACGCTCGATCGCGACGGTCTCGCCGTGGTCGCGCAGCGCGACGGGCTGGCTGGAGTACAGCGTGCTCTCGACGATGAGCCGGTCGGGCAGCGGCAGCAGGACGTGCTCGGCGTCGAAGCACTCCAGGGCATCGGCGAGCGCGATCGCCACGAGCCCGCCGGGCGCCACGTGCGCCCGCGCGCTGCGCAGGAAGCCGAGCCGGCCCGCGGGGCGCAGCAGCTGGACGGTCTGCATCGGCGCCATGACGATCGCGAAGTCGCGGCGCGGCAGGTCGAAGTTCGCGGCGTCGGCGACGACCGTCTGCACCTGCAGGCGCTCGCCCTGCGCGCGCTGCTCGAGCACGGCCAGCAGCGCGGCGTCGACGTCCAGGGCGACGACCGCGTGGCCGAGGCGCGCGAGATCGAGCGTGACGCGGCCGGTGCCGGCGCCGACGTCGAGGATCGGCCCCGCGGCCCGGGCGGCGAGCTCACGCCAGAGCGGGAGGTCGGCGTCGTAGCGGGCGCATTCGACGTCGTGCCAGATGACGTCGCTCATCGAAACGATCCCTGCGCGGCGCCGCGCGCGACGAGCAGCTCGCGCAGCGCGAGCATCGCGGTATACGTCGGCAGCGCGACGAGCCGGCCCGCGCCGTCGCCCAGCGCGGCATCCAGGCCGCGTTCGAGGCCCGGCACGACGCGCAGGCGCGCGGGCGCGATGCCGGCGTACTTCAGCCGCAGCGCGAGCTCTGCCGCGCGCGTGCCGCTGCACGTCACCTGGCGCACGCGTTCGGCGATGACCTCGAAGTCCGCGTCCCAGACCCACGAGATGTCGCGCCCGTCGGCGATGTTGTCGTTGAGCACGGCAAGCACGTCGTGCTCGCCCTCGTCGAGCGCGAGCGTGCGCAGGACCTCGTTTGCCCCCGCCGGGTTCTTCACGAGCAGGATCGCCAGCTCGCGGCCGCCGACGGTGACCGTCTCGGCGCGACCGAACGCCGCCTGCGTGGCCGCCAGGCCGGCGACGATCTGCTGCAGCGACGCGCCGAGCGCGCTCGTCAGGGCGGCGGCGCCGAGCGCGTTGTAGACGTTGTAGAGGCCGGGCAGCGGGAGGGCCACGGTGGCGTCCGCGGCGCCGACGTGCAGCTCAAAGCGCGCGCCGCGGGTGCCGTCGAGCGTGACGTCGGTCGCGTAGACGTCGGGCTGCGGGCGCCGCGAGTCGCCGTTGGGGCAGTGGTAGTGGCCCATGTGGCCCATGTAGATCGAGTCGTAGACGTAGGGCGCGCCGCAGCGGCGGCAGTGCTTGGAGTCCGACGCATGCGCCATGCCGGGCAGCGCCATGGCGTCGTCCTGCACGCCGAAGTAGGTCACGCGGCCGGGGGCGCTGCCGCGCCCGAGATCGGCGACGAGCGGGTCGTCGGCGTTCAGCACGAGCTTCGTCTGCGGCGCGGCGGCGACCGCCGCCGACCAGCGGTCGGCGATCGTCTCGAGCTCGCCATAGCGGTCGAGCTGGTCTCTGAACAGGTTGGCCAGCAGCAGCGCGCGCGGCTGGAGCTGCGGCACGACGCGATCCAGCCAGAACTCGTCGACCTCGAAGAGACCCGCGTCAGCGTCGATCCCGTCGCCCCGGCGGGCCGCGCCGAGCAATTCGCTGGCGACGCCGCCGGCCATGTTCGCGCCGGCTCGGTTGTGCACGAGCCGGGTACCGCCGCGCTCGAGGATCGCGGCCACCATCGCGGCCGTCGTCGTCTTGCCGTTCGTCGCCGAGATCACGGCACTGCCCGCTGGCAGGCGGCGCGCCAGGCGCTCGATCGCGCGTGGCTCCATGCGCATGAGCAGCTTGCCGGGCAGGCTCGTGGCGCCGCGGCCGCTGCGCCGCGACAGCGCGCCCGCCGCGCGCGCCAGGGCGATCTTCGTCTCGAGGATCACTGCGCGACCAGCACGCGCAGCGCGCTCGGGACGGCGCGAATCGTGATGGGGGTCGTGGCGATCGGGTCGCCGTCGGCATAGACGACGAACGGACGGTCGGCGTCGACGTGCAGCTCGCGGCCGCGCAGCACGCGCACCGCGGGATGTGAGACGTGCGTTCCCTTGAACGCCCTGGGCAGCGTCACGAGGAAGGAGCGCTTGGAGTGGCTGGCGATCAGCACGACGTCGAGCAGGCCGTCGTCGAGCGCGGCGGCCGGCGCAAGCCGGATCCCGCCGCCGTAGCAGCCGGAGTTGGCGGCGGCCACGGAGTAGCCGACCGACGACAGCGGCTCGCCGTCGAGGCGCAGGTCAAAGCGCGCGGGCTTCCAAGCCGCCAGCGCGCGCAGCGCGCCGTAGACGTAGACGAGCCTGCCGAGGCGGGCGGGGGCGGCGTTCGCGATCCGGTTGGCGTCGGAGTCAAAGCCCAGCGACGCGATCCCGATGAACGAGCGTCCGTCGACCTCGCCGATGTCGAGGTCGCGTTCGCGGCCGTGCGCGACGATCGCGCACGCTGCCTCGACGTCCTGCGGGAGGTCCAGCACGCGCGCGGTGTCGTTGCCGCGGCCTCCGGGCAGGATGCCGAGCACGGCGCCGGGAACCTCGCGCAGGGCGCCGACGACGCAGCCGATCAGGCCGTCGCCGCTCAGGGTCGCGGTGATCTCGCCGGCCTGCGCGGCGCTGCGGGCCAGTTCGCGACCGTGCTCGAGATCGCGTGTGACCTCGGTGTGGAAGGGGACGCCGAGGTCGCGCAGCGCGCGCTCGGCGCGCGGCAGGATGCGCGCGGCGCGTCCGCCGCCGGCGGACGGGTTGCAGAGCAGTGCGACGCGGCGATCCACGTGCGGACTATCCCAGCACCATGGTCTCGAGCCGCTCGGCGATCGCCACGGGGCTGGGCTCCCGCGCCGCCTCCGCGGCCGCGCGGTCCGAGGCTCCGGTCAGCACGATCGCGCCGTCGATCCCCGCCGCATGCGCGGCGCCGAGGTCGGCGTCGAGGCGGTCGCCGATCATCAGCGCGCGGCCCGGCCCGAGCCGGTCAAGCGCCGTCTGCACGAGCGTCGGCTCGGGCTTGCCGACGGTTTGCACCGTGCGGGCCGAGGCCGTCTCGACCGCGGCGATGACGGCGCCCGAGCCGGGCCACAGGCCGTCGGCGGCGGGGATCGTGGCGTCGCGGTTTGATCCCACGAGGAAGGCGCCGCGCAGCGCCGCCTGGGTCGCCTCGCGCAGCTCGTCGTAGTTGAACTTCGGGTGATAGGCGACCACGACGACGTCGGCCCGGCTTGCGAACGTGGTGTTGTTGACGATCCGCAGCCCGGCGGCCTCGACGTTGCGTCGCAGCGCGGGCGAGCCGATGACGACGGCGGAGCGGCCCTGAAAGCGCTCGGCGAGCACGAACTGCAGCGCGCCGCCCGCGGTCACGACCTCCTCGAGCGAGGCCTGCACCCCGAGGCGCCACAGCTTCTGCACGTACTCCTCCGTCGCCAGCTGCGTGTCGTTCGTGACGAACGCGACGCCCTTGCCGGCAGCGCGCAGGCCCGCGATCGCGTCGACGGCGCCCGCTGTCGCCTGCTCGCCCACCCAGACGCAGCCGTCGAGGTCGAGCAGGATGTGGTCGTAGCGGCCGATCAGGGAGGTGAGCGCCATCGCGGGAAGTCTGATGGGTCACCCGGCGGGGCCGCCGCCACGCGTCGGCGGCCCCCGCAACCGCCCCGCCGGTCACGGTGCAGCGACTACGCTCTGCGGCCGTGCGGCGCGCGCTCGTCCTCATCGTGATCCTGCTCGCGACACCGGCGCTTGTCGCCTGTGGCAAGGACGACGCGCTGACCGCCGACACGACGTCGACGACGCAGGCGGCGCCGACCGCCAAGGCTGCGACCGCGACGACGCGCGCGCCGCAGCGCAGCACGCGCGACGGCTGCCGCGCTGTCCCGGCGCCGGAGCCCGCCGCCGACCCCGATCGGCGCCGCCCCAGGCAGCGCCTGAGCCGCAAGCGCCGCCACACCGCGCTCGTGCGGACGAACTGCGGCACGATCGAGATCCGCCTCGACGTGCGGCGCGCACCGAAGACGACCGCGTCGTTTGCGGGCCTGGCGCGCACCGGGTACTTCGACGGCCTGACGTTTCACCGGATCGCCAAGCCCGCCGGCAACGACTACGTCATCCAGGGCGGCGATCCGCTCGGCACCGGCAACGGCGTGCCGGGCTACGCGGTCGTCGAGGCGCCCCCGAAGAGCCTGAGGTACAGCCGCTACGTCGTGGCGATGGCCAAGACGCAGACCGAGCAGCCCGGCACGTCGGGCAGCCAGTTCTTCATCGTGACCGCGCGCGAGGCGCCGCTGCCGCCCGACTACGCGCTGCTCGGCAAGGTCATCGGCGGCAAGTCGGTCGTGCGCCGCATCGCAGCCGTGCCGACGGATCCCGCGACCGAGATGCCGATCGACCCCGTGGTGATCGACTCGGTGCGAATCCGGTCTTCGCGGCGGTAGCCCGACGACTCAGAACAGCGCCGCCTGCTCCGGCGGATCGAGGCAGTCGGGCTCGTCGTGGCGCGCGTCGTTCACCGCGCGGCTCACGGCCCGGAGCTCCAGCGCGGGGGCAGACTCCGGACGACAGAGCGCATGCAGCTCGTCGACCGCCGTGGCACCGTCGATCCACAGTGACTCCTGCTCCTCACCGGCAAGGATCACCGGCATCCGGTCGTGCAGCCGGCGTACCGAGCCGGCCGCCGCCGTCGTCACGATCGAGCACGAGCGCAGCGGTTCGACGTCGCGCGCGGCGCCGTTGGGGCGCCAGGACGCCCACAGGCCGGCGAACGCGAACGGCCCGCCGTCGGCGCGGGTGACCCAGTGCGGGGTGGCGCCCGACCACTCGTAGAAGCCGTCGGCGAGGATCAGGCAGCGGCGGCGCTCGAAGGCATCGCGAAACGCGGGCCGCTCGGCAACCGTCTCGGCGCGGGCGTTGATCGTCTTGACGCCGAGCTCCTTCGGGTCGGTCGCCCAGAACGGCACGAGCCCCCAGCGCAGCAGCGTGCCTTCGGGCCGCTGATCGGAGGGGCCGTCGCCGCGCCGCGCCACGACGGCGAGCACGTCGTCGCCGGGCGCGACGTTGAACCGCCGGCGCACCTCCAGCTGCTCGCCGATCGGCCAGCGCGCGCGCAGGTGCGACGGGTCGGTTCCCGCGAGCGTGTAGCGGCCGCACATCAGCGGGCCACCCGCTCAGCCCGCGCGGGCGGCCCGGGCCTTCTCGCGCTGGGCCGTCTGCTTTCGCTTGCCGAAGAACGCCAGCAGCGCGAGCGCCACGATCACGACCACGATGCCCAGCGCGCTCGCGCCGAGCGTCGAGCCGCCGCCGAAGGGCAGCAGCACGAGCGACGCGATGCCAAAGCCCACGCCCAGCAGCACGACGACCATCGCGAGGATGATCAGCCCGGCGCGGATCTTCATCAGCGTGCTCGCGCCCTGCGGCGGCGCGATCAGCCCCATGAGCCGCAGCACGAACAGCTGCCGGCTGGACGGCGCCTGCTGACCGAGCTTCTCGACGGCCGCCTTGAGGTCGTCGGGGCGCCGCTCGGCGAGTGCCAGCGACGCCTCCGCCATGCGTCGCAGCTGCATGCGCTCCTGCGGCCGGGCGGCCGCGATCGCCTTGCGGAAGTGCTCGCGGGCGGCCTGCGCGTCGTAGCGCTCGGAGGCGCGCGCGCCGAGGATCGCCTGCGCCGCCGCGCGGTAGCGCGTCTCGGCGAGTAGCTCGTCGTCGGAGCGTGTCTCCAGCTGGTTCATCGCTGCCAGCGCGCTCTTCTGCTCGACTCGTACCTGCCGCTGCTTGGCCATGGCTGAGAGTGTATGCACGTCGGCGCGGTCAGCCGCTGCCATTGCGCGTAATCTCGACGCCATGCATCGGATCGCCGCAGTGCTCGTGATTCTCCTCGTCGGCCTCATGCCGCTGTCGGCCGCACAGGCGCAGATCGGGCCCAACGTGCCTGCGCCGCTGACCGAGGATCCGGCCCCGCCGCCGCCTGCCCCCGACGACTTCGACGACGGCGGGCTGAGCACGCTGCAGACGCTCCTGATCTTCGGAGCCGCGGCGCTCGTCCTCGGCACGATCGCCTTCGTGATCGTGCGCGACGCGCGCCGCGCAGCGCCGCCCGACGAGCGCCCGCGCGCCACCGCGGCAAGCACGGGCGAGGGCGCGGTGGGCTCGGCGAAGTCCGCCCGCGAGCGCGAGCGCCAGCAGCGCGCCAGGCGCGCGAAGGCCAAGGCGGCGCGCAATCAGCGCAAGCGCAACCGATCGGGGTAGTGGTCCAACCGGGCGCCAGAACGTCGTTTCCCGCCCGGCCCGATGCGGGTAGTCCGCCGAGCACGATGGAACTCGATCTCGACGACCCACCTGCACCACTCGCCCGGCTGCTGGAGCACGCGGAGGAGTGCGGCTGCGTCAACCTCTCCGAGCTCGACGCGATCGCGCGCCGACTCGGCGTACCCGACTTCGACCTCTGCGACCTGCATGAGGCCTTCGAGGTGCGCGGAGTGGAAGTCACCGACGACTGCGGCCGCAGCGACGTCCCGGCGACGACCTACGGCAACGACGGCATGTCCGTCGCCACGACCGACGCGCTCGGCCTGTTTCTCAACGAGATCCGCCGCCACCCGCTGCTGACGGCCGCCGAAGAGGTCGAGCTCTCCAAGCGCATCGAGCACGGCGACGCCGCGGCGAAGGAGCGGATGATCAACTCCAACCTCGCGCTCGTCGTCTCGATCGCCAAGAAGTACCCGCAAAACGAGCTGCCGCTGCTGGACCTCATCCAGGAGGGGATCTTCGGGCTGATCCGCGCGACCGAGAAGTTCGACTGGCGGCGCGGCTTCAAGTTCTCGACGTACGCGACGTACTGGATCCGCCAGGCGATCCAGCGCGGCATCGAGAACAAGGCCCGCACGATCCGCGTCCCGACGAACATCGCCCAGCGTGAGCGCAAGATCCAGCGCACGCGGCGCGAGCTGTCGACGAAGCTCGGCCGCGATCCGTCAAACGAGGAGATCGCCGCGGCGGCCGAGCTCGAGCTCGAGCAGGTCGAGGCGATGGCCGACCTCACGCGGACGGTGACGAGCCTCGACCGCCCGCTCGGCACGGAGGGCGAGGCCTCGCTTGCCGACGTGCTCGGCGACGAGCGGGCCGGCCCCGCCGAGGAGGTCGAGATCGCGCTGCGCGAGGACGCCCTGAGCCGCGCGCTGAAGGAGCTGACCGACGAGGAGCGCAAGGTAGTCGCGCTGCGCTACGGCGTCGACGGGGGCTCAGATGTCGGTCCGGTCGGCATCCGCGAGGCCAGCCGGCGCATGGGCATCACCCAGCCCGAGACGCGCAAGCTCGAGGAGCGCGCGCTTCAGCGCCTGGCCGGCCTGCGCGAGCTCGAAGCGCTGCGCGAAGCGGCGTAGTCCGAGGCGCCGCGGCCGTCGGGCGGTGCCCAGCGCATCAGCCGGTCACGGTGATCTCGGCCTTCATGAACGCGTGCAGCTCGCAGAAGACCTTGTACGTGCCGGGCTTGTCGATCGTGACCGACCCGCTCGCCTTGCCCTTGATGTTGCCGCTGTCGAATGCGCGCTCGGACGCCTCATGGGTCAGCGTGTGCGGCGCGGCGTCCTCGTTGCGCACCGAGATCTTCTGACCTGCCTTGACGGTCGCCACGGCCGGGTCGTAGAGGAAGTCCGCGATGCGGATCGTATCGGTCGCCTTGGCCGCGGCGGCCGTGCCCCTGCTCGAGGTCTTGTCGCTACCGTCGTCGCCGCCGCAACCGGCGATCACGGCCGCGCCCACGAGCGCGGCGAGGAGAAGATGGTTCATGCACCCTTGATCGTGATCGGCGGCGCGACGGATCACTGCGGCCGACGCGCCTGCAGGTCACGGAACGTCCCCGGCACGACGCCGGAGGCGCCGTAGACGGTGATCCTCTTGATCGCCGCGACATCGGCGGTTATCGCCGAGCCGTATGCCGCGCGCTGCGGGTTGACCTGGTTGAGGATGGCGTTGGTGGTCGCCGTCAACCCGACGAGCTCGATCAGCCTGTCGACGATCGCCGTCACGCCGCCGAGCAGCTTCACCGAGTTGCGCAGGGTGCAGTCGGTCACGAAGAGCACGACCGTGCAGGGGATCAGCGCGTCGACGAGCGCGTTCGTGGCGATCGTGACCGGCGGCGGATAGATCCCGATCTTCGCGCTCTTGCCGTCGGCGTACACGCCACCTTTGACGTGGGCTCCGTTCTCGATTCGGATGACCTCGCGGCCGGGCAGGGCGGCGTCGCCGAGGTCCTCGCCGCCCTCCGCCGTCGGCAGACGCTGCTGGTTGGTCGCGTAGAGGACGCCCGAGAACGTGTTGACCTGCGGCCCGGCGACGCTGGGCAGCGGAGCGGCGGTCGTGCTGCCGTTGCCGCGCACGACGATCCGGCCGCTGCCGATCACGAGCGCCTTGTACTGCATGCCCGCGCCGACGTCGACGGTGCAGGACTGGTCGCCGTTGCCGATCTTCTCGATGAAGACGACGGTCTCGGGGCTGGACGGCGCGGTGATGGCGCAGTTCGCCGCGCCCGCCGCCACGGAGGCGATGTACTGCCCCGGCGCCTGCTTGGCCTGCGAGCGCAGCTGCGCGATCGCCTCGGGCGTCGCCGTCGTAATGGACGGAAACTGCTGGATCCGTCCGCCGGTCAGCAGGGTCTGGACGGCCGGCAGCGCACCCAGGGCGCCGATCGTCCCGGCCAGGCATGTCGACGCCGGGACGGCCTGGACGTCCAGCGCGCCGCAGCGCAGCCCGATGACACCGGTGCGCGGCGACGCGGGTTGCGTCGGGTCGGGCGCGACCGTCGGCTTGGTTCCCAGCAGCCCGCCGAGGACGCCGCCCAGCGCGTTGGTCGACAGCGCGTTGATCGACGCGCCGAGATCGTCTGTCAGGCCACCCGCGACCAAGCCGAACTTCGGGTCCAGAGCGGGCGTCGACCTCACCTGGACCAGCCCGACGACGACGCGCGTCTTCGTACCGACGGTCGACTGCGCCCGCACCCACACCTTCTTGTTGCCGGTGCTCCCGTCGGGCATGTTGTTCGTGTCCCAGGTCTTGTTCGAGAGCAGCGCGTCGCTCCATACGGTCGAGCCGTCGACGTCGTCGCAGATGTTCACCTGCCACGTCGCGCCCGCATAGCCGTCCGCAGGGCGGTGGCTGGCGTTGAGGTTCGGACGCAGCCGTGCCGTCGCGGCGCTCGCCGGCGTGGTCGCGCCGATCGTGTCGGTGAATCCCGCTCCGGAGGCGTTGCACGCGGGGTTGCTCGGCGGCGCGCTCGACGGCCAGTTGCGCCCGAGGACGAACGCCTCGCTGGTCAGGACGCTCTCGCTGAGGTTGAAGGCGCGATCGCGGATGCGCTCGTTGCCCGACTCGCGAGCCTGCGTGTCGACGATCGACAGCAGCGCGAATCCGAGTGCGAGCATCACGACGCAGGCGAGCAGCGCGGTGATCAGCGCCGATCCGTCGTCGGCGCGCAGACGTCCGGTCAGGAGGCGCACACCACGCTCCTGACGATCGTGCTGGTGACGCCGAGCGCATCGGTCACGGTCGCCACGATGTCGCTGAAACCGGCGGCGACGTGGACGCTGGCGGTGGCGCTCGCGCTTCCGAGCGAGACGCCGGTCGTGCTCGTGTAGGTGACGGTCAGCGAGCTGACCCCCGGGATGTCGGGGCTCAGGCTGAGCACCGGCTGGTTGCCGTCGCACGCGGCCTTCACGTCAGGGGGGGCGATCAGCAGGTTGCCGGCAGCGCGCCGCGCTGCGCTGGCCTGCAGCGTGCTGCTCGCCGTCCTGCCGGCGCTGCCGGCGTCGAGGCTGAAGGTCAGGCCGACGTTCTTCACCAGGCCCGGGGTCGAGGAAGACGAGGCTCCGTCGTACGTGAACCCGGTCCGCGCCGTCGACTTCAGCGTCGCGATCTTCGACCCGCTCGCGCAGGCGGCGGTCGGCGCGGCGGGTGTCGGCGTCAGCGTCGAGCTGCCGTACAGCTCGCCCGCGGCGACGCAGAGTCGCTCGTTGCGCGCACCCGTGCTCTCGGGGACGGAGTACACGAGGTCGGTCGCGTCGGCCCGGAGGATGACCGCCGCGCCGCGCAGATCGACGACGGTGCGGTCCATCGTCGAGCGCACCTGCTCGTTGGCATCGGTGACACGGGTCTGGTGGGCGGCGTTGGACGTGAACGCGTCCAGGCTCTGCAGCGTCGCGAACAGCACGATCAGGGAGATCGTCAGCGCGACGAGGATCTCCACCAGCGTGAAGCCGTCCTCGCAGCGTACGCGTCTGGTGGTGGCGAGCACGTTGCTACCGCGGACTCGTGAGCAGGGTCGTCTGGCTGACGTCGCCCGGTCTTCCGCCGCTGTTCCAGCTGACGTCGACGCGCACGCGGCGCAGGTCGTCCGGTTGGATGTCGTACCCCACGGTGCCCGGCCCGAGCCCTGCGGGGCACGCGCTGAGCGGCGTCACGGCGCTGACGGCTGCCGTCAGCTGGTTGAGCAGCGCGGTGTCACTGCCCACGGCCTGGCAGACGGTGCTCAGGAGGCTGCCGCCGAGCGACACCTCGACGCCCAGCACGTTGACCGCAGCAGCCGTGCCTGGGGGGGTCGAGGGAACGCTCGTGCCCCCGGGAGCGGCGCAGAACGTGGCGTTGCCCACCCCCGCACCGTCTGTCGGATCGTCGATCGAGCAGGCGAACACGGTCACGGTGTAGACCACGTTGCGGCGCGTGATCTCGAACGTCGACCCGGTCAGCGCGGTGGCATTGTCAGAGGCGGGCAGCGTCGCCCGCAGCGTCTGCGGGGCAAGGTCCTTGGTGACGCTCGCGTAGGGCGCCTGGCGGCTGCGTTCCACGAGATCGCGGGCGACGTTCGTGCCCTGCTCGCGCGCCGTCGTGCGGCTGGTGCTGGCCATGCTCCCCTCGATCAGGACGAGGGTGCCGAGCACGCCCACGAGCATGACGACCATCGCGACCATCACCTCGACGATCGTGAAGCCCTGCTCCCCGCGGGTGACCTGCCGTACGGCGAGCGTGCCCATCGTTGTTCAGCGCCGGCAGGCGTCGCTGGCCAGCGGCGCATCGGCGGCGGTGAGCGTCAGCAGCTTGCCGAGCAGGCACGAGCCGTGGCGTGGAGCGCGCCTCGCTACCGCGGCCGGGCGCTTGCGCGACGCGCGCTGGATGCGCACGACGTCCAGCCGGCGGGTGATCAGGCTGCCGTCGGCCGCAAAGGTCGTCAGGCGCACGCCCTTGCCGGCCGGGATGTCGACGTAGCGGCACACGCCGTCCTTGCGCCGGCACGCGATGGCGCCGGTGACGAGGGTCCTGGGCGCGATCGCGAACACGGCCTTGCGGCGCCGGGGCGAGTGCTTCACGAAGATCGCGATCACGCGGCCGCCCGCGACGAACGTCTGCAGCCGCGGGATGCTGCGATGCAGGGCACCGGGCATGCGCGTGCCGAAGCGGACGTCGACGGCGCGCGCGGCCTTCGGCTTCGGCGTCGGCCTACTGCTTCGAGCGCGATCGGCGCTCGGCTGCTGTGCGGTCGCGGTCCTCGTGCCGTCGGCGTTGGTGACGACCACCGGGACCGGACCGCTCACCTGTGGCTGCGCGGCGGGCGCGCCCACCGCTGCGGGCTGCTGCGCGGCGGGCGACCCCGCGTTCTGCGCCGCCGGCCCGGTGCTCGTCGAGCCACGGTGCGAGGAGGGCGCCTGGAACGGGTCGCCGCGCTTGCCCGACCGGCGCGCCGCGGGCTTCGCTGCGTCCTTGGAGGCGAGCAGCCGCCCGGCGCGCGTCGGCAACTCGCCGGTAGG
>CADCVQ010000072.1 GCA_902806175.1 uncultured Solirubrobacteraceae bacterium
AGGCGAGCAACTCTGGCGCGACTTCGCTGAACTCGGTCATCTCGAAAGACACGTCATCGAAGGCGACGGATGCTCGGCAGAAGAGACCGCGGACGCCCTCGCGCGCCGCCCTGCAGACGCCCTACTCCTTGCGTGACACCCACGAAGGCCGCCTTCGCACCCTGCGGGCCGACCCGCTTCCCCTTCCCATGGAGGCTGTTGCGTAAGGGCCCGGGCGGCGCGGCGTGGCGTCGTCAGCGGTGCCGGGGCCGACGCGGCAGCGGTTGCCGGGGTGCTCATCAAGATCGGTTGTGGCGGGCGGCGGAGGTTGTGCGACGTGCGACTTGGTTCAGGGGCTCGCGAGTCTGAGTTGGTGGCGGTGCAGCTTCATGAGGTTGGCGCTGGCGGTGATCAGTCGCCATTCGGAGCGGGCGGCGGAGCGCCCGCGGCGCTGGAAGCGGTCGATGCGGCGGTTGAATTTGGTGTCGGCGAAGATGGGTTCGATCATCTGCTGGCGTTTGCGATACAGATCGCCGCCGGTGTCGGTCTGCAGGACGCGGCGCATGAATGCGTAGCGGCCGCCGTTCCAGCCCGGCCTGGTGCCCTTGCGTTTGCTTGCATCGGGCGGAACGAGAACCTGGATGCCGCGGCCCATCAGCTCGTCGATCTGCTCGCCGTGCCAGTAGCCGGCGTCGGCGAGCACGACCCCGGGCGCGGCCGTGACCCCAGCAGTGGCGAGCTCGGTCTCGGCGTTGGTGATCATCGGTCCCATCTGGCCGAAGTCCGCCGAGCTGACCGATACCTCGGCGGCGACCACGATCTGCTGCTCGTTGCAGACCGCCTGGGCGTTGTAGCCCTGCACATAACCGCGTGGCGTCTTGAGATTGCGCGAATCGGGATCGGTGACGTTGATCTTCCCGACCGGCTGCTGAGGCGGCGTATAGGGCTTGGCCGGCGAACCGAAGCGGCGGCCGTCACGCATCACCCCACGCGCCCGGTAGGCCTCATAGGCGTCATTGGCGCGCTGCTCGGTCCACAGCTCCTCTTCCAGGCGGCGCTTGGCCTCTTTGACGCGCGCGCGGCGTGGCGCGGGAATCGGGCGGGCCTCCTGCTCGCGCTGCGCGTCGAGGCGACGCTTGGCGCCATCCAGCCACTTGCGCCGCCCGTTCGCGGTCGCAAGCTCGGGCGGCAGCTCGTCGCCGCGGCGATCTCCGAACTGCTCGTCCTCGGCCGCGTCGACCGCGTCGGCGTCGCGCAGGATCTCCTCGGCGAGCTGCTGGTAGTTGCGCGTCGCGCGCTCAGACGCGTTGGCGTGAACCTTCGTGCCGTCCACGGCGAGCACCTCGACCCCGGCCAGGCCGGCGTCGGCGCACAACGTCAGCACTTCACCGAACAGCTCGGCCAGCGCCGTCTCGTGGCGCTGCCGAAACCGCGCGATCGTGCAGTGATCCGGCGCCCGGTTCGCCGCGATCACGCGAAACGCGATGTCCTCGACGCAGCCACGCTCGATCACGCGCGAGGACCGCTTCCCACGCGCGTAGGCGTAGACCAACAACGCGACCATCATCGACGGATCGTGCGCCGGCCGGCCAAAGCCGTCGGCGCGGTAGCCGGCGTAGAACGCCGCCAGATCAATCGCGTCGACCGCCGCGATCACAAACCGCGCGAAGTGATCGGCCGGCAGCCACTCATCCACGCTCGGCGGCAACAAGAACGCCTGCCCGCGATCGCACCCTAAAAAGCTCTGCGTCATCCCACCATCGTCTTAAACCCCTCGGACGACACCACGCCGACTTATGCAACAGCCTCAAGCGAAAGAAGCAGTCGCGTCATCGGCTGGTGACAACGTGGCTTAATCCGTCGTGATCATCACTGCGAACTCCAGGTTTGCCGGCGAATGGAAGCTCGCTTGAACGCGAAAGCCAAACCGCCGAGCCAGGGTGAGCGCTCGCTCGTTGAAGCAAGCTACGGTTGCCCGGTATCTCGTCGGCGAGAACTCAGCGGCCGCAAAAGCAAGCGTCGTCTCTGCGAATCGCCTGCCTAGGCCCCGCCCGGTGAGATCGGGCCTCAGTCCAGCGCCGATGTCGAGTGCATCGTCGTCGTATGCGAACCCGGGTACGCGAGCATCGGGCCCAAAGCAGCAGTAGCCGATCAGTTCCCCTTGCTCGTCGTCGGAGACCGCGTGGTACCTGTTTCGCCGATCGAGCAGGCGTTCGACGCCCTGCGGGTCGCCATCGTAGATCGAGTATTCGCCGCCGTATTGCCAGCCGCTGATCGCGCGAGCCTCCGCGTCCGTTAATGACGGGCCAACGGCAAGCCTCACGTGCCCTCCTGCAGCCCTGGCGGCGTGGTAGTCGACATCGGAAGCCAGACGCGACACCAGCCGGCGGCGCCCGCCCCGCTGCGCTCGAGGCGGCGGCGAGGGCGATGGAAGCGTCGGCCGGCATGAGGCTTCGCTCTTCCTATCGCCAAGGCACCGGCCTGCATGACGAGCACAGTACGGCGTCCTCAGATGCAGGTCCGGCTCGACTGCTCCTTCGAGGCAAAAGCAGTAGCGCGGCCGCGTCCCGACTGAGGTTCGGCTGTTGAGACCATGCCGCCGGCCGGTACGCTGCTCCGGTGCGGGAGGACATCAGCGACGAGCGCGCCGGCGTTGGCTGGGTCCGTGTCACGTGCGACGCGCCTCTGTGTGCGGCGTCAGCGGAGGGGCGGCCACGGCTCGGCGAGGACTGGCCGGCCGGCTGGGCTCAGGACTTGCGCCGCAAGCCGCTGATCCCGGACGATCCCCGGGACTATTGTCCGGATCACATCGCGCTCGCAACCGTCTGAGTCGAACGCTGCTCCCTAGGGCTTCGGCTGTGGAACGCCGGCGGCGGCCAAGGACCTCGGGCGCGGGTTCGCGTTCCGCTTAGGACCGGATGAGGGTCACTGTCAGAGCGCGTGCTTTAGTGGTGCGCTTTCGTGTGCTGCGAAGTGATCGCTCCGCTACGGTTTGGTCTGAGAGGATCGCCTCGTGGTGTCGCAGGCAACGGTTGCTCGTGTGCCGTCGGCGCGTCGGGTGGCGCTTCGGCGTTGCGCGGCCGTGGCCGCCGCCGTTGGCGGAGCGGCGTGGACGGTCAAGGCCGCAGTGACGCTGGCGACCGGCGACGAGCCATCCGCGATGTTCGCGATCGGTTTCGCGCTGTTTCCGTTCGCGTTGCTGGGGTTGTGGTCGCTCGTGCACGGAGCGCAGGGGCGTGCGTCGGCGGTCGGCGGCGTGCTCGCAGGCGCGGCCGCCGTGTCGGTCGTACTGGCGGCGCCGGTGCGAGCGCTTGGTGGAGCGGGCGTCGAGCCCACCGGCGACGAGGTCACGGTGCTGACGCCGTTCATCGCGATCGGCGGCTTTGGAGCGTTCGCGGCCCTGCTTGCGCTTGGCATCGCTGCGCGTCGCACCCGCGCGTTGGCTGCGCCCTACACATCGCTGCCGTGGGCGATGGGTCTCGGCGCGATCCCGCTGCTGATCATTGGAGGCGCTCTCGAAGCCGTCAACGAGCGACTCCTGGAGGTTCCGATTGTCCTGCTCGGCCTGTGTTGGATAGCTCTCGGCGTCGCGCTGTGGGGTGCGGCCGACCAGCACACGGCGTAAGCGAACGCTCGCGACGGTTCGGGCGAGATCCGCGTGCCCTTTTCATGGTCGTCCCGCAGACCGTTGGGTCGTGGACGGGAGGGTCCTGGAGAACGGCTTGGCAACATCCGCCATCGCGCGGGCTGCCGACGGTGCCGGACGGTCCGTCGTGTGCAGATTGCTTAGCTTCGGCTGCGCGATGAGTCAAGCCCTCTCTCTCGAGATCCTCAACCGCCTGGAGCAGACGCTGCGACGCGTCAGCGCGCGCGCGATCGAAGAAAGTGAGCCCGGCATGCTCGTCGAGAACGTCCAGCGAATGACTGCGACGGTCTTTGGAACCCTGCCGGCCGAGACTTTGCTGTGGTGGAGCTCGCGCACGTTTGCAGGCGATTGGTTGCTGCCGGATGCGCGGTATCTGAGGCTGGGCGAAGCCTTGTATTGGTACGGCGAGCAACGCCGATGGGCGAGAGATCACGGCGTGTCGTCGCAGAGTCCGCAGCTGATGGTCGACGACTGGTGGCATCCGCGCTGGCTACCGCTCTTTCTCATTGACGGCGGCATGTTCTATGCGATCGACGTCGCGGCGTCAGATGGGACGTCTGCACCGATCCTCCGAATGACGCGCAGTCGTTTGGCAGCGAGCAGTTCGACGTGATCGTCGCGCCGTCGCTCGGGCGCTTCATCACTGAGCGCCTGGACGCCATCGACGCAGGCGACTACATCTACGAAGCACACAACGATCGGTGGACGCCGACGCGCCCGACGTGATCTGCGCTGGCAGCCTGCGACGCGCCAACTCAGCCGCATCGCAATGCCGAACGACCGAGCAGACGGTTCGCTGGAGCCACGCCGGGGCTCGTTGATCGATCGCTTTGACGCATCACCTGGGATGGGCCGTCGAGTTACGCGTCCGCTACAGGTTCGGCTGTGAGACGCGCTGAACTCGTCCGTCAGCTCGCCGCCGGCTGATCGGCGTTCCGCTGAGGGACCGGCTCGTGGTGCCTCGCGCACCGCGCGCGCGGTGCTGCTTGATTGAAGAGCAGCAGCGAGCAAGTAGGACGTGGCTAGCGTTGGGCGTCTCAACAGAAGTACGGTCCGTGTCCTTGCTGGGAGACGACGAGTGCATGGCCGGCGGTCAGCACGAACAGCACCCAGCAGAGGGCAGACTGCTCCCGCAGTAAACCCGCGGTCCTGGCGGCCTGAGTGGCTCTGACGCCCGCCCAGGCGAGAAGCGCGGCTGCGATGAGTCCGGTGAGCTGGGGGCCGAGCGGCTGCGCGACGAGCGTGAGCGCGATCGCCGGCAGGAGCACAGCGACCGCAGTGAACCGAGCGGGCTCGAAAAGCAGCGCGAGCAGCGTTGCGACGCCGACCCCGGCAACCACGCAGATGGTGGGGATGCCGATGCCACCTGCTCCCTCACGGCGTTTGCGAGCGACGCTCAACGCGAGGATGGCGGACAGAGACAACAGCAGCGCAAGTCCGTGGAGGACTTCGTATCCGGCTTGGTAGGACGCAACCTTCTCGTCGTGGTCGGCGCCTGCGCTCTCCCCGCAGTCGTAGGACGGCGGGATGTCCTTCATCACGTCGAACAACAGGGGAAGAAGGGCCGCCAGCGCGAACGTCGGCGCGATCAGCAGCGGAAGCCACTCTCGACCCCAAGCCCAATCCGTGCAGGGGGCCTTATTGCTCACCAAGCCATTCTCACTACACGCCGCGCTCCGCGGCCGCACGCTTCTCAATATCAGCGACACAGGCCAGCGCGCCGTAGTCCGGCGGGCGCGCAGGCGGCCGTCGCCGCGCAACGTCACTAGCCCCTATGGCCCGGTCACCGAAGACGGTTGACTGCCGGGGGTAGTTGGCCGGACGCTCCTCGCGGGGGTTTGTCTGGCCCGAGATACGGCTCCGGCTGACCCCAGATCAGTGAGGAGGTCCGGCCATGTCCGGAACGATGACGTGGGTGGGGCTTGATGTCCATGCGCGATCGACGCAGGCCGCGGCGATCGACGCGCTGACCGGCGAGTTGTCGCGCGTGCGCTTCGGTGCCGGGATCGATGCGCCGCTGGCGTGGATGGCGCAGCTGCCCGGCCCGGTGAGGGCGTGTTATGAGGCCGGGCCGACGGGCTTTGGGCTGTATCGCGCGGCGGTCGGGGCGGGGATCGCGATGCAGGTCGTCGCGCCGGGCAAGACACCACGTGGCCCCAGCGACCGCGTCAAGACCGATCGCAAGGACGCCGAGCTGCTCGCGCGGCTGCTGCTGGCGGGGTCGTTGACGCGAGTGGTGGTCCCACCGCCAGAGGTCGAGGCGGCGCGCGAGCTGACGCGAGCGCACGACGCGTGCCGGCGCGATCTGATGACCGCTCGTCACCGCGTGTCAAAGATGCTGCTGCGTCACGGCCGCGTCTATCCCAAGTCGACGACGTGGACGGCCGAGCATCGCCGCTGGCTGTCGCGTCAGTACTTCGATCACGCCGCCAGCGACCTGGTCTTCGCCGACCTGCTCGCCGCCGTCGACGGCCTGTCGGCACGCAAGGCCGCGATCGCGCTGCGACTTTCGCAACTGGCGACCGACGAGCAATGGTGGCCGACCGTCGCGCGATCGCGCTGCTTTCGCGGGATCGACACGCTGACGGCGTTCTCGCTGCACCTCGAGCTCGGCGCTGACTGGCGGCGCTTTGAACACGCGCCATCGCTGTCGGCGTGGCTGGGGCTGACCCCGTCGCTCAACCAGTCCGGCGAGAGCTCGCGGCAAGGACCGATCACCAAGACCGGCTCGATGCTCGCCCGCAGGTTGCTCGTCGATCGGCGTGGCACTACAGCCGCCCGCCACACCTCGGCGCGACGCTCGCCAACCGCCAGGTCGGACAGCCTGACCACGTCCTGGTGATTGCAAACCGCGCCCAGCAACGTCTGTACCGCGTCAACACCAAGATGCGTGCCCGCGGCAAGCCGCACAACGTCACCGTCGTCGCCTGCGCCCGCGAGCTGTCGTGCTTCCTTTGGGCCGCCGCGACCGCCGACTAACCCCACTCACAGCCTCACTGGTCGGTGGGCCGGGGCGCCGGGCCACAGGCGGCCGGCACGCGCGATACAGCTATGAGCAACACCCGCACACGCGGGCGTCACGCTCGCCTCTAGACAGCGCTCGCCGGCAGCACGAAACCCGGGCCCTGGGGTACCCAGCCCCCGCATCATCAGACTGGCAACGCCGAGACCGAGCCCGGCGTCCCGGCCCACCGACCACCCCTTCACCGACCGCCAAGCGGACGCGATCACGCGCGCCCGCTTGACAAACCAGCGGCCATATCAGCTGTCCGCGCTGCGCCGTGCGATCCGCCCCCATCGCTCAGCGTTGCGCTGTTGAGACGCGCGGGGTCGCTGTTCCACGCGCCTACGCGTGTGCCGATAGAGGACCGGCGTGGGCCTGGTGGGAGCGGCGCGTTCAGGCCGCAGCCCGACAGCAACCGACTTACTCGCCGACCGTGAAGCGGGTGAAGCGCCGCACGACGACGTTCTCGCCCGTCTTGGCCGACAGGTCGGCGCGCAGCTGCTCGATCGTCTTGCCGTCGTGCTTGTCGGCGTTGACGTGGG
>CADCVQ010000073.1 GCA_902806175.1 uncultured Solirubrobacteraceae bacterium
CAGGAGGCTGATCGCGGGCGCGAACCCGATGTCGGCGAACCGCAGCAGCCGATCGAGGCTCCAGTCCCCGCGCTGCGCTGCTCGCACGAGGGCCTCGGTGAGGGGCTCATAGGCGTCTGTCACGCGTTCAGGTTGAACGCTGCGCCGGACGCGTTCGCCGCCGTCCGTCGGAGGCTCGACGAGAACGATGTATTCAACCTGGTCTCCTGTCGTTTCCGTGAGTCGGTGGCTGCCCGATTCGCGGCGGCAATGGCGGGCAACGGTCGGCGAGGCTGAGCATCGCCAGCGCCCAGGGCGTCGGGGCTGTGGAACCCCGGGTGCCGAAGCTCGAACGCCGTCGAAAGGCCCACGATGCCCGCGCCGACGACCGCTACGGATTCTGGGCGTGCCAGCATCCCGCGAACGTAGCGGTTTGCGCCGACGCTCGGTCACTCGGGTTCGCGCGCGCGTCCGAGAGCGCACCGTCTCGCGCGGCCTCGCCTATGTTGAGCTTTGCCTGGCGGGGCAGCCGTGACGAGCGGGCGCGCCGCTTGCTCCGGACCGTGCTCTGTTCTGCTCTGCGCGAGAAGCGCAAGCGTGGCAGCTGCCCTTTCGGTGCTCATCGTTCCTGCGGCCTACGCGTCCCCGAGCCGGCTGCGAGCCGCTCGCTCGCGATCGTGTCGCGAAATCCTGCGTCCTCTCGCTGCACGGCGCGTGCGCCCTTGATCACCTCTTCGACTTCGGCCGCCGGGATCACGGCCGCGCCCGAGTCGTCGGCGAACACGTACGCCCCGGGCATCACCCCGACGCCGCACAGCACGACCGGCACGTTCGCCTGATGTGGGGTGACGAGATCGCCGCCCCAGCGCGTAGCCTCGCCGGCGCAGTAGGCGGCGAAGTCGTATTCGCGCAGCTCGGCGAAGTCGCGCAGCCGGCCGTCGCTGAGCAGCCCCGCGAGCCCGTGGTGGTGTAGCCGCGCGAGCTTGGTGCCGCCGCCCATCGAGGCGTCGGTGTGGCCATTGCTCGCCAGCACCAGGACCTTCCCGCTGGGGGTATCGCCGACCGCCTGGTAGAAGAGCTCGGCAAGGTTGTAGTGCTCGACGTCGAGGTCTGCCGCGCAGCTTGGGAAGTACGAGATCGTCACGGCGGGCCCGAACAGAACACGGCCGGGGGTCGGGGTCACCAGGTCGAGGATGTGGCAGCGGTGTCGGTGCAGGCGCCCGACCGCGTCGACGATGTCTGCACACCGCAGGCCCGCGGCGGCCTCCCGCAGCGCGGCCGGTTCGGTGCCCGAGCTCACCGTCGCGGTCGGCAGTCCACCGCGTGACGCGTCCACGTGTGCACTCGCTGGCGTGGGTTCCCGTCTCACGTCGCTCGTCGCCCCTCAGGCCGGCGCTCGTGGCGCGGTCCGCCGCGTGCAGCTTCTCGGATTCCTTGCAGGTCGATGCGGTCGACTGCGGCCCACGCGTCGCGTACGTGGTCGAAGGTCCCTAACTCCCGGTCGCCCTGCGGCGTGACCACATGCAGTGTGACCTCCCGGTCGTCGTTGAAGTCGAGAACAAGCTCGGCGTCGACAGTGACCGATCTGGTTCCCGCCCCATCACTCGCCGTCTCATCGCCTTCGGTTGCCGCGCATCTGGCGGGTACTGCCAGCCGGCGTCCCATTCCTATGTCCTCCGCTTCTTGGTTGCGCTGCCGCGTTGGCCTGGATATCTCGTTTTGAGTGCACTGTCCCGCTGCCCGGCACCGGGTGAAAGCGTCCCGTTAGGCGGTTTCGCGGTGTGGCAGTTTCCAGCCTGGTCGCGGGAAGTGGCAGGGGTAGCGCTGGAGGTAGTCCTGGTGCTCGGCCTCGGCCACCCAGAACGGGACGGCCTCGCTGATTTCGGTCACCACCGTGCCGGGCCAGAGCCCTGAGGCGTCGACGTCGGCGATCGTGTCCGCCGCGATCTGGCGCTGCTCGGGGGTCGTGTAGAAGATCTCAGAGCGGTAGCTGGAGCCGAAGTCGTTTCCCTGGCGGTTCTTCGTCGTCGGGTCGTGGATCTGGAAGAAGAGCTCGAGGATGTCTCGGTAGGAGATGCGGTCCGGGTCGAACACGATCTCGACGGCCTCCGCGTGACCCGGATGGTTTCGATAGGTCGGGTTGTCGTTCTTTCCGCCGGTGTATCCGACCCTGGTTGCGATCACTCCATCACGGCGGCGCAGTAGGTCTTGGACCCCCCAGAAGCAGCCTCCGGCGAGGATGGCGGTCTCGGCGTTGTCGCTCATCGGGCTCTCCTTGTTGCGAGGTGGAGTTGCGGTCATGCGCGGTTCCTGACGTCTGAGCATGGTTTCTCCTCGATCTACGTGTACGTGTGAGCGGACTGCGAGTACTCGGAGCTGGGGTCCTCACTCGCGGCGGCCGCCGAGCAGGTCGAGCGCGATCAGGAAGATGTTGAAGATGTCGAGGAAGATCGCGGCAGCGATCGGGACTGCGGCGTCGGGGGTGCTGCGGCGCAGTCGGTTGAAGTCGAAGATCGTGAACGCGGCGAAGATGGCGAGTCCGGCGATGGCGTAGATGAGGTTGCTGTTGGGGATCGAGACGAAGATCGCGACGATGCCGAAGGCGATCAGGCCGAGCAGGGCCCAGAACAGGGTGCGCGCCCATGAAGAGAGGTCTCTGCGCGTCGCGTAGCCGTATGCGCCGCACCCCGCGACGCACGTTGCGGTGGCTCCGGACGCCTGCCATAGCGCGGACGGGTCGGTGTTGGCGTAGTCGGCGATGATGGGGGCCACCGCCAGTCCGAGCAGGAGGCCGAGCCCGAACAGGAGCCCGACCGCGAGTTGCTCGCGGGCCTTGGCGGCGGCGATGTTGAGGCCGACGATGCATGCGAACGCGCCGATGAAGAGCACCAGCCCGGTGGCCCCGCTCAGATCGCGGCCGAGGTAGGCGCCGAGCGCGGTGAATCCGACCGTGATGGCGACGAAGCCCATGACCTGGCCGAGCAGCGCCCGGGCCTGGTCGTGCGCGATCGGTTGTCCCGGCAGAGCCGGCTTGTCGGTGGTGGTTGTGAACGCGCTCATGTCACCACCACCACGGCCACGGAGAAATTGCAAACACGATCAGCAGAGGCCATCCCAGCGCCATCCACCATGTCGAGTTGAAGCCCCAGAGGTCGGTGCGCCGGCGGGGCTTGGGCCTGAGCTGGTACCAGCGCCGTTCGCGATCGTCGAAGCCTTCGATCTCGTCTTCACGATCCGGTGGGGCAAGGCGCTGGTCTTCGATGATCCGAGCATCCCCGAGCCGGGCTTGGGGGGCTTCTCGTGTGCGAGACATGAGAGTTCTCCTTCGAAAGCGGCTTTGCTGTTATCCGAACGTGAAGGCGTACGCCTCGGCGCCAGGCGCGGCGAACGTGATTTGCAGCGTCCGGTCGCGGACCGGGTCGTGCTGGCGCACGAGCTGGTACATGCGAGCGTTGTCGAGCACGCCGTTGCCTTCCTCGTCGACGTCCACGCCGTGTGACGCGCCCGGAGCCTCGCCGTCGAGGAGCACCCGGAAGGAAATCGGCTCTCGCGCTCGGTGCGCGAGCACGAGATGCGCGTCGCGCGCGTGGAACCCGAAGGCGATGCTGCCGCCGGCCTGGTCGAGCACGACGTTCTCACGTTCGATCGTCCACTCGCCGGCGAGCGCCCAGTGGTTTGAGCGCAGGCGCTCGGGGAGCACGTAGGCGCGGCGTTCGTCGGGCGCGACGACGCCGCCTGGTGACGCGACGTGCTCGCCGCGCGAGTAGCCGAGATACGTCTCGGGCGTGCGCAGGTGATCCCAATCGGCCGCCGCCTCCACGCCGCGACCTTCGACGCAGACCAGCTCACGCTCCACGCCGAGCAGCCGCTGGATGACGCGCTCGGAATCCGCGTAGCGCCCTTCACCGAAGTGGTCATCGCGGATGATGCCGCCGCGATCGGCGAAGTACAGCGCCGGCCAGTAGCGGTTGGCGAAGGCGCTCCAGATCGCGTAGTCGTTGTCGACCGCAACCGGGTAGTCGATCGCCCGCTCCTCGGTCGCGCGGCGCACCCCCTCGACGTCGTGCTCGAACGAGAACTCCGGCGTGTGGACGCCGATGACGACCAACCCGTCGTCTCGATAGGCCTGCGACCACGCGCGGACGTAGGGCTCCTGGCGCAACCAGTTGATGCACGTCCATGTCCAGAAGTTCACGAGCACGACTTGGCCGCGCAGCTCAGCGGGACCGAGTGGCTCGGAGTTGAGCCACGCGGTCGCGCCGGCGAACGAGGGCATATGCGCACGCCCGAACAGGGTCATTGCTAGCGCAGCGATCGGAACGTCGCGCGGACGTCTTCAGAGAGCAACTGCGGCTGTTCCCAGGCGGCGAAGTGCCCGCCCCTGTCGTGCTCGTTGTAGTAGACGAGATTGGGGTACGCCTGCTCAGCCCAGCTGCGCGGAACCCGGTAGACCTCGTCCGCGAAGGTGCTCACGCCGACCGGGGTCTTGACGCCCTTGACCGAGATGGGGGGGAGCTTGCTCTCCCAGTACAGCCTCGCCGAGGACACCCCGGTGTTGGTCAGCCAGAAGAGCGTGATGTTGTCCAGCAGGTCGTCGCGCGTGAGGTCGCTCGGCCTCTCGAGACGCTCCTCGAGGACCTGCTGAACCAGCCCGGGCTGCCCGCTCCCGTCGCCGTGGTCGAGCATGAACGCCGCGAGATCGACGGGTGAGTCCGCCAGCCCGTAGAGCGTCTGCGGGCGCGTGCTCATGACGAGGCCGTACGCCGCGTGCGTCGCAAAGAAGGTGCGCAGCTGCTCGTAGGTGCTCAGCGCCTCGCCGGAAAGGCCAACCGGCGCCGGAGCGCCGATGAAGGACGCGGTGAAGAGGTCCGGCGGAATCACGCCGCCCAGGTTGGTGTGGATGCCGATCAGCTCCGGCGGCGCAGGCTCAGCTGCCGCTGGGTCGGTGCGGCCGCCGGCCATCACGTCGGCGACGATCGCCCCCCAGTCGCCGCCCTGCGCCGCGAACCGCTCGTAGCCCAGGCGCTTCATGAGCTCGACGTAGGCCTTCCCGATGCGCACGGGATCCCAGCCCGTCGTGGTCGGCTTGCCGGAGAAGCCGTAGCCGGGCATCGAGGGGATCACGACATGGAAGGCGTCCGACGCGTTCGCGCCGTGCGCGGTGGGATCGGTGAGCGGGCCGATGAGCTTCAGCTGCTCGACGATCGACCCCGGCCATCCGTGGCAGACGACCAACGGAAGCGCGTCCTCCTGCTTGGAGCGAACGTGAACGAAGTGGATGTCCAGCCCGTCGATCTCGGTGATGAAGTTCGGAACGTCGTTCAGCCGCGCCTCGCACTTGCGCCAGTCGTACTCCGTCAGCCAGTAGCGAGCAAGGTCCTGCATGAGCGCGAGCTGCACGCCCTGCGAGTCATCCTCGACGGTCTCCTTCTCGGGCCAGCGCGTCGCAGCGATACGGGCGCGCAGGTCCTCGAGGTCCGCCGCGGGAGCGTCGATCGTGAACGGGCGGATCGTTGTATCGCCCGCTGACTTCTCGGCCACGATGGCCATATCGGGGTCCCTCCTTGGGACGGTGGTGAGGTGACGGCACGACCCTGCTCGTCTCGTCCGCTCGTCGCCCCCGTACAGACCCCTGGGTTGCTTACGGGGTTGTCGCTGGTTATGCCTTCACGTGGCCGCTGGGGAGCGATGCGGCCAGATAGAGATCGTCGGTGACGCCGTCGCTGCAGATGGTCGCGCGCACGGTCGCGCCGTCCTGCCGGCCGCGCCGCGACCTCGCCAACCCGTTGACCCAGTGACCGCCCGTGTCGCACCAGCGAGTAACGCGGGCGCGACCGCAGATCAGGAAGTGCACCTTGATGCCGTGCAGTCCTGACACCTCCCGCAACGCGACGCCGAAGCCCGAATGGAGGCAAGCGTTTCGTGGATCGTTCGACACACGCCGCGATGCTGGTTGCAGCGTCTCGCTCGAGTGGAACAGCGACCCGGCTGAGACGGAGATCGATCGTCGGCGACAACGGGGCCTCGAGATCGCCCGTGTCTCCGGCCAGGACGCCGGTGAAGTGCTACGCCAGCAGCTTGAGGGTGCTCGTGAAGTTGGTGCCGAGCGGCTGTTGGATCGCCATATGCAGATAGCCGAGCGCCTCGAGCTCACGGGCGCGCTTGAGCGGGCCAGCGTCGACCGGCCGCAGTCCCGCGTCCGAGACGAGCTGGCTGACGATCGCCTTGGCGTCCTCGTCGTCAGCCGCGATCAGGACGTCGAGTGGCTGGCCGGCGACCTCGCCGGCGCCGAGAGTCCCGGCGAACGTGGTGTTGAAGGCCTTGACCACCCTGGCACCGGGGGCCTTTGCGGCGATGTCCTGGGCGGCCGATCCGGCTTGCAGCTTCAGGGGCTCGAAGGTGTCGACGTCGATCGGGTTTGTGATGTCGACAACGATCTTGCCGTCCAGCTCGTCGCCGTAGCGACCGAGGACGTCGTCGAGCGCGCCATACCAGACCGCCAGCACGACGACGTCGCCACTCAGCGGATCCCCCGCCTGAGCAGCGCGCACGTCGCCTGACAGCTCGCCGGCGAGCGCCCGCGCCTTGGCAGTCTCCGTGCCCAGCAGCGTGACCGAATGGCCGCCGGCGAGTGCCCTGGTTGCAATGCCGCGGCCCATGTTGCCGGTGCCGATAATCGTGATCTTCACGGTGTCCTCCTAGGTCCTTCGTGTGTCAAACACCCGATGACTCGGCGTCGTGCGTCCAAGCGCGCAAAGGGCAGCCGCGGGCACTGTCGCTCAGCGACGGACAGCAGTCCGAGCGTCCGGTTGGGCGACGGTTTCGCGGTCTGGCAGTTTCCAGTCTGGCCGCGGGAAGTGGCAGGTGTAACCGTTTGGGTATGGCTCCTGGCGCAGCCAGTTGATGCACGTCAGCGTCCAGAAGCTCACGACGATGACATGACCGCCCAGCTCGGCGGGGCCGAGCGGCTCGAGTTGAGCCACCCGGTTCGCCCGTCGAGTGAGGGCAAGTGCACGCGAGTTGACGCGTCACCTAGCGAAGCGAACGGAGCCCCGCGCGCAGTTCGGATGCGTACAGCTCCGGCTGCTCCCAGGCGGCGAAGTGCCCACCCTTGTCGACCTCGTTGAAGTGGATGAGGTTGGGGTATGCCTGCTGCGCCCAGCTGCGCGGCGCCTGGTAGACCTCGTCGGGGAAGACGCTCACGGCGACCGGAACGGTGACGTTCCGGACGGCGACGTAGCTGCCCTTGTCCTGGTGCAGCCACTCCCAGTACAGCCGGGCGGCGGAGATCCCCGTGTTCGTCAGCCAGAACAGCGTGATGTTGTCGAGGACGTCGTCGCGGGTCAGGCCTTCCTGGGCGCCATCGACGAAGACGCGAGAGATCAGCTCCAGGCTCATCGCGTCGTGGTCGAGCATGTACGCCGCCAGGTCGATCGGTGAGTCGGACAGTCCGTACAGCGTCTGTGGCCGCGACCCCATCTCGGCCCCGTACGCCACGTGCTGATAGAGGAAGGCCAGCTGCTCTGTCGTGCGTCGTTCGTCGTCTGAGAGATCGGACGGCAGCGGCCTGCCGGTCTGGATCGCCCTGTCGATCTCGGGCGGAACCACCCCCGGAAAGTTGGTGTGGATCCCGAGCAGCTCCGGGGGAGCCGGCTCAACGGCGTCCGGATCGTCCCGGCCGCCGGCCATCACCTCGACGACGACCCCGCCCCAGTCGCCGCCCGCCGCCACGAACTGCGCGTAGCCGAGGCGCTTCATCAGCTCGAACCACGCACCCGCGATGCGGATCGGGCCCCACCCGGTCGTGGACGGCTTGCCCGAGAACCCGTAACCCGGCATGTTTGGGATCACCACGTGGAAGGCGTCCGACGCGCTGCCGCCATGCGCCGTCGGATCGGTAAGCCGATCGACGAGCTTCATCTGCTCGACGAACGAACCGGGCCATCCGTGCGTGACGATCACCGGCAGCGCATCCTCGTGCTTGGAACGCACGTGAACGAAGTGGATGTCCAGCCCATCGATCTCGGTGATGAACTGTGGGACTGCGTTCAGCCGCGCCTCGCACTTGCGCCAGTCGTACTCCGTCAGCCAATAGCGCGCGAGTGCCTGCATCGTCGCCAGCGGCACGCCCTGCGAGAAGTCGTCGACGGTCTCTTTCTCGGGCCAGCGCGTCGCAGCGATACGGGCGCGCAGGTCCTCGAGGTCCGCCGCGGGGGTCTCGATCCTGAACTGGCGGATGGCGGTGTTGTCCGCTGGGGTTTGGACCGTGGCAGCCATGTGGTCCTCCTTGGTTTGGGGTTTGGTGACGCCACGGACCCTGCTCGTCTCGTCCCCACGTCGCCCCCGTAGTGACCCCTGGGTCTGCTCCCTGGGTTCTCAGAGAACGGCCCAGGTGACGAGCGATCCGGTGCAGACCAGCGCGGCCACCACGAACCGGCGAAAGGGAGACGACCGGTCGTTCGCTTCGCGGTCGCGGTCATGGTCCTGGGACTGGGCTTCCGTGGTCATGTCGTCTCCTTCGGAAAGACGGTCGCCACACGGGCGTGACGCGGGTTGCGTGCGCCCAAGACTGTCCGTCTCGTCGGCGGGTCGCACCCCTGTGAGCCTGCGTCTGATCCTTGGCGGCGAGACGCGCTTGACGCCGGGCCGCTGAGCGAAGAGCATCCGGGCCCGACGCTTGGAGACCGGATGCAGCCCAGGCTGCGCGGACGGCGACAAGAGTGCGAGGTCCTCGATGACCTGCTCGCGAGCGTGCGAACGGGGCGGAGTCGGGTGCTCATTCTTCGCGGCGAGGCGGGAATCGGCAAGACAGCGCTGCTTGAGCACATCGTGGGAAGTGCGTCTGGTTTGCGGGTCGCGCGGGCGGCCGGCGTCGAGTCCGAGATGGAGCTCCCCCATGCCGCGCTTCATCAGCTCTGCGCGCCGTTCGCTGATCAGATCGACAGTTTGCCCGGTCCGCAACGCGACGCGCTCAGCACCGCGTTCGGACGCCACGGAGGCGATGCGCCGAGCCCGTTTCTCGTCGGCTTGGCCGTCCTCGGCCTGCTCTCCGATGTGGCAGCGGAGAAACCACTGCTGTTGATCGTCGACGACGCCCAGTGGCTTGACGAGGCCTCGTCGCAGACGCTCGCGTTCGTGGCCCGCCGCCTCGGCGCTGAATCCGTCGCCATGGTGGTCGCGATGCGCGACCGTGCCGGAAAGGACGACTTCGGTCGGCTCGACGAGCTGGTCGTCCGCGGCCTCGGGGAGCGCGACGCGTGTGCCCTGCTCGAAACGGTTCTGACCGGTCCGCTCGACGACGGCGTCCGAGACCGCGTCGTTGCCGAGACGCGCGGCAACCCACTGGCGTTGCTCGAGCTGCCGCGAGGGCTGACGCCGGGCGAGATGGCCGGCGGCTTCGGCATTCCCTACGCGTCGTCCCTCGCCGGCCGCATCGAGGAGAGCTTCCGCCGCCGACTCGCGCCACTCCCGCCCTCCACGAGGACGCTGCTGCTTGTCGCTTCCGCAGAGCCGGTCGGCGACCCAGTGCCGGTATGGCGCGCTGCGGCCGTGCTCGGGGTCGAGCCGGCGGCGCGGGTCGCTGCGGCGGAGCTGGTCGAGTTCGGCGGACAGGTGCGGTTCCGACATCCGCTCGTCCGATCTGCGGTCTACCGCGCGGCATCGTCGGCGGACCGCGAGCGCGCGCACCGCGCGCTGGCCGAGGCGACGAACCCCGACGTAGATCCCGACCGGCGCGCCTGGCATCGCGCGCACGCGACCCCGGCATTCGACGAGGACGTCGCCGCCGAGCTCGACCGCTCGGCCGGCCGCGCACAGGGCCGCGGCGGCCTGGCCGCGGCGGCGGCATTTCTCGAGCGCGCGGCGGAGTTGACACCCGAGCCCGCGCGCCGCGCCCGCCGTGCGCTCGCCGCGGCACAGAGCAAGCAGCGCGCCGGCGCGCCGGATGCAGCACTGCGGCTCCTCGCTCTTGCTGAGGCCGGACCGCTCGATGAGCTCGATCAGGCCCGGGCGGAGCTGCTTCGGGCCCAGGTCACGTTTGCGGTCACCCGCGGCGGTGACGCACCCCAGCTGCTGCTCGAGGCCGCCAAGCGACTGGAACCCCTGGACGGGGCGCTCGCGCGCGAGACGTACCTGGACGCACTTGCGGCAGCGCTGTTCGCCGACCAACTCACCCGTGGCAGCGGCGTGCGCGAGATCGCCGAGGCCGTGCTCGCCGCAGAGTGGGGCGAGTCGTCGCGGCGCACACAGCGCGCCTTCGACCTCCTGCTCGAGGGGATCGCTGTCGTCACGATCGATGGCTACGCCGCCGGTGCGCAGACCCTCAAGCACGCACTCCGCGCGTTTCGAGACGAACCGATGACCGACGAGGACGCGCTGCGCTGGCTCTGGCTCGCTTGCCGCGCCGCGCGCGCGCTCGGCGACGAGGTGAGTTGGGACGAGCTCAGCGGGCGCCAGGCACGTCTCGCGCGCGAGGCCGGCGAGCTGTCGATCCTGCCGATCGCGCTGGCCGAGCGCTTCAGCCTGCAGCTCTATCTCGGCGACTACGCGGCGGCCGAGGCCCTGGTCGTGGAGACCGACGCCGTCGCGCAGGCGACCGGCAGCCGCCAAGCGCCTCAGGGCGCGATCCTGGCGGCCTTGCGCGGTGAGGAGGCGGAGGCCACCGCGCTGATCGACGCCGCGCGGCACGACGTGGTGGATCGCGGCGAGGGGCTCTGGCTCGTCTCCACCGAGTGGGCCAGCGCCGTTCTCTTTAACGGCCTCGGCCGCTACGCGGAGGCGCTGGCCGCCGCGGAACAGGCCGTGAACCACCCGAACGAGCTGGGTGTGACGACGTGGGTGCTCCCGGAGTTCATCGAGGCAGCCGCACGGAGCGGCCACCCGGAACGCGCGGCAGGCACGCTGCGACGGCTCCACGAGATCAGCAGTGCCGCCGGGACGGACTGGGCGCTGGGGGTCGAGGCGCGCTCCCGTGCGTTGCTCAACGACGGTGACCCTGCCGAGAGCCTGTACCGCGAGGCGATCACACGGCTGACCCGCACACGGGTGCGTACCGCACTCGCGCGTGCACACCTGGTGTACGGGGAGTGGTTGCGACGCGAACGCCGGCGGGGCGACGCGCGCGATCAGCTGCGAATCGCGCACAGCAGGTATGTAGACATAGGCATGAACGGGTTCGCCGAACGCGCCCGCCGCGAGCTGATGGCCACGGGCGAGACCGTTCGCAAGCGCACCCCCGACACGCGCGACAACCTCACCGCGCAGGAGTTGCAGATCGCCAGGCTCGCCGCCGAGGGCAGCACGAACGTCGAGATCGGCGCACAGCTCTTCATCAGCCCGCGCACGGTCGAATGGCACCTGGGCGGTGTGTTCACGAAGCTCGGAATCCATTCGCGCAAAGAGCTCAGCGCGGCAGCGCTCGACCCGCGAAACCGGGCACCTGCGACGAACGCGCCCGTCGGGACCTCGGCCGACGCATAGCGTCAGAACATGTACCAGCAGGTGCACGACCCAGTCGCCGGGTCGCTCGGGCTGAGCGCGCTCTTCGCGGTTCTGCCGCTCGTGACGCTGCTCGTGCTGCTGGCCGGGCTGCGGCTGCAGGCCTACCGCGCCAGCCTGATCGCGCTGGCCATCGCAATGACAGTCGCAATCGCCGTGTACGGGATGCCGGCCGGGCAGGCGCTCGGCAGCGCCGCCGCAGGCGCGGCGTTCGGGCTCTTTCCGATCGTGTGGATCGTGGTGAACGCGGTGTGGATCTACACGATGACGGTCGCCACCGGCCACTTCCAGACCCTCCGCCGCGGCGTCGGCGCGGCCTCCGACGACCCACGCGTCCAGGCGGTAATCGTCGGGTTCTCGTTCGGCGCGCTGCTGGAAGCGCTCGCAGGCTTCGGCGCACCCGTCGCCATATCGGTGGGGATGATGCTCGCGCTCGGCTTCGAGCCGCTGAAGGCGGCCGGCGTGGCTCTGATCGGCAATACCGCGCCCGCCGCGTTCGGGGGCATCGGCACGCCGATCATCACGCTCTCGGGCGTGACCGGGATCAGCGAGCGCGACCTCGGCGCGATGGTCGGGCGCCAGCTTCCGTTCCTCGCCCTGCTCGTGCCTCTCGTGATCGTCTACATCGTCGACGGCCGCCGCGGCCTGCGCGAGACATGGCCTGTCGCCCTCTTGGCCGGGGGGGCGTTCGCCGTCGCGCAGTTCGCCACGTCGAACTACGTGTCCGTGGAGCTAACCGACGTCGTTGCGTCGCTGGTTTCGCTCGGCGCTATCGCCGGCTACCTGCGGTTGCGGCGACCCGACGCGCGCGGCCATGCGTTGCCTCGGGAGACGATCGGGGCGCTCGCGCCGTACCTGATCCTGATCGTGATCCTCACGCTCGCGCAGGTCGAGCCGGTCAAAGGCTTCCTCGTCGATCGAACCGAGTCGTTTCGTTGGCCCGGCCTCGAGATGATGACTGCAGGCGGCGCCGAGTCGCCCGCGGTCACATTCGCGTTCAACTGGCTCGCCACGCCGGGGACGCAGCTCCTGCTGTCCGGGCTCGTCACGATGCTCGTCCTGCGCATCAGGCCGCATGTGGCGCTGAGCGCCTACAAGGCGACAATCATCCGCTTACGAGGGGCGATCGTCACGGTCACCACGGTGCTGGCGCTCGCGTACGTGATGAACCTCTCCGGTGAGGCGGTCACGATCGGGCTGTGGGCCGCGGGTGCCGGCGGCATTTTCGCGCTGATCTCTCCGTTGATCGGCTGGATCGGCGTCGCGATCACGGGCTCGGTCACAGCGTCGAACTCGTTGTTAGGCGACGTCCAGGTAGCGGCGGCGCGCGACGCCGGACTCTCGCCCACACTTGTCGCTGCAGGAAACAGCACAGGCGGAGTCCTTGCCAAGATGCTGTCGCCGCAGCACCTCGCGATCGCTGCGGCCGCAGCCGGCATCGCGGGCCGCGAGGGTGAGCTCATGCGCTCGCTGCTCAAGTGGAGCATCAGCCTCATGGTGGTTATGTGCGTGATCGTCTACCTACAGTCGACCGCGCTGCTGAGTTGGATGGTGCCGTGAGCCCGCGCCACTCGACCCCGCGGGCGGACCCACGGCCTGACACGGGTGCGACCGCCGGAGAGGAAGCGCAATCTCAAGGCGTGGACGACTGCTCCCGTAGGAAACGCGAACCAGTTCCGACAATCTCGCCCGCGCGATCACCGTCTCACACTCCCGAGACCGCCACCAGGAGCCTCGGCGGCCGATTGTTTCCGCACTATCGCACGTCGATTGCGGGACGAAGGCGGGCACCCTTCAGTCGCCGAAATCGCGGCCTGAGGCGGCGACCGCCGGCACGCCCGAAGCGTCTCGGTAGACGCACCAGCACGGGATCTGCGCTGGCCAGTGCGTCTTCTTTTGCCTGCGAGCGGCAGCCCGACGCGCCGCCGGGCCGCGCGGACGGCGACGCTTGCGCATCGCGCGAGAAGCAGCGCTGTTGCCCCGGGCGCGGGCTATCGCTCGTGCGCCTCGGAGCGACGGTGGCCTGCGAGACTTGAGAGGTGCCGATTGACGCCGTGAAGGCCCAAGCGCTGGCGACGCGGGAGGTCGAGCGCATCGCCGCCGAGTCGGGACTGCACGACCTCGTCCTCATCTCTGACAAGACGCAAGAAGTATCGGAAGGCTGGGTCTTCTTCTGGGATAGCGAAAAGCATCTGACCACCGGCGACGTTCGTGATGCGTTGGGCGGCGGCGGGCCAATCTTCGTCGACCGCAGCGACGGCTCGTTGGCAATGGTGTGGTCGGGCGAAAGCTGGCAAACCGCGCTCGCGCGCTATCGCGCAGGCGGCTCGATTCGAAGGTTTTGACGCGAGCTGCTCCGTTCGCCCTGGAGCGGCAGCCGAGCCCGCCGCCCCTGCGCGGACGTCGACGCTTGCGGTTCGCGCGCGAAGGTTTCTCCTATGTCAAGCAGGGCATGGGTGCGGGTGCGGTGGTGACGATGTAGCGGTCTTCGTGTCGCGGCTCGGCGGCGCTGAACAGGATGTGGTGGAAGCGGCGTGCGAGGTGGCGTTGAGGCAGCGGATGGCTTCGCGTTTGGTCTTGCCTTCGGCTTGTTTGCGTGCGAGGTAGGCCTTCGTCGCGGGGTCGTAGCGCGCGCGGGTGATCGCGATGATGTGCAGGGCGTGGTTGAGCTGGCGATCGCCGCCGCGGTGCAACCGGTGGCGATCGCGTTCGCCTGAGGAGCACTTGATCGGTGCGACGCCGGCGTGGCGAGCGAAGCTTGCGTCGTTGCGGAATCGTTCGGCGCCGGCGGTACGGCCGATCAGGATCGATGCGGTCAGCGGGCCGCAGCCCGTCTCGGCGAGCAGCTGCGGGCGGTGCGTCTTGACCAGCTGGCGTAGTTCGAGCTGCAGCGCGTTGATCTGGCGAGTGAGGCGCCGAATGTGCGCGACTTCCTCGCGCGCGATCCGCACCCGCGCGCAGCGGGTCATGCCTCGCATCGTCGGTCGATGCGATCGAGCTGCCCGGAGCGGTCCAGCGAGCGTGGCTTCAGCGACGCCTCAAGGTCGGGGCACAGCGCCAGCAGATGCCAGCGAACACGATTTTGCATGCGGGTGCGATCAGCGACCAAGTCGCTGCGATGGTCAGACAACAGGCGGATCTGCATCGCCCGCTCGTCCAGATAGGCGGCCGGGAAGGCGTCAACACCATCCTTGACGACCGCCCTCGCGATCGCGAGCGCGTCGATCTCATCAGACTTTCCCGGCGTGCGTTCGCCGCGCCTGGAGGCGCCCATCCGATGCGGCGCCACCCTGACGACGCGTTCGCCGGCGGCGATCAGCGCCTGCTCAAGACGGCGTGAGACATGCCGGCAGTCCTCGATCGCCCACACCCGCTCGTCGTCGAGCTCGCGCGCCCACCGCACCGCGGCCAGATGACCGGCCTCGTCGGCGGTGATTTCGCGTCCGCCACGCACGCGGCCGGTGCCCGCGTCGACGGCACCCAGCGCGTGCGTGCGCTTGTGCGTGTCCGTCCCGATCACGATCATCTACAACCGTCCCTTCGTTGGATTGGCGACGAAGCGGACCGTCGGCGGACAGCTCTCACTTGGGGCGGTGCCACGCTCCTATCAAGTCACGCCGAAGGTCCTCGGGCGGCGACGGGCGACAGAACCTTTGCGAGCCAGACCAACCGGTCGACAAGCGCTCTGAGGGTCAGCCCGCCGCCAGCCCGAGAACCAACCCGATCCATCGGACGTCATCGCCCGACAGCCGCGACGATGACAGTGACAGCGCTCTTCCGCGAGCGCTCCTCCCAGCGGAAGCAGCAGCAACGCGGGCAGGACCGGAGGGTTGACTTCATTTCGGTTCGTTGCGAGGGTTCGCTCTAACGGACCTAGCGCGGTGCAACCGCGTCGGAAAGGGAGGCGAGATGCTCGGTTCTGCTGCGCTACGACCACCTACGGCGGCGGTGTTCAGCGGGGTAGCGTTGATCGTTGCGATGCTTGTTGTCTTGCCTGGCGTCGCGCAGGCCGCGAAGCCAGGCAACTCCCCGAACGCGAAGGCGTGCCAGAAGGGCGGATGGCAGGACCTCGTCACCTCGACTGGGCGTCGCTTCGCGAACCAGGGAGAGTGCGTCTCCTACGCGGCGAAGGGTGGCACGCTCACGACGCAGAACCCTTACCCAGAGGCCAAGGCGCTGTGCGAGTCCTACGGCGGTTCGTTCCACGTAGGCCCTCACCTAGTAGACCCGAGTAGCGGGCGTGGAGAGGTCTTGTGGGAATGCAACCACTGGTCATCCAACTCCATGCCCGAGTTCGAGGACAGGCACCGGCGACTGAATGACGAATGTGTCCGCGCCGGCGGCCTGGGAGTACCCGCGGGCCGTACCGTCAACGAGCATGGAGAAGAAGGATGGAACAGCCCATGCGTGCGGCTGCCCTAAGGCTTACGCACGTGCTCGAGCAGCACCCGCAGCTGCTCTTCCGGGTACGCGCCGATGATCGCGCGCGCCCTCCCGCCGCCGGCGCTCGATAGACGAGCGTGGCTGTCGCGACCAGCACTCACGTTGACGCGGACGCTAGCGCGACGGCGTGGACGAAGCGACTCTCGTGGCGAGCCGCAGGCGCAGCGCCGTGACGCATCGCGAACTCAGGCTCAGCTCACGGGCATACGAGCCGCGCTGCGACCAACGCGAGCGTTGCCCAAGCGCTCGAGGAGCACCTCTCCGCCACGGGATCGGCCAAGCAGAGCGCCGCCTTGCGCGAGAAGCGACGCTGTGACTCAAGCCATCGCCTCCCGTGGCGCCCGATGAAGCAAGCGAACCGGCGCTGTAGGCCGATCAGCATCTCCTGGATCTGTGCAGGTCGAACAGGTCCGTTGCAGGCCGCACCCCAGGCGAGAACCCACGTCTCACGGCCGATGGACGCTAGTCGACGCGCCGCTTGAAGACGATCACGTGACCGTCTTTCTCGCGATGGAGGTTCATGCCGAGAAAGACGGTGGCGAGCTCCCAACCATCGGCCCCAAGCCGCGAGAGCTCCTCTTGGAACTTGCCGCGGTCAAGCTCGTCACTCTGGCGGCCCATAAAGCCGTGGGTGATCACGGTGGTCGTGTACTCCCAGGTAGTCATAGGCTCGGAGGCTACCCCTCGCGAGAGCTGCGCCCGCGAAGCCGCGCGTTGCCGCTCAGCGCGACGACCAGCACCGTGCCCGCGCCGCCGCTTGGTCAGCAAACCGGCAGTCTGCTTGCAGGGGCAGGGTCGTCGTCGGGTGCATGGCATGGTGGTGGTGGTCATGGAGCCTGTGGTGCTGCTGGACGCGGCCGGGCGCCGGCGCTCACCGGCCACGCTGCCGGGCCATCACCGCTGCCGTCCGCCGCGCAACAAGGGCGTGCGCTATCCCGCCGATCCGCCGACGATCGAAGAGATCGTGCTCGTCATGCGCAGCGCCGGCCAGACGCCGCACGGTCATCGCGTCCGCGGGTTGATCGTCGTGTTGTGGCGCGCCGGGCTGCGGATCAGCGAAGCGCTGGCGCTCAAAGAAAGCGACCTTGACGACACGCGCGGCGCGATCCTCGTGCGGCACGGCAAAAACGACAAGCGCCGCGAGGTCGGCATGGACCAGTGGGGCTGGGACCAACTCAGGCCATGGCTGACCTACCGTCTCGAACTGCCCGTCGGCGCCCTGTTCTGCGTGATCGACGGCAAGACGTGTGGCCGGCACCTCGCACCCGCCGCCGTCCGCGAACAGCTTCGGCGCACCGCGACCGTCGCCGGTGTGCGACGGCGCTTCGCGCCGCATCAGTTGCGCCACGCGCACGCCGTCGAGATGGCCCGCGAGGGCGTGCCCCTCAACGTCATTCAGCGCCCAGCTGGGCCACGCGCACCTCGGCATCACGTCGGTGTACCTGCAAGGCATCGACAACGCCGAGATCATCGACACCGTCCACGCCCGCCGCGCACCCATGATCCCCGCCAGCGCCGGACTGCGCTCGCTGCCGTAAAACGGCCGCGAGCCATCGCGCGCCATCGATCCGAGGCTTGCGCTCCGCGCGAGAACCACAAGCCGCCGGCAATCGGCAACGAGGAACCGTCGAGAGCCTCCGGCTAAGGTCGTCCCTCGACGCGGAGCGTGTAGCGGCGCGCTCGAGGCTGTCGAATAGCGCGCGCGGCCGTTCGTGGTCAACCGCTGATGTCTAAACGTGCGCGAGAGCCGGCGGGGTCGCCGGTGCCGGCGGGCGGCGGCGCCGTGCCGCCGCCCGCACGGATGACGTCTAGATGGCGACGAGCTCGCGGTCGTCGACGTGCGCCTGCGGCGGATCGCCCGCGGGCGTCTTCGGTGTCCGCAGCGCAGTGACCGCCAGGAGCGCCCCGGTCACGGCGATGCCCGCCGCGCCGAGGAACGCCGCCGAGTAGCCGCTGGTCAGCGCAGCCGGGTCGGCGAGGGCGTCGGCGCCCTGGCTGGTGGCCAGGACCGTCATCGCAGCGAGCCCGAGCGCCGAGCCGACCTGGTAACTGGTGTTGACGATCCCCGCCGCGAGGCCGCCCTCCTCGGGCTTAGCGGACGAGATCGCGGTTCCCAGCGACGGGATGAACGCGAGCGCCATGCCGGTCGCGGCGATCAGCGACGCCGGCAGCACGTCGACCACGAAGCTCCCGTCGGCACGGACGAGCGAGAGCGCCGCCATGCCGGCCGCCAAGAGCAGCATGCCGCCGACGATCGGCGCCTTGAAGCCGAAGCGGTTGATGACGCGAGGCGCCACCACCACCATCAGGATCATGATCGCGACGGTCATCGGTAGCAGCGCGGCGCCGCCCTCGAAGGCGCCGTAGCCGAGCACCTGCTGCAGGTACAGGTTCAAGAAGAACCACATCGGGATCCACGCGGCGCCGAGCAGCAGCTGCGCCGCGTTGGCCGCGGCGAGATTCGGCGCGCGCAGGATGCCCAGCCGCATCAGCGGCGCGCGGCGCGTCGCCTGGAGGGCGACGAACAGCGCCAGCAGGACCGCCCCGCCGACGATGCTCGCCAGCGTCGCCGCGGAGGTCCAGCCCTCCTGCGGTGCCCGTACGACCGCGAACACCGTCAGCGCCAGTCCGCCGGTCGAGGTGAGCGCGCCGAGGATGTCGATCGAGCCGCGTCGCACAGGCGCGCCCGGCATCAGCGCCGGGATGAGCGCCAGGACGAGCAGGGCGATCGGGATGTTGATGTAGAAGACCCACGGCCAGCTGATCCACTCGGTGATCACGCCGCCGAGAAAGACGCCGGCGGTGCCGCCGGCGGGCGCCGCTGCCCCGTAGACGGCGAAGGCCTTCATCAGCTCCTTCGGGTTGGACCCGAAGAGCATCATCAGCAGCGTCAGCGCCGACGGTGCGATGAGTGCGGCACCGGCCCCCTGCGCGGCGCGAGCCGCGATCTCGATGCCGGTCGAGTCGGCCAGGCCTGCGGCCAGCGATGCCCCGGCCAGGATCGCCCAGCCAATCGAGAACACCCGCTTGGCGCCGAGCAGGTCCGAGAGCCGGCCACCGAGCAGCAGCAGGCCTCCGAAGGCGATGACGTATGCGTTGAAGACCCAGGAGAGGCTGTCGGGGGTGAAGCCGAGATCGGTCTGGATCTCCGGGAGGGCCACGCCGATGATCGACGTGTCCATGATGACGATGAACTGCGCAAGGGCGATGACGGCGAGCGCCGACCAGCGCCGCGGGTGAGCGGTCTGCATGACTGTTGCCTTTCTGAGCCGACCGGCGACTCGAAGATTGGATGAACGTGTGTCTGGCCGGAAGCGATCCGACCGCCGCCTGCGCTCGAGCTCTCAGGCGGCGCGGGCACATCGCCCGCAGCCGGCACCGAACGCCGTAGCCCAAACGAGGTGGAGCGTGCTCATGCCGCACTCCTCGCTGTCGGGGACGAGATGCTGGCGCCGGGCTCGAGCCCGGCGAGCAGGTTGAAAGCGCCGGTCAGCAGCTGCAAGGAGGCAAGGCCGACGACCTCGGCAAGCTGTTCGTCGCTGTATCCCAGAGCGCGCAGCTCGTCGACTTGGGCGTCGTCGATCTCACTCGGGGCGGCGATCACCTGCTGGCCGAACGCGACGAGCGCGGCGATCCGCGGGTCGGTTGCCGTGCCCTGGCGGGCCAGCTCGATATCGGCGTCGCTGAGCCCGAGCTCGCGTGCGGCGTCCGCATGAGCGGCGAGGCAGTACTCGCAGCCGATCCATTCCTGCATCGCGAGCGCGATCCGCTCGCTGATGCGCCGGTCCAGGTGCGTGCGCTTCATCGCGCGGTTGAGCTCCAGGTACCCGCGCAGCAGCGTCGGCGCGTTCGCCATAGCGCGGACCATCGTTCCGGGCTGTGCGCCGCGGTCGGCAAGCTCCTCGAGGAGCTCCTTTGCCCTGCCGGTGGCCGCGTGCATCTCCAGCGGCTCGATGCGGGGCATCACGCTGGCCTCCGAGATGAGCGACCGGCGGGGTATGCGGGTGATGCTGGCGGAAGGTCCATGTCGATCGGCTGCGACCGTAGCATATACCCCCTAGGGGTATCAACCGTAATGTGACGTCCCGCACACGCACTGCGCCAGCCAACCACCAGCCCGCCGCGCCAGTGGTTGATCACCCCGCGCGAGTTCGGATCTGCTCGGCGATGTAGGCGGCGTCCTCCTTGACCCATCCGAGCAGCGCGGACCCGCGGGAGTGCATCCACGACAGGCCAAGGAAGTACAGGCTCGGCGACGCAGTCACACCGCGGGCATGCACGACCGCGCCGTCCGGCGCGAACACGGGCACGTCGATCCAGGAGTGGTCAAGCGCGAACCCGGTGGCCCCGATGACGGCCGCGACGTCGACTTCGCCGCTGTCGGCGAACGCGACGGTGGCGCCGCTCGCTGCGGTTGCGCGAGGGCGCAGGACGATGCCCTTGCGCCGGGCGCGGCGCGGGCTGGAGCCCACGGCGTGTCGCTCGTCTTCATCCTGCGCCCCAGCGCGAGTCGGCCGTCTTCGAAAGCGCGCCAACCGCATCAAGCCAGGCAAAGATGTCGCGGCCCAGCAGGCGCTGCGGCAGCGGCTTCTGGCGCGTGCCGACCGACAGATGAACCTCGTGCGTCGCGCTGAGCTCCTCGGCGATCTGGTAGCCGGTGTTGCCGCCACCGACGACGACCACGCGGCCGGCGGGGATCAGCGACGGGTTGCGGTAGTCGGTGCTCTGCACCTGGACGACGCGTGGATCGAGCTGCGATGCGAATGGCGGCGTGCGCGGCGTCTGAAACGGTCCGGTGGCGATGACCACCTGATCGGCGGTGATATTGCGGCCGTCCACGTGGAGGGCGTAGCGGTCACCGTCGCGCCGCAGCGCGCGGACGCGGCTGCTCAGCTCGACGGGGAGCTCTCGGGCGTAGTCGGTGAGATACGCAACGACCTCGTCGCGCGTCGGATGGCGGCCGGGGTCGCCCGGAAACGGCTTGCCGGGGAGGCTGTCGTAGCGCGCCGGCGTGAAGAGCCGCAGCGAGTCCCAGCGTGCGCGCCATGCGGCGGCGGGAGCGTCGGCGGCCTCGAGGATGGTGAAGTGGCGGCCCTGTTGCGTGAGGTAGTGCCCGATCGCGAGACCGGCTTGGCCGCCGCCGATGACGACGACCTCGTAGTGGCTCGTGCTGCTCACGCGCACCTCGCTGATCCGGTTGTGGTCGTGCATTGAGATGGCGGTTCGCAGCGGGTACATCAGGTCTGACGTGATCGCGGGCGATGCACTCCACGAGCGGCCGGCGGAGCTGCTGCAGCGACTGATCCGCTTTGACACCACGAACCCTCCGGGCGCCGAGCGGGCGTGCGTGGAATGGGTCGCGTCGCTGCTCAGTGCCGCAGGTGTCGAGCCGAAGATCGTCGCGCGCGATCCGGAGCGACCGAGCCTGGTGGCGAGGCTGCCGGGCACGGGCTCGGCGCCCGGCTTCCTGATGCAGGGGCACCTCGACGTGGTGCCCGCCGAGGGCGATTGGTCCCATCCGCCGTTCAGCGGAGACATCGCGGATGGCTACGTGTGGGGCCGGGGCGCGCTCGACATGAAGGGCGGCGTCGCGATGATGCTCGCGGCGTTCCTGCGCGCGGTGGCGGCCGGCGAGCAGCCGGCCGGGGATGTCGTGCTCTGCCTGCTCAGCGACGAGGAGGCGCGCGGCGAGCTCGGCGCGCGGTTCGTCGTCGAAGAGCACCCCGAGCTGTTGGAGGGCGTGAGGTACGCGATCGGCGAGTTCGGTGGCTTCTCGCTCGACATCGTCGGGCGCCGGTTCTATCCGATGATGGTCGCCGAGAAGCAGCTCTGCGTGGTCCGCGCGACGGTGCGCGGCCGGGCCGGACACGGCTCCCTGCCGGTTCGCGACGCGGCCATGGCGCAGCTGGGCCGGCTGCTTAGCGCCCTGAACCGCCGGCTCCCGGTCCATGTCACGCCGGTGGCCCGGTCCATGATCGAGGCGATCGCCTCCGAGGTTCCCGCTCCGGCGGCCGTGCCGCTGCGAGGGCTCCTGCGACCGCGCATCACGGACCTGCTCCTCGACCGGCTCGGCGACCGGGGCGCCATCTTCGACCCGGTGCTGCACAACACCGCGAGCGCGACGATCGTCCGCGCCGGGCAGTCGGCGAACGTGATCCCCGGCGAGGCCTCGGTCGACATCGACTGCCGGCTGCTGCCCGGCTTCGGGCCCGACGACGTGCTCGACGAGTTGCGCGCGCGCGCCGGGATGGACCTCGAGTTCGATGTCCTCTACAGCGACCCGCCCGGGCCGGCGGCTCCGGACATGTCGCTGTTCCCCACGCTCGCCGCGGTGCTCAAGGAGCTCGATGCGGAGGCCCGCCCGGTGCCGCTGCTGTTTCCGGCCGTTTCCGATGGCCGGTTCTTCGCCCGGCTGGGCATCCAGACCTACGGATTTCTCCCCATGCAGCTGCCGGCCGAGCTGCGGTTCATGGAGCTGGTCCATGCCCCGAACGAGCGGATCCCCGTCGACGCGCTCGAGTTCGGCACGACCGCGATGCATCGCGTGCTCGGGCGCCTCGGCGGCGCTTGAGGGCCGGCGTCAGACGCCGCCGGCCGGGGCCACCTCGAAGCTGAAGATCATCCCGCTCTCGTGGTGCTCGGCGATGTGGCAGTGCGCCATCCAGGTGCCGGGGTGGGTGACGTCGAGCAGGAGGTCGAGCTCGTCGCCCGGCAGGACCAGCACCGTGTCCGTCCACACGAGGTTGGGCTCCACGACGCCGTCGCGCGTAAGCACCAGGAATCGTCCCGCGCCGTGGATGTGGAACGGGTGGTGCATCGGGTGGTCGGACTCCATCTCGTTGACGAGGCGGATCTTGACCTGGTCTCCGACCTGGAACTTCCAGTCGACGTCCGAGCCTGCCGCGCCCGTCTGGCGGTCGATGAGCTTCCAGCGCGTGTTCGTCGGGTTCGTCCCGCGGTTGACCTCGACCATGTCGTCTTCCCACTCGATCGCCCCCGCGGCGTGGGCGTGGTCCTCACCGTCGCCATGCTCGTGGGCTGCGGGCGCCGCGGCGTCGGCGTCGCCGTCGCCGTCGCCGTCGCTGTCGAGCTCTGTTCGCGGCATGAGCTTCATCGCGCATTTCGGGCACTTGCCGGGCTCGGCGCTGACGACCTCGGGATGCATCGGGCAGAAGTAGACGACTTCCGCGGCCCGCGGCATGAGCTTCATCGCGCACTTCGGGCACTTGCCGGGCTCGGCGCTGACGACCTCGGGATGCATTGGGCAGAAGTAGACGATGGCGCCCTCGGGCTGCTCGAAGTCCATCTCGGCGACGAGCGCGACGACCTTGTCGGGCTCGCGCTCGATATGCGCTGCGATGCGCTCGCGCTCGGCGACCATCTCAGGGTTCGTGCGCAGGCGCTCGAACGCCTCGGCCGGCACCGGATCGTCATGCTCTCCGGCGACGGCGATTCGTCCCAGGTCGTAGACGCGCTCCGGCGTGACGTGCTGCAGCAACGTGTCGCCCTCGGTGTCGAACAGCACGTCGACGACGAGCCGCTCAGACGGCGCGACGATCGCAGACTCGATGTGCTGCTCGTGCTCGCAGCGTCCGCTGTCACCACCGACCAGCTTCATCCGCGCGCCGCGGAAGACCACGTTGAACACGCGCGTGTTGGCGGTGTTGGTCAGATAGAAGCGGATCACCTCGCCGCGCCTCGCAGCCAGCGCGATCTCGGTCTCGCCGGCGACCAGGAGCTGGTTGCCGAAGCGGCCCATAGCCGAGTACGTCGTGTGCGCGCGCTCAAACGGCGCTACGCGGCCATCCCCGATGAGGATGTCGTCCAGCGTGAGCGGCATCTCGCGGTGCGCCGGCGGCCAGTAGTCCGGATCGCGCGGGACCACGAGGATGCTGCCGTACAGGCCCATCTCCTGCGCGTAGTCCTGCCTGACGTGCGGGTGGTACCAGTACGCCCCCGGGTCCGGGAACTCGAGGTGATACTCGAAGCTCTCACCGATGCCCATCGGGCGCTGCACCGCGTGCGTCCCGTCATAGCGGTTGTCAAGCCGCAGCCCGTGCCAGTGAACGGTAGCCTCGAGGTCGCCATGGTTCGTGGCGTTGATCGTCACGCCGGAGCCCTCGGCGACCTTCAGCGTCGGCCCGGGAATGGAGCCGTTGTACGCGAGCATGCGCACTGTCGTATCGCCGATCCGCTTGGACACCGGCGCGATCGTCAGGTCATAGGAGTCGCCGTCAGCCAGCTCGACAAGCTCGGGCGCAACTGCCGGCGCGAGTCCTGCAGCGTTATCCGGGAACCGCCCGGATCGGTCGGTCTCCACGCTCATGCGACGCAACGTAATAGCTGCCACAAGCGCGCGCAAGCGCAATATCGACCTATCTGCAGCCGACCTGTCCCGGCGCCGTGGCCCGTCAGAATGACGACGTGAGCGACACCGTCAGCGCCACCTTCGTGTTCGCCGACATCGCGGGATTCACCGCCCTCACGGAGGCGCACGGCGACGAACAGGCGGCAGACCTCGTCTCGGCGTTCTGCGACGCCATCAGCGAGAAGCTGCCGGCCACCGGCGGCGTGCGCGTCAAGACGATCGGCGACGCGGTCATGCTCGCGATCCCGGATCCCGCCGAGGCGGTGCACCTCGGGCTGCGGATGACCAACGAGCTGATGCTCGGCCACGGCGCACCTGAAGTGCGAGTCGGCCTGCACTTCGGCCCTGCCGTACAGCGCTTTGGCGACTACTTCGGCGCCGCGGTGAACCTCGCGGCGCGGGTGTCAGCCGAAGCGAAGGGCAGTGAGGTGCTGCTCACGGCCGTCACCGCCGCGCTCGCTCCGGCGCCCGAAGGGGTCATCTACGAGCCGCGCGGCCGCCGCACCCTGCGCAATGTCCGCGATCCGGTTGAGCTGCTGGCGGCAATCCGGTCAGACGCCGCCGGTGAACGGCTGCCGTGCGACCCGGTCTGCCGGATGGCCGTCGACCCCGACCGCGCCGCCGGACGGCTCATGTACGACGGGACCGCCTACTTCTTCTGCACCCTGACCTGCGCGGGCGAATTCGCGCGAGCCCCGGAGCGCTACGTGGCTACGCGCACTGATTGATCGCGTGCCGCTCGTCGGCGGCAGCGCGCAGCGTCTGATCGAGCTGCGGGATCGAGCCCGCGAGCTCGCGCAGCGCGTAGGCGGTCATGACGACAGCGTCATCGGTGACCGAGCGATGACTGTGGCGTTCCGCCGACCGGCCTCAAGCGCTGCGATCTCACCGAAGAAGTCGCCTGGCCCAGTTCAGCCACGGGCTCACCCGACGCTCGCTGCACCTCCGCGCGGCCGTCCTCGATAACCATGAACTCATAGGCGAACTGGCCCTCGCGCAAGAGCTCCTCGCCCTCGGCGACGTCGACCTCATCGGTGAGCCGCCCGACATGACGCAGATCGTCCTTTCCCAATGAGGAGAACAGGGGCGATGGTCTTCAGCTTGTCCACATCCATGCGGTGATCCTCCCAGCGCCCGTTGCGCCCGCAACCGCGCCCGCCCGCGTGACCGATGTCACGCACAACGTCTTGACATACGCGCGAGGGGTATGCGACCGTCGCCCTAGATACCCCCCGAGGGTATGAACCGGAGGAGGCACGAATGTCACTCGCGACGTCATATCCCAAGCGCTCCAAGGCTCTACGACCTCACCCCCGCTCCGCTGAGACGCTCTCGATGCGCACCGTCCTCAAACGAATCGCCGGCGGCGCGGTCATCGCCACACTCGTTGTAGGCGTCGCGACCGGCCGGCTCGATCCGACCGCGCTCGCACGAGCGCTGGCTGGCGTCGTAGGCGACATGGGCGGCTGGGCTTACGCCGCGGTCGCCGGCATGGCGTTCCTGGAGACCGGAGCGTTCGTCGGCCTCGTGGTTCCCGGAGAGACCGTCGTCGTCGTCGGCGGCGTCGCCGCGAGCAACGGCGACGTCTCGCTGCCGCTGATCGCACTCGTCGCGTGGATCGGGGCTGCGATCGGCGACGCCACGAGCTTTCATCTTGGCCGTCGCTTCGGCCCCTCCGTGATCGCGCCGGCCGCCCGGCGACTTCGGATCTCTGACCAGCGACTTGCATCGCTCGAGCGCACCGTCGCGCGCCACGGCGGCAGAACAGTGCTCGTCGGACGGTTCATGGGCTACATCCGAGCACTCGCCCCATTCATGGCCGGCGCATCCGGCATGCGCTACCGCGAGCTGGCGCCCTGGAGTCTCGCCGGCAGCGGCGCCTGGGCGATTGCCTTCACGCTCGTCGGCTACCAATTCGCAGACGCCGTCGAGTCGGCGTCACAACGCACCTCGCTCGTGCTGCTCGCACTGGCCAGCGTGGCGGCGGCACTACTCGTAATCCGGCATCGCCGCCAGACACAGATCGCGCAGCAGCCGGTTCTCCGCGCCTCCGCGTAAGGGGTGCGGCGCGATTCGACCGTCGGCGGCGACGCGACGCGAGGAGTGTTGCCAGGCGCCACGGCCCAGCATCGATAGCCGCTCCTCAATCTGCCGACGTGGCATTCCGCGCAACGCGACGCACGAGAGTTCCGCTTGTCGACGGTTCCGGCACTCTCGTCCCGACCGCCCCTTCGGACGACAAGCAGAAGCACCGCGCCGTGGCGGCCGGGAGCGCTGCAACGCTGCGACAAGTAGCAGCGTGGATCGAGATGGATCGTGTGCCGCTGAGCTCGCCACATGGTCCCGTTCGATGGTCAAACAGGCTCTCGAGATCGAGACGTCGAGGGCGCGCGCCGAGTTGCGGTTCCACGGTTCCGGCACGCTCGCTCACCGCCGCTGAAACGACGAGCCGCACTCCGGCTTCCGGGGTTGCGCCGGCGCCCCGAGCAGGCGCTGCCGATAGCGGGCCAATGGTCGTGACGCGGTAGGAGCGGTATCGGCACTTGGCGCGTCAGAACCGACACGCACCTGGCGGTGGCGCCCATGTCGGCAGCCGCGGTCACGTCCAGGACCCACCACACGACCAGCGCTCCCACCGCCTCGCTGGGCGCCGATCGCGGCTACGAACTCCCCGCGCCCGGCGCGAACGCCATGAACTCCACGCGATGGCCGCTCGGCGAGCGCACGAACGCGCGCGGCGAGCCCCAGTACTGCGTCCGCGGCTGCGGCTCGAAGCCGGCGTCACGCAGCGCGCCAAACGTCGCGTCGAAATCCGCCACGACGACCGCGACGTGGCCCTCGGGCGGCACCGTCGGCTGCTCGGCGTAGAGCAGGTGGATCTGCGTCGCGCCCGCCTGCACCCACGTCGAGCGCTGCGCCAGCGCGGGCGGCGCCTGCACGCGCGCGAAGCCGAGCAGCGCCCAGAAGCGCACGCACGCCGCGACGTCCTGCTCGCGAACCTCCAGGGCGGCGTGCTGGATCATACGCGGCTGCGCACCCGCTGCACGTTGGCGGCGTGGATCGCGCGCTGCGCCTCGCCGCGGCGCGCGATCGGAAGCTCCGCCTCGGGCAGCTTGGCGAGGTAGTTGAGGTCCTCGCGCAGGATCGCGGCGGCGCGGGTGGCGTCGAGCACCTCGCCGTGGCCCGGGACGACGTAGGCGGCCCCGTCGACGAGCGGCTCGAGGCGGCGCAGCGTCGCGATGTAGGCGTCGCGCGAGCCGCCGTCGGCGAGCAGCGGGACCTCGACCGGCGAGATGTAGTCGCCGCAGACGACCACGCGCGCCCAGCCGATCCAGACGGCCATGCCGTCGGCGGTATGCCCGTCGGCGGGATGCAGCTCGAGCTCCTCCTCGCCGATCTCGCAGTGGCCCGGCACCGGCAGCGCCTGGACCTGGCCCAGCGACAGCGGCGCCTCGCGGTCGAGGTAGTGCTCGTCGTCGAAGGCGCGCAGCTCGCGCGCGGCCGCGCCCGGCTCGGCGGTCAGGCGCGCGGCGGTCGTCTCCGCCACGCCCAGCGCCGCGCCCGGGAAGGCGAGCCGCCCGAGCAGGTGATCCCAGTCGGCGTGCGTGGCGAGCAGCCCGGTGAGCGCGAAGCCGGCATGCTCGAGCACCGCCGGCAGCACCTCGAGCTCGTCGGGAAACACGGGCGAGTCGATCACGAAGCACTCGTCGCCGTTGCGCACGATCGTGCAGGTGGTCTGCCAGACGCGGCTCGTCGCGACGAGCACGTCGGGATGCAGGCCGACGACCCGCACGACCCAAGCTCCTAGATGCCGAGCAGCTTGACCGCCTCGGCGAGGTTCTTCACCTCGGCCGTCGGCTTCTTCTGACCCGGCTCGAGCGTCTCCTTGCTGCGGTTGACCCAGATGACGGGGATCTTGTTCTTCACGCAGGGCTCGACGTCGTGGTAGTAGCTCGAGGAGACGTGGACCCAGCCCTTCTTCGTCCCGATCCGCCGCGCGCATTCGGTGAAGTGCGCCAGGTCGGGCTTGTAGGAGCGCACCTGCTGTGCGGTCACGACGAGGTCGAAGTCGTGCGGGATGTGGCGCCGGGTCTGGCCGAGCAGCTTGTCGTCGATGTTCGAGATCAGGCCGGTCTTGTACTTCTTGGCAACCTTGGAGACCTGGGGGTTGGTCTCCTTGAACGCCGGCCAGCGCTGCACGCTGTCGGGCAGAAATCCCGAGCGCGAGGGCTCCAGCGGCCAGTCCAGGCGCTTGGAGATCTCGACGGCCGTGCGGCGCAGGACCTCGGCGTACAGCTCGTATGAGCCGGCCTCGATCTGGCGCTCGATTTCGTGGAAGTTCGTGATCAGCTCGTCGCGATCGATCGTGAAGCCGTCGCGGTCGGCCTCCTTCTCAAACGCGTCGACGATTCCCTGCTCCCAGTCGATGAGCGTGCCGTAGACATCGAAGGTGACGAGCGAGATCTGCTTGGGAAGCGCCATGAGGGCCGCCATGATAGGAGCTTGCCCACCGAGCGGCCGTGCGCCGCGAGCCACGTGAACTATCGTGGCCTCGCCAGTGGACCTTCTCGAGTACAAGGGCAAGCAGGTTCTCGCGCGCTACGACGTCGCGCAGCTTCCGGGCCGCGAGGCGACCACCGTCGACGCCGCGGTCGCGGCGGCCGAGGACATCGGCTTTCCGCTCGTCATCAAGGCGCAGGTCAAGATCGGCGGCCGCGGCAAGGCCGGCGGCATCAAGATCGCCAACACGCTCGACGAGGTTCGCGAGCACGCGACGAACATCCTCGGGATGGACATCCGCGGCCACATCGTGCACGAGCTGTGGTTGCAGCTGGCCAGCGAGATCGTTTCGGAGTACTACGCTGCGGTCGTCTTCGACCGCTCGGCGAAGGCGCCGCTCGTGATGCTCTCCACGCAGGGCGGCATGGAGATCGAGCAGGTCGCGGCCGAGCACCCCGAGGCGCTGGCGATGCTGCACGTCGATCCGCTCGTCGGCTTTCACCCCTTCCACGCGCGGCGGCTGGCCTACGAGGCGGGCGTCGACGCCGACGTCGTCGTGCCGGTCGGCGACATGCTCGCGACGCTCTACGAGGTCTTCGTCGGCGAGGACGCGACGCTCGTGGAGATCAACCCGCTCGTCATCACGCCCGAGCGTGAGGTGGCCGCGCTCGACGCGAAGGTCACGCTCGACGACAACGCGATGTTCCGCCACCCCGACAACGCGACGCTCGACGACTCGAGCGCCGCCGATCCGCAGGAGGCGATGGCCAAGAAGCGCGGGCTGACGTACGTCAAGCTCGACGGCGACATCGGGATCTTCGGCAACGGTGCCGGCCTCGTGATGTCGACGCTCGACGTCGTCGCGCATGCAGGCGGCGCGCCCGCGAACTTTCTCGACGCGGGCGGCGGCGCGAAGGCGGAGGCGATCGCGGCCTCGGTCGAGGTGATCCTCGGCAATCCGAACGTGAAGGCGGTCCTCTTCAACGTCTTCGGCGGGATCACGCGCTGCGACGAGGTCGCCCGGGGCATCATCGAGGCCTACGAGATCCTCAAGCCGACCGTGCCGTTCGTCGTCCGGCTGGACGGGACCAACGACGTCGAGGCGCGCAAGCTGCTCGCGGACGCCGACCTGCCGCACGTCTATCCCGAGGCGACGATGGATGGCGCCGCGGCTCGTGTCGTGGCGCTGGCGCGGGAGGGAGTCGTCGCCGCATGAGCATCCTCGTCGGCGAGGACACCCGCCTGGCGGTCGCCGGCCTGACCGGCCGCGAGGGCAGCTACCACGCGATGAACAACCGCCGCTACGGCACGAACGTCGTCGCCGGGATCACGCCGGGCAAGGGCGGCCAGGACGTCGAGGGCGTGCCGGTCTTCAACACCTTCCGCCAGGCGGTCGCGGCGACCGACGCCAACACGGCGATGATCTTCGTGCCGCCGCGCTTTGCCGCCGACTCGATTCTCGAGGCCGAGGACGCCGGCGTCGCGACGATCGTCGCGATCACCGAGGGCATCCCGGCGCACGACGAGCTGATCGTCTTCAACGTCCTCAAGCGCAACCCCGGCGTACGGCTCGTGGGCCCCAACTGCCCCGGCGTGCTGTCGCCGGGCAAGGCCAACGTCGGGATCATCCCGGCCGCGTTCTTCAAGCCCGGCAACGTCGGCGTCGTCTCGCGCTCGGGAACGCTGACTTACCAGATCGGCAACGAGCTGGCGCAGAGCGGCTTTGGCAACTCGACGATCGTCGGCATCGGCGGCGACCCCGTCCCCGGCTCGTCGTTCGTCGACATCATCGCCCTGTTTCAGGCCGATCCCGAGACCGAGCTGATCGTCATGAGCGGCGAGATCGGCGGATCGGCCGAGGAGGAGGCGGCGCAGTACATCGCCGAACAGGTGAGCAAGCCGGTCGTCGCCTACATCGCCGGGCTGACCGCGCCGCCGGGCAAGACGATGGGCCACGCGGGTGCGATCGTGTCGGGCTCCAGCGGCGGCGGCCAGGCGAAGATCGACGCCTTGGAGGCCGTCGGCGTGCGGGTCGGGCGGACGCCGACGCAGGTCGCGCAGATCGCCGTCGAGATCCTGCGCGGCTGACGAACGAGTGGTCCGTCTCGTGACGGGCCGCCTGAAAACCCGGGATGCCGGCGCCGGCTGGCAAGGACGCAGGACCGAAGGTGTGGCTCTGCCACATCGAGTGTCCGAGGACGCCGCCAGGCGGTGATCGGCGCCCGGGGTTTCAGGTGGACTGTTATGAGACGGGCCACTAGCTCGCGCGACCCGCGAGCGCGACGCCGGGCAGCAGCGTCAGAACGCGTAGCGCACGCGCAGCCAGGGCGTGCGGCGCTCGATCAGGTCGAGCAGCTCCCGCACTCGCGCCCCCTTCCACCCACGCCGGTAGCGCACGTTCCAGCCGCCGGTCTGCGATCGCTTCGGCTCCTGCGTCGTGGGCGTCCAGAGCAGCTCCTCGGCGCGCGGGTGCCAGCCGAGGTTGACCTCGTGCAGCCGGTCGTTGTGCGTCAGAAAGATGATCTCGGCGGCCATCTGCGCCTTCGCGCGGCTGCTCGCGCCGGCGTCGAGCTCGGTGAGCAGCCCGTCCCAGGCGTCGAGCCAGCCGTCGCCGACGATGACCGGCGAGAGGTTGACGTGCACCTCGTAGCCGGCCTCGACGAAGTCGTCGATCGCGGCGATGCGGTGCTTGACCGGATGCGTGCGCACGTCGACCAGCCGCGACAGATCGCGCGGCATGAGCGAGAAGCGCACGCGGGTGGCGCCCCGCGGGTCGAGCTCGAGCAGGTCGCGGTTGACCGCCTTCGTCGCAAAGGACGCCTTCGCGCCGTCGGTCCGCGCGAACAGGTCGACGAGGTCGCGCACGTTGTCGGACACCCACGCGTCGACCGAGCAGTCGGAGTTCTCGCCGATGTCGTAGACCCAGTCGACGGGATCGCACTGGTTCGCAGTCGGCTTGCGTCCCTGGCGTGCAACGTGGCGCTCGGTCGCGCGCAGGATCTGCTCGATGTTCGCGAACACCGTGATCGGGTTGGCGAAGCCCTTGCGCCGCGGGACGTAGCAGTACGCACAGCTCATCGCGCAGCCGTTGGACTGCGACGGTGCGATGAAGTCGCTCGAACGGCCGTTGGGCCGCAGGCGCGGCGCCTTCAGCGTGCCGAGAACGAGCTGCGTGCGCTTGATCGCGTTCCAGTCGGCGACGTTGCCTGCGTTGCCGTGCAGGCCGGGGATCTGCCAGTGCGACGGGACCTCGACGACGTTGGCCTGCGGGAACCGGGCGAGCACCTCGCGCCCGCGCGGGAGCTCCATCGCGACGCGCTCGGCGTAGATCGTGTCGATCGCCAGGAGGCGCTCGAGCGGGGTGACGGGTGTCGCGGCGTCTGGCATGAGCACATCCATTGTGGTGGCGTCGGCGACCCCCGACGCGCCAGTCCGGGGCCCGTGTCGCACGTGTGCAGCGAACGCTCCGGGGTACCGCCGCGCGCGTGTCGCGGATGGGTGACAACTCGCGCCGCGGCCTGCGGTTGCCGGCCGCCCGCGGACGTCGTTTGCGATGCTGCGCGGGTGCCCGCGACGCCAACGACCTACGTCCCGCCGGCCCGGCACCTGCTGCGCGCCCGCGACCTTGCTGACGCCCGCTACACCGAACCGCTCGGCGTCGACGATCTCGCGCGCGCGGCGGGCCTCTCGCGGGCGCACTTCAGCCGCGAGTTCCGGCGCGCGTTCGGCGAGCCCCCGCACGCGTACCTCCTGACCCGGCGCCTCGAGCGAGCGGCCGCGCTGCTGCGGATGACCGATCGCTCGGTCGCCGACATCTGCTTCTCCGTCGGGCTGCAGAGCGTCGGCTCGTTCACGACGAGCTTCACGCGCACGTATGGGATCTCGCCGACCGGCTACCGGGCGCGGTTTCCCCCCGCCGCCGCGCACGCCGTCGTCCCTGCCTGCGTGATGCGCGCCTACGGTCGCCCGCAACGCAGCACGTTTCGAGAAGACAGCGGCGCCGAGCCGACGTAGCGTCCTGCTCATCAACTCCCAACCCGATTTGGAGGACCCGATGATCAGGATTTCCACAGCCCAGCTCTGGGTGCACGATCAGGACGAGGCGCTCGCGTTCTACACCGACAAGCTCGGGATGGAGCTGCGCGCCGACGTGACGTTGCCCGAGATGGGCGACTTTCGCTGGCTCACCGTCGGCCCGCCCGGGCAGGAGGACGTCGCGATCGTCCTGATGGCGATCCCGGGTGAGCCCGTGCTCACCGACGAGACCGCCGAGCAGGTGCGCAGCCTCATGGCCAAGGGCCTCGCCGGAACCGTCTTTCTCACGACGGATGACTGCCAGGCCAGCTACGAGGAGCTCAAGGCGCGCGGCGTCGAGTTCTCCGAGGAGCCCGAGGAGCGGCCCTACGGCATCGATTCGGGCTTTCGCGATCCGTCGGGCAACAGCTTCCGGCTCACCGAGGTCAAGGAGCGGTCGCCCGCCTGAACGCCGGTCGCTCGGTGCATGGCGTCTGGTGCTCGATATCCGAGCACCATTCGCCATCGCCGGTCGCGGCGCGGTGCCCAGGGGGGCGAATGTCGCGTGCTTGGGACCTAGAGTGTCCAGATGCCCGCGACGACCGACATCGCGACGCGCGCCACGGAGCTGCTGCACGAGCTCGCCGGGCCCGACGCGCGCTTTCGCGAGCACCAGCTCGAGGCGATCGCCGACCTCGTCGAGGACCGCGCGCGGGTGCTGTGCGTGCAACGCACCGGCTGGGGCAAGTCCGCCGTCTACTTCATCGCGACCGCGCTGCTGCGGGAGCGCGATGCCGGCCCGACGCTGATCGTCTCGCCGCTGCTGGCCCTCATGCGCAACCAGATCGCGGCGGCGCAGCGGCTGGGGATCCGCGCGCACACGGTCAACTCCACCAACCGCGAGGCATGGAACGAGATCTCCGCGCTGCTCGACGCCGACGCCGTCGACTTGCTGCTGATCAGCCCCGAGCGGCTGAACAACCCGCAGTTCCGCGCGCAGATGCTGCCCGTCTTCGCGCAGCGCGTCGGGCTGCTCGTCGTTGACGAGGCACACTGCATCTCTGACTGGGGCCACGACTTTCGCCCCGACTACCGGCGCATCGCCGACATGCTCGAGCGGTTGCCGGGCGGCGTCGGCGTGCTCTGCACGACGGCGACGGCAAACGACCGCGTCGTCGCCGACGTCGAGGAGCAGCTGCGCACCGGCCACAGCGGCTCGCCGCTCGTCGCCTACCGCGGCCCGCTCGGGCGCTCGAGCCTGCGCTTCGAGGTCGTCGAGCTGCCCGGCCAGGCCGACCGCCTTGCGTGGCTGGCGACGCACCTCGACGAGCTGCCGGGCGCGGGGATCGTCTACACGCTCACCAAGCGCGACGCCGAGCAGGTCGCCGAGTGGCTGAGCAACCACGGCGTCGCCGCCGAGGCCTACACCGGCGAGATCGACACGGAGCGGCGGATCGCCGTCGAGGACCGGCTGCTGGCCAACGACCTCAAGGCCGTCGTCGCGACGAGCGCGCTCGGCATGGGCTACGACAAGCCCGACCTCGGGTTCGTCGTGCACTACCAGGCGCCCGGCTCGGTCATCGCGTACTACCAGCAGGTCGGCCGCGCCGGCCGCGCGATCGAGCGCGCCGAGGTCGTGCTGCTGCGCGGCGCCGAGGACCGCCGCATCCAGGACTTCTTCATCGAGCAGGCCTTTCCGCGCCGCGAGCTCGTCGACCGCGTGCTCGAGCACCTCGACGAGGTCGGCTCCGAGGGCGCGACGACGCCTGAGCTGACTGCGATGGTGAACCTCGGCCGCGGCCGGATCGACGCGATGCTGAAGGTGCTCGACGTCGAGGGCGCGGTCTCGCGCGACGGCAGCCGCTGGGTACGCGAGCCCGGCAGCGACTGGTGTTATGACGCCGAGCGCTACGCGCACATCACCGAGCTGCGCCGCCGCGAGCAGGCGACGATGGCGAACTTCGGCGCCGACGGGCGCTGCCTCATGCGGGCCCTGCAGGAGGAGCTCGACGATCCCGACCCGCAGGACTGCGGTCGCTGCTCGATCTGCACCGGCCCGCGCTATGACGGCACGCTGGACGCCGGCCTCGTGCGCGAGGCGATCGACCACCTGCGCTCGCAGCCGCTCAAGCTCGACACGAAGAAGATGGCGCCCGACCCGGAGGGGCGGATGCGCAAGATCCCGCCGCAGCTCGTCGTCGAGGAGGGCCGCGCGCTCGCGCGACTGGGCGACGGCGGCTGGGCGCCGGTCATCCAGGCGGGCCTGCGCGAGGGCCGCTTCTCCGACGAGCTGCTCGATGCCGTCGACCGCCTCGTCCGCGCCTGGAATCCTGCGGTGAGCTACATGACGACCGTGCCGTCGACGACGCACCCCGGCGCGGTCGAGGATCTCGCCCGCCGGCTCTCGCAGACGCTCGGAATCCCCTACGTCCCGCTGCTGGAGCGCGCCGCCGACCGACCGCGCCAGCGCGAGATGTCCAACGCCGCGCTGCAGGCGGCCAACGTCCGCGGGGCCTTTCGCGTCAACGGCGAGCCTCCGCCGGAGAGCTGCCTGCTGCTCGACGACCTGCGCCTGAGCGGCTGGACGATCGCGATGGTCGGCGGCCAACTGCTCAAGTGCGGAGCGGGCGCCGTCTTCCCGCTCGCGCTCGCGACCGCGTTCTGAGGCGCGTCAACGATCGCCGCCGCCGCGAAACGGCGTCGCGAGGAGGGCGAACATCGCCAGCGCGAACAGCCCCGCCGCGACGATGTACCACGGCCAGGGTCCCATGAGGTCAAGCAGCGAGTCGTCCGGCTTGCGACGCAGGAACATGTAGTTGCCGCCGGTCGCGATGCTGCCGACGGCCGCCGCCACCGCGACGGCGGCCGTCGCGGCGAAGGCACGCGCTACGGCGCCGCGTCCCGGCGCGATCCGGCGTCCGGCGACGAGCAGCAGCGCGGCGACCACGACGCCGCCGTGGGTCACGAAGTACGTGAAGAACAGGACATCGGGAAAGGCCTGTCCCAGGTCGGGCGTGACCGTCGCCTGCAGCGAGCCGGTCAGGCCCCAGAAGTACGTGAGCTCGACGAGCGGCCGCCGCGCGGTCCAGAGCGCGAGCACCGCGACGACGGTCGCCGCGTCGGACAGGTGCAGCGGCAGATAGAGCCGCACCGACCAGGTGTCGCGCGCCGCCGCGACGGCGTGATCGGTGAGATAGGCAAGGAGGATGGCGACCGCGAGCGCGCGCGAGGCGGTCAGCGCCCAGCCACCGGATCGGGCGCGCGGCAGGCGCGCCGCCGCCAGCGCCAGCGCGGCCGTCACGAGCAGCGCTGCGACGTGCTCGGAAGCCAGCAGCTGCACCGTCGCAAGGGTGGCAGGGTTCGGACCGCTGCGGGTCGCTCGCTATCTTCCGGGCATGGCCTCGGACACCATCTCCTTCGCGCGCGGCGCGCCCTCGCTGGACATCGTCGACGTCGACGGGCTGCGCGACGCCGCGACCCGGGCGTTCACCAACGACCCGGCCGGCGCGACCGCCTACGGGACGAGCATCGGCTACGTGCCGCTGCGCCGCTGGATCGCCGAGCAGCACGGCGTCGACGACGCGCAGGTGCTCGTCACGAACGGCTCGATGCAGGCTGACGCGTTCCTCTTCGCGACGGTCGTCACGGCAGGCGACGTCGTCGCCGTCGAGAAGCCGACGTACGACCGCACCTTGCTGAACCTGCGCTCGCTCGGCGCCGACGTGCGACCGATCTCGTTGCAGACCGACGGCATCGACGACCACGAGCTCGCGCTGCTGGCCGACACCGGGACGCTCAAGCTCGCCCACGTCATCCCGAACTTCCAGAACCCCGCCGGCTACACGCTCTCGCAGGACAAGCGCGTCAGCCTGCTGTCGATCGCCGGCAACAACGACTTCCTGATCTTCGAGGACGATCCGTACCGCCACATCCGCTTCAGCGGCGACGACATTCCGACGATGCTCGAGCAGGACACCGCCGGCAGCGTCGTGTACGCCTCCTCGTTCTCGAAGACCGTCTGCCCCGGCATCCGCGTCGGCTACCTCGTCGGCCCCAGCGACCTGATCGCGCGGATCGCCAAGCTCGCGACGAACACGTACATCTCGCCGAACATGGTCGCCCAGGCGATCGTCTACGAGTTCTGCGTGTCAGGCGCAATCGACGGCGCGATCGCCACCGTCAAGGCCGCGCTCGCCGAGCGCGTCGCGACGCTCGACGCCGCGCTGCAGGAGCACCTGCCCGAGGCGCGCTACCAGCTGCCGGAGGGCGGCTACTTCATGTGGGTCGAGTTGCCCGAGGGCACCGATGTCAGCGCCCTCTTCGCGGCCGCCGACGAGCGCGGCGTGCAGTTCGTCAAGGGCAGCGACTTCCTGCTCGAGGGCGGCGAGAACACGCTGCGCCTCGCCTACTCGGGCGTGACGAACGACCGCATCGACGAGGGCATCAGGCGCCTCGCCGACGCGTACCGTTCGCTGGCGCCGGCAGCCGCGCCGGCGTAGCGCCCAACGGCAAGCCCGGCAAGCGGCGAGCGAGACGCGCTCGTCCGTCGGGTACACGGCCGAGGCGGCCGGTACGGCATCGCGCGGAGCCGCGAGCTTGCGGGCGGCCTGCGAACAGTGCGACTGTAGGACCGTCTTGCCGGGGTCAATGAGGAGGTCGCCATGGAGTCGTCGGGAGAGCCGGTCCTGTACCACCTGTCCGATCAGGAGCCCAAGCTGCGGATTCGGCTGATCACCGATGCGTCCGGGTCCGTCGAGCGCATGTCGTACGCGGTGGACGACGGCGACGAGCGCGTCTTCTCCGGCTCGGAGATCTCCAGTGTCGCGACGCCGGAGAGCCTTCGCGCGACTGTCGTCCTCGAGGCCGGCACGCCAACGAGCTCGGAGGTGAGCTTCGAGGTGATCGTCCCGGTTGTGATGCTCGGTCCCGAACCACCGGACCGCGGGCCGTTCGGCATCTTCGCCGCCGGGCTGCGCATACAGCGCTTCCCCACTTCCGGTGAGCCGCACCCAGGGCCGCGTCAGGCGTTTGAGGCGGTCGTGCTGACGGGAAGGGCGATCGCGCACGATCCCGCAGACGACGACGCGCCTGCGACCGATTGAGCTGGCCGGCGGTCGCGCCGCACGCCGGCGTGCTGTGAACGCGCGCCGGCTGTGCCACGAAGGACGGTGAGCCGCGCGATCCCCACGGCGCGCCGGGTCGTGGCGCGGCAGGTGCGTACATCGCCCCCCGGAGGCACGACGGCGAACGGCATCGATGAAGGACGGGTGAGCGCGCGCGTCTGGGTCGTGGCGCGGCAGGTGCGGATATCGCCCCCGGAACGCCACGACCGCACGCCCGCACACGGATCGTGGCGAATCTGCTGCGCATGGCGATGCATAGGCGCCACCACCAGCCGGCCTCGCTCCGCGGGCAGCCGCCTGCTGCCTGTCGTGTGCGACTACTGCGGCGGTGGACCGAAGCGGGCAGCCATCCGCGCGCCGACGGTTTCGGCGATCAGCGCGAGAGCCTCCAACGGGCGAAAGAACACCGTAAGTTCGCGAATGATTCCTGAATCGTCGAGCCGGACGACATTGAGGCCCTGCACGCCTCTCTCACCGATGCTCGTCTCAAACAGGACGACAGCCTTGTCGGCCTCGACGATCTCGTCCGTGACGGTCACCTCGCCGAGCTCGTCCTGGAGCACCCCGAAGAGAAAGGCGGCGGTCTCCTTGCCGCGCATCGGCTGGTCGTGGACGGCTACGTGGATGACGACGTCGTCGGCGAGCGTTTCGACGATCGACGCTGCGTCCAAGCGTCCAAGCGCGCCGGTATAGGAGAGCCGCCATGCCGCCATTCGCCAACGCCACGATACAGACGCGCGGTCGAGGTGATACACGTTGCACGCTGCGTCCGCGCCTTCACCTCCTCTTGCTCCTCGTCGCCGTAGCTGCGGCGCTGTCCGTCCCGACGACGGTGCTGGCGGCAGCGTGCCCGGCCGCGCCGGAGGGCCGCTGCTTCAGCCTGACCGTGCCGCTGGACCGCTCCGGAGCCGTGCCCGGCACGGTTCGCATCCGCGCGGCGAAGATCGCGTCGCGGCGCCCGCGCCGGCCGCCGGTGATCGGGCTGACGGGCGGCCCCGGGCAGTCCGGCGTCAGCTACGCGGGCACCTACGACTTCATCGTGCCGATGGCCAACCGCGACCTCGTGATGCTCGACCAGCGCGGCACGGGCGCGTCGGGCCTGCTGCGCTGCCCCAGCCTGCAGGGCAGGATCCCCCGCTTCCGGAGGGGCGCGGCGGCGGCGGCGTGCGCGCATCACCTCGGCGCGCGCCGGTCGTTCTACACGAGCGCCGACTCGGCCGAGGACATCGAAGCGCTGCGCGTCCGGCTCGGGGTGCCGCAGATCGCGTTCTTCGCGATCTCCTACGGGACGCGCGTCGCGATGGAGTATGCGCGGCGCTATCCACAACATGTCGAGCGGATGATCCTCGACTCGCCCGTGGCGCCCGATGCCCCGGACGCGCTCGGGCGTGAGACGCTCGGCGCCGTGCGACGCGTGCTGCACACCCTCTGCAGGAGCGGCTGCCACGGTGCGGAGGCGCATCCGGTGAGCGACCTGCGGCGCCTCGTGGCGCGGCTGCGGCGCGCTCCGATCCGCCACGTCCTGCGTCGCGGGCGCTATGTGACGGTCGGTGTGGACGATCTCGTCCGGCTGCTGCGCGCGGGTGATCGCGAGCCAGAGCTGATGCGCAGGTTCATCGGCGTGGTGCGCGTGGCCCTGGGCGGCAACAGCCTGCCGCTCGTGCGGTTGAAGCTCACCGTCGCCAACGACAACAGAGACTCGCTCGCCGACTTCAACCCGGTCGTCTCAGCCGTGACGACGTGCGAGGAGTCGACGCTGGCGTGGGATCCCGCGGCGAGCCCCGCGGTGCGCAGGGCGCAGGCACATGCGGCACTCGACGCCACGCCGGCGGCGGTGCTCGATCCGTTTGACCGACCTGCGGCGCTGAGCCTCGGGCTGCTGCGGCTGTGCGGTCAGTGGCCTGCGCGCGAGCGGGTCCTCGCGCCGCCCCCGCCGCTGCCGACCACGGTGCCCACGCTGATCCTCTCCGGAGAGCTTGACCTGCGCACGCCGCTGGAGAACGCGCGCAGGGTCGCGGCCGCGCTTCACGGGCGCGTCGTCGTGGAGCCGGGCGCCGGGCACTTCGCCCTGTACTACGGATACAGCGGCTGCACGCACCCAGCCGTCAAGGCCTTCCTCGCGCTCCGCCCGCTGCCGGCCTGCAGGCGCGCGCTGTGACCCCCGCGGCTCCGTGGCAGAGCACGATCGACGGGTTGCTGTGGGCGCACGCCGCCACGCCGGCCGCACGGGCGGCGCTGCCGTCAGCGCTCGCGCACCGCGCCGGGCTGGCGCTCACGATCGGCGGGCTGATCGCCTATCTCGACGGGCCCGTGGGCCCGTACGACGAGATCTTCGGTGCTCCGGTCATGCTGCACGGCGGCCCGATGCTCAGCCACGTGGCGTTCATGGCGGTCAACTCGCAGGCCAGCGTTGCCGGCGGCCGGCGCAACTGGGCGCTTCCGAAGGTGCCCGCATCCTTCGAAGTCGGCGGGGCACGTCACGTGGTGGCGCGTGCCGAGGATTGGGAGGTGCACGTGACAGCGCTGGCGCGCCCGCGCCGCGTTCCGTTCGCGGCGGCATGTCGTTGCGCGCAGGTCTGGTCTGACGGCGCGACGCGCGACTTCACGGTGCGGATGCGAGGGCGCGCGCGCCTGGCACGAGTCCAAGTGCGACATGGGGCGCGGTCGGCGCTGAGTGAGTGGCTTGTCGAGGGGCGGCACGTGGGGCTTGTGGTGACCGGGACGCAGGACGTGTCGGCGGCGCGGGCGTAGGCCGCGCGATGACGACAACGGCGGCGGGCGACGCGCTCGGCATGGCAGCGCTTGGCGCCGCTCGGTTGAAGGCGCAGCGCCGCGGGTGCGCACGTCGCTGCACGCCAGTTCCTCATCGCGCCGGGCGCTTTACTGTCCGGGTGCAGCCCGATCCAGCCGACCTGCCCGCGCGGCTCGAAGATGCGCAGACCCTCGATGGCGACGGTCTGTACGACTCGGCGCTGACCGACGCCGCGTTCGTCGGCATGCAGGCGCCCGGTCTCGCGATCGAGACGTGCGTGCTCGAGCGCGTCGTGCTCGCAGGCGCGCACCTGCGCGGCGCCCAGTTGCGCGACGTCGAGATGCGCGACTGCGACCTCGCCAACGCCGACCTCCGTGGCATCAGGGCCCGGCGCGTGCGAATCGTCGGGGCCCGGCTTACGGGCGCGCTGCTGTCCGACGCAGATCTCGGCGACGTTGAACTCGAGGGTTGCCAGGCTGACCTGACGGCGTTCGCCGGCGCGCGTCTGGACCGGCTGCGCATCGTGGGCTGTGACCTGCATCACTCAGACTGGCAGTCGGCGCGGCTGCGCAGCGTGCTGATCGAGGCCTGCAACCTCAGCGGGGCCGACCTCAGCCGAGCGCGCTTTGAATCTGTGGAGCTGCGCGACTGCCGGCTGGACGGCATACGCGGCGCGGCCGACCTGCGCGGCATCTCGATGAGCTGGGACGACGTGCTCTCCAGCGCCGGCGTCTTCGCCACCGCGTGCGGCGTTCGAATCTTGCGCCCCGACCTCTCGTAGACGGTCGGCCTAGGCATCCAGAGCGGGCGGACAGCCTGGCGGCGAGGAACATCTGTTGCCGAACGTGGCTTCAACGACGTGCGCCCGGCGCACGGCTTTACGTTCGTGCGCATCAGCGCCGGCGATGCGACGGTCGCAGACGTCGCGGCGCACATCGGGGTAACCAAGCAAGCCGCCAGCCAGCTCGTCGAGCAACTGGTGCAGCGGCTACGTCATGCGCGAACGCGACCCCAGCGACGGACGCTCCCGGCTCCTGGCGCTGACCGCTCGCGGCTGGGAATGCACGCGCGCGGCCACGCAAGCAGCCGGCGACACCAGCACCGCATGGCAACGACAGCTCGGCGCGCAGGAAATGGCTGTGTTACACGCCGCGCTGCAGGCCGTGGTCGTCCCGGGATCCCTTCGCCCAGCGTGGTGACCCGATGAGGGTTTCGCCCTCCCGCGCGGCGCCGAGGGCGGCGGTCGCGGGCGCCCGACAAGGTGCCCGGGGGCACTCAGCCAGGGGCATGCGCCGGCCGCGCGGCGCGTGTGCGTCCGTCGTGAACCTCGAGGTGGAAGCTCGTGTCGCCACCTCGAACTGGTAGATCTCGTCGTGGTCCGGGGCTTGGTCGGACGAAACGCGGCCCCACATCCCAAGCGTTCGTAGACGTTTTCGTCGAGTTGAGCGTAGACCCTCAGCGCGGCGGTCGACGACGACGGTGAGACCAAGGGTCGTCGCGTCAGTTGCGCGCGATGTAGCTACACAGGCGACCGTCGAGCTTGTTCCACTTCGAGGTGCCGGCGGGAAGTGGACCTTGTCCCTTGACGTCTTCATAGGTTAGGGTCGGCGCGAAGGACGACCCAGACATGCCGTTAACGCGTGCGTCTCGCTGCTTGCGGTGCGCCGCGGGCCGTTCTGACGTACGCCGCTCGTAAACAGCACGACGGGAAGGGCCCAATGAAAAGGCTTATGTTGCTGTTGATCGCCGCGGCGATGGGGCTGGGTGCCCTAGCGGCGGTTGTTGGCCCCGCCCACGCAGAGGCTGCCGTCAGCTCAGGCACGGCCGGTGGCAAACGCGATCTGCCGTACCAGGCCAGGGTCAAAGCCTTTGATCACTTCATTTCGCACGTTTCGACGGTGCCAGCCAATGCCGGTGACGAGGTGGAGCTGTATCTGCGTGAGCGAGTGCGGCCAGGCTTTCAGGGTCGCGCTCGCCATAAGCAGCCGCGGGCGGTGCTGTTCATACCGGGCTCTGCGACAGCATCGGTGCCGGCCTTCGACTTGCCCTTCCAGGACTACAGCTGGATGGCCTTTCTTGCCCGGCGCGGCCTTGATGCGTTCGCGGTTGACCTGACCGGTTATGGCCGCTCGCCGCGGCCCCAGATGGACGATCCCTGCAACGTCGGCCCGCCGGCACAGCAATCGCTGCTCGTTCCCAACCCGCTGCCGAGCACGTGCGCGCCCAATTACCCCTTCCGTTTGGGCACCACCCAGTCAGAACTCGACGAGATCGACGCTGCCGTCGACTACATCAGGGAACTGCGCGGTGTCGAGCGCGTCAGCCTCGTGGGATGGTCGCTTGGCGGCCATCGCGCCGGCCTCTACGCGGCGCTGCACCCCGACAAGGTCGACCGACTCGTCCTCTTTGCCCCCAACTACAGCCGCACGAGCCCGTCGGGCCCACCCGCCACGCTGCCGCTGCCGGGATTTCCGACAGCAATCCGAACAAAAGCCGCGCAGGTCAACTGGCCCGGCGTCAGCTGCGAGGGCCAAGTAGACCCCGCCGTCCGCGACCCGCTGTGGGAAAGCGTCCTTGACAACGATCCGGTGGGCGCATCGTGGGGTCCTGACGACGGCGTCATGCGCTTCCCGGCCACCACCCAGTGGGGGTGGAACGCGACGACCGCCGGGCAAGTCACGGCAGCGACGCTGATCATCCGCGGCGACCTTGACACGACCATCTCCCCTACGACCGTGACCCAGCTCTACGACGACCTCGCCACCAGCGACAAGCAACTCGTCACGGTGCCGTGCGCCTCGCATTTCATGATCTGGGAAAGCCAACGCGACGTCCTGCACGCACTCTCGGCCGACTGGCTGACAGCCCGGCCGGGCGTCCCGAGCAAAGCTCGCGGCGGCAAATAGGTTGCTACGCCTGCGGCCGCGCCGTCCACGCCATTTGGCGTCGACGCTGCCCGGTCAGCCCGCCAGCCCCTTGCGCTCGAGCTCGTCGCGCGCCGCGGCGCTCTTCTCCAGACCCTCGGGCAGCATTGCCGCGAGAACCGCCGGCGACTTCGTGAACTGCACGTCGCGGTAGTCGACGATCTCGACGGCGTTGCCCCAGGGGTCGCGGAAGCGAAGACCGCCGCTCGCGGGCACGTCAACGCCGGCGTCGGCGAGCACCGCGCGCACCGCCTCCTTGTCGTTCACCACGAGGCCGAAATGGCGTCCTGCGTCCGGTGCCTGGCGACGGCCGGAGCTCAACGCGAGAAACTGATCGCCGAGGTCGATCCATGCCATCGTCGGGCGCCTGCCGCGCAGCTCGAACTCGAGGAAGCGCCCGTACCAGGTCAGCGCTTCGTCGATGTCGCCGACCTCGAGCGCCACATGGTTGATGCCGATCGCGCGTGCCACCGAACGAGCGTACGCCAGTCGCCGATCCTGGTCGCTACTCGCCCGATGTTCCGCTGACGACGACCGGCGTGCCCGACGCGGGGTGGCCGAGGCGGGCCGCCGCGCTTCCCCCGCGCAGGAACAGCTCGAGGAAGCGCCGCTCGCCGCCGTCGCGCAGCGGCCACCCCGACGATCCCGGTGCCAGCGCAAGCTCGCCCTCTGCGACCGAGAAGCTGCCGTCGGAGACGATCGCCGTCACCGAGGCCCCGCCCGTCCGCACGAGTACCCGCTCCCCGTTCGCCGCAGGTGGCTCGTCGAGCGTCGTCTTCAGGTTCCCGTACCCGTCGGTGTAGGCGACGACGGCGGGCGGGACGCGTGGCACGAGCTCGGGCGAGAGCGGCTCGCCGACGCCGCCGCGGTCGCCGGCGACGAGCCGCCCGACCGCCGCTGGCAGGAAGTCTCGCGAGCGAAACTGCGATCCGGCGGCCGGCACGTCGAGGTAGAAGAGCGGCGCCTGGTCATGCAGGAAGGCCAGCGAGTGCCCGGAGTTCGGACCGACGACGAGCGTCCCGCTCGGAGCCTCGGCCACGGTGAAGCGCTCCCCCTCGTTGGCGCGGCGCGCGTTGGACTCGTCGCGGCGCGGCGCGACGTTGTGAAACACCACGCGCTCCGCCGGACCGTCATTGAGCGCGAGCTGCGCAATCACGAACCCGGCGGCCAGCGTGTCGAAGGGCCCGACGGGGGTGGCGACGATCATCGCGCCCGGAAGCGCGGCGACCAGACGCTGAGCCACCTCGGCGAAGGCCAAGTCCCCCGCCGGACCGTAGTCGGCCACGACATGAACCAGCACGAGCAGGAAGGTACTCGCCGGGCGCGGAGGGCGCGACGCGGGTACGCGCCGATCATCTCCTGTCGGGGCGGCGCGCGGCCACCGCCAGGACGTCGGAGGGGAAGACAAGCTGGCCGTGGGCGCTATAGGCCTGAACCTGCTCGCGCAGGGCGCTCTCGACGGCTTCGCGCGCGGTCTCGTCGAGCGACGCCCACGCCTGCGCCGCTCCCGGTGCAAGCTCGCGCCGCAGATGCCACCAGCTCTCAAAGGACGCAAAGTGCCGCTCGCCCGCGACGTGCTCGAGCCATACGTCGACGAAGCCGGCGCGCGACACGAGCGAGTGCAGGTGCGACTCGTCGGCGAGCGCGAACATGCCCGGCTTCTGCGACCCGGGAGCGGGCGCGCCGACGGCGGCGGCGAGCGCCTGCATCGCCAGCGACGACCATGGATTGCGCTCCGGCGCGGGAAACACGGCGAACGCCAGGCGCCCGCCCGGCCGCAGCACCCGCAGCGACTCGGCAAACGCCCGCCCGGGGTCGTCCATCGCCTGAAAGGCAAACCGGCTGACAACGACGTCGACGCTTGCGTCCGGCTGCGGGAGAGCAGCGGCATCGGCGACCTCCAGATCCACGTTCTCCAAGCCGAGCCGCTGCACGCGCTCGCGCGCGATCTCGATCATCGGAGGCGCGATGTCCGTCAGGATCACGCGTCCGGGCTTCACCGCGTCAGCGGCCGCAAGGCCGACGCCACCCGGACCCGCGCCGAGTTCGAGCAGCGTCTCTCCCGCCGCCAGCGCGGTCGCGCCGAGCAGCCACGCAGTGATCTCGGCGCCCTCCGCATCGATCTCGTCGGCGTGCCGCGCCCACCGCTCCGCTGCCCGGCTCCATCGCCGTATGACCTCGTCGGCCACGGCACGGCGACTACCCATGCAGTGCTGCGTCAAACGGCACCTCGGCGTCGTGCCTGCGCTGGTGGCGGCTACCGGTTCCCTTACGGCGTGGGGTCGCGGAAGTGGCCGATCAGCCCGGGCGTCGTCTCGCCCGCCGGCGCGGACGTGTCGCCGCGCAGCCCGACAAAGTCGGTGTAGTACCCGAGGTCTTCGCACGAGGGCATGGCCGGGTTGCGCTCGTGGCCCAGGCACGTGAGCTGCGCCCGCAGCGACCCGCCGCCCGTGATGTCCTCGAACGTCCCGGTGCTCTCGGTGGGCGAGAACGTCCACCTGCCCGTCAGCTGGATCTCGTTGTCTGACGTGCGCCGGAACCTCGCCGTGTAGTCCATGACGAGCGCGTCGCCGGACTCGACGCGTGCGCCGTTCTCGGTCACGCAGACGATGCTCGTGATGGTGCCCTCGATCGTGCCCCTGTCGCCGCCCTGCTTCACCGAGGTGACAGTTCCCTCGGCGAGGTGTCGGACCGACGCCACTCCGGTGGCGTCGTCGATGCCGGGGTAGTCGGGCCTGAAGTCCAGGCCGATCTCGTTGAACGGGGCGGGATCGGCGCACCTACGCGACGAGTACGTGAACTCGTCTCCCGGCGCGAAGTCATACGCCAAGCGCTCCGTGGGGAACAGCAGGCCCGGGTTGCTGTGGGTGTGCACGCTGATCGTCACGCCACCGCTCAACGCCTTCGCCGAGTCCTTCGGGCGGGCGTTGGCCGCGCCCACGACAACCAATGTGGTCGTTGCGACCAGCGCGCCGAGCACGATCTGGAGTTTGCTCATGGAGTTTGCTCCTCACGGTTTGGATGCAGGTGTTCCTGTCGGGCAGGCTGAGGCCCGCGCGTGCAGGAGCGCGCGGCGGAGATCGTCCGGTCCCAGCTACATGGCGCACGCACGTACCCGGCACTGCGCCGTCGAAACCGGTGCGTCGTGAGCGCGCGGCCGCCCGCCGCGATGCCCGTTGCGCGCAGTCGAACAGGAGCCCGCTCAGTGGCGGGGGACCTCGCCGCGCCACGCGCCCGACTCCACGCCACGCGCTTCGATCATCTCCTTGAAACGCTCGAGGTCGGCCTGTACGCGCCGGTCCGGAGCGCCGAGCGCGTCGCCGATCTTCTCCTTGATGCCCTCGGGCACGAAGTCCATCTGCACCATCACGCGCGTGGTGTCGTCGTCGAGCCTGTGGAAGGTCACGACGCCGGCGTTGTCCTTGCCGTCGGTGTTGCGCCACGCCACGCGCTCGTCGGGAAGCTGCTCGGTGATCTCGGCGTCCCACTCGTGCTGCGAGCCGCCGAAGCTCGCAACCCAGTGCAGATGCGTCGCGTCGAGCTGGCGCACCTCGTCGACGCCCTCCATGAACTGCGGGAACTCCTCGAACTGCGTCCACTGGTTGTAGACCGAGCTGAGCGGCGCATGGACCTCGATGGACTTCTCGATCGTGCTCATCGCGTCTCCTTGATCGGGCCCGTTCGTATACCCCGGCCAGCGACCACGACGCGGGACTCACGCCGAATGCCAGGTCAAGTGGCGCGCCGCCGTCACGACGTCGCCGTGGACGATGTGCGGCGCGAGCAGCGGCACGGCCGCGTGAGCCGTCGCCGGCTGGGCTATGGCCGCTCGCGTGCCGCTCGCACGACGCGTCCGTCCCGCCGCAGCGCCGCGACGACGCGCTTGACCGTGTCGGCAGGCACGGCGAACCCGATCCCGTTGCCGCGGGCCTGGGAGATGACTCCGATGACGCGCCCCCGCGCGTCCAGCAGCGGCCCGCCCGAGTTGCCGGGGTTGATCGGCGCATCGGTCTGAACGGCATTCCTGATCTTGGCCTTGCGGTTGGGGGCGTTGATGCTGCGGTCGGTCGCCGACACGACGCCGACGGTCAGGGAGCGCTCGAGGCCGAAGGGGTTGCCGATCGCGATCGCCGCGTCGCCGATGCGCACCCGCGCGGACGCGGCGAGCGCCAGCGGCTCGAGGCGGGCGACCTCGGCCCGCGCGACCCTCACGACGGCCAGATCCGTCGACGCATCGCGCCCGACGATCGTGGCATCGACGGGGTCCTCGTCCGCATCGAGCTGCACCGTCGTCGTCCCGCGCCCGGCGACGACGTGCTGGTTGGTCACGACGTGGCCCTGGCCGTCGACGACGAACCCCGAGCCGGTGGCGATGCCGTCGTCGCGCCTGGGGGGTCCGGTCCGCGGCTTCACGCCCGGAGGCCGGTGCTCGACCAGCACGACGGCCAGCCGCGTGCGCCGGTAGATGTCACGCGGCGACGCGGCGGGCGGCTGCGACGTGGGGCCGGCGGCGACGCGCTGCGGGCGAGGCTCGCTGTCAAACGCGCCGGCGGCGAGAAACACCGCGCAGACCACGAGCGCCGACGTGACGGCGCTGACGACGGCTACGAACAACGAGGACTGGCGGCGATCACGCACCGCGCACATTCAACGCAGACACGGCCCCGGCTGCGCCGGCAGCGAGCGCCCCGGGCCTACTCGTCGCGCATCCCGTCGGGCGAGATCACCTGCACGCCGACCTTCACCTCGGGCTGCTTCTTCGTGCGGTCCGGCCGCGCCGGCCGGCGCGTGAACCGCTTCTGCCACAGGCCCACGAGACCGACCTTCCAGGCGTAGTAGCCCGCCTTGCCCGGCGTGATCGAGAAGTCCATGACGCGCAAGTGGGCCAGCACGCGCTTGGACAGGTACATCGTGCGCAGGATCAGCCCCAGCCGCGGATAGAGCTCCTGCGGCTCGCTGGATGCGCGTACGTGTCCCATCAGTCGGTTCCACAGCCAGCGCGGCGGGCGCCACATCGCGATGAGGTAGAGCATGAGGTTGGCGGCACGCGGCGGGATCGCGAGATAGGACTCGTCGATGTCGTCGAGGTCGATGCCGCGCTCCTTCATCGCCGTGGCGAGGCCGGTGTTCGGGATGACCTTCAGCGAGTAGATGAACAGCGTGTAGGGCCTGTCCATCATGTACAGCAGTTGCAGCGTGGACTTCACGTCGTCGCGCGTCTCGATCGGGTTGTCCATGATGATGTCGTAGGCCGCGGGGATGTGGTACTTGGGCGCAAACGACGCGATGACCTTGCCCGCGTTGAGGATCTTCTCCGGCGGCGTCGGGCGCTTGTAGAAGTCGAGCATGTTCTTCGAGCCCGACTGGATCCCCATCCGGATGCGGTTCATCCCAGCCCACGAGAGCAGCTCGAACTTGTCCTGGCGCACGTAGTTGGGGATCACGCCGTAGACGGCGAACGGCAGCTTGAGCTCGTCATGCCACAGCTCGGCGAACTCCTCGAGCTGGCCGTAGGGGATCGCCATGAACGAGTCGTCGTGGAAGGAGACCTGGCTGAGGTGCGGGAAGCGCTCGCGCGCGTCCTTGACCTGGTCGACCATGTACCGCGCGCTCGGGTGACGGATGCGCTTGTACTTCTTGTCGTTTGCGATGAACTTCGTGTTGCCGCAGTACGAGCAGTGAAAGGGGCAGCCGATCGACCACAGCGTGGTGTAGCCGAGACCGTCGTTGAGCAGGTAGTCCTCGACGCCCATCTTCACGAAGCCCTGGCCGGGCAGGTAGATCTTCTCGCTGTCGGCGCCGTACTGCGGGAAGGGCAACTGCTCCATCTCGCTGGGCGACATGAGCGCCAGGAAGTGGTTCTTGATGAGCTGGTCGCCGTTGCCGTGGCTGCTGCCGTGGCCGTCGGGCTTGAACCAGAAGTTCTTCGTGTTCGTGTAGTCGCGGTCTTCCTTGAAGGCGGCGAGGAACTCCTCGAAGGCGAACTCGCCCTCGCCGGTGCAGATCGCGTCGACGTCGGCCAGGATCGCGTCCTCGGGCTGGATGATCGGATGGATGCCGCCCCAGATCATGTAGACCGACGGGTTGATCTCACGCACGCGCTTGATGACGCGCCGCGTCAGGTCGGCGTAGCCCGTCATCGAGGAGAAGCCGATCAGGTCCGAGTCGGCGAGACCCTGCGCCATCTCGTCGACCTGCTCGTCGCCGATGACGGCCTTGTCGCCCATCCCGCGCACGGCGGTCTTCACGCTGCGGTAGCGCTCGGTGGAGATGTAGCAGGACTCCGTGCCCGGCTGAAGCTGGGCGACATAGGCCGCCATCTTGCGAAAGCCGCAAGATGTGATTCCGTCCTCCAGGCAGACCATCCGTGTGCGCATGTGCACCTTCCCCCGCGGTTCTGGGCGCGCTCAGGGTACCGCGGCGCGCGGCACGCGGGCGCCCGAGCGGCTAGCGCCCGTAACGCTCGCGCGCGAGCACGAGCTGCTCGGGCAGCGCGATCCGCGACGGCGGCGAGGGGTCGGCGATGACCGAGACGGTCTCGGCAACCGAGAACGTGACGGAGCACAACTGCCCGTCCTCGCACGTGACCGTGACCTGCTCGGGCGAGTTCGCCGTCAGCGTCCCCTTCAACCCGGGCTCGATGCCCGACTCCTTGAGGTAGTGCAACAGGTCTTCGGCCTCGTTCTCGAAGCGCAGGATCGTGACCTTCGCGCCTTCTGCGACGTCGGCGAGCGGCACGCCGTCGATCCGTGCGCCGGCGACGATCGGGTGGCCGTGCGGGCAGGTCTTCGCGTCGCCGATCGCGGCGAGCATGCGTTCCTCGAGCACCGGGCTCATCGCATGCTCGAGGCGCTCGGCCTCCTCGTGGACCTCGTCCCAGGGGATCCCGAGCACGTCGGTCAGAAAGCGCTCGATGAGCCGGTGGCGACGCACGACGCCCTCGGCGTGATCCAGGCCGCTGGGCGTGAACGAGATGACCTTGTCGGAGGCGCGGGTGATGTAGCCGTCGCGCTCGAGGCGGCCGATCATCTCGTGCACCGTCGGGGCCGAGAGCTGCATCGCGCGGGCGACGTTCGCGCCGGTCATCGGCAGCTTGGCCTCCTGCAGCCAGAAGAGCGTCTGCAGGTACTCCTCTTCGGCGACGGTGGCGTGCTCGGTTGCCATCGACACGCGATCCTACCGGGCCGGCCTCCGCCCGCCGCGAACCTTCTGCGTAGGATCGCCTTCCGTGCAGATCGGATCTGGTACCCGCGCGTTCGTGACCGGCGCTTCGCGCGGGATCGGGCGCGCCGTCGCCCACGCGCTTGCACGGCGCGGCGCAGTGGTCGGGCTCGCGGCGCGCTCGACGCCGCATCTCGAGGCGCTCGCCGCCGAGCTGCCGGGAGCGCACCACCCGCTGACCTGCGACGTCGCGCTGCCGGCGTCGATCACGACCGCCGTGGAGGACTTCGTCGCGGCCACCGGCGGCCTCGACCTGCTCGTCGCCAACGCCGGGATCGCGCATTACCAGCCGGTCGCCGAGCAGAGCCTCGAGCACATCGAGAACATGACGGCCGTCAACTGGTTGGGCACCGTGCACACGGTGCAGGCCGCGCTGCCGTACATGCTCGACCGGGGCAGCGGCCACATCGTCGTCATGTCCTCCGGCGCGGGGCTGCGCGGCTTTCCCGGCGCCGCTGCCTACAGCGCGACGAAGGCGGCGCAGCGGATGTTCGCCGAGGCGCTGCGTCACGAGCTCGCCGGCAGCGGCGTCTCGGTGACGATCGTCTACCCCGGCGAGATCCGCACCTCGCTGCACGACCACGAGCACACGCGGCTGCCCGCGTGGTACCGCGGCGGCCCCGAGGCGGCGTCGCCCGAGGCGCTTGCGCAACGCATCCTCAAGGCCGTCGAGCGCGACAGCCGCCACCTGCACTACCGCCCGTTCGTCAAGGGCATGGGCATCGTGCACGGGCTGTCGCCGGGCCTGGCCGACCGGATCCTGCGGCGGCTGCGCGGCGACACCGCGGCACCACGGCGCAGCTGACGGCGCGGCTATCGGTCGTGCGCAGAGCTGGCGAGGTACGCGCGGTCGTGCCCGTCGCGCTTGGCGCGATACAGCGCGCGATCGGCCTCGGCGACGAACTGCTCGGCGGTCAGCGGGATCGCCCAAGCCACGATTCCGGCCGAGGCCGTCAGCCCCTCGGGGATGTCCGCGCGCAGGCGGTTGACGATCTCCAGGGCGGCCTCGTCGTCGCAGCCGGGCAGCAGCAGGCCGAACTCCTCGCCGCCGATCCGCGCCAGCAGGTCGATGTCGCGGATCTGCCCGCGCCAGCGCACGCCGACCTCGCGCAGCGCGCTGTCACCGGCGGGATGGCCGTGGCGCTCGTTGTAGGCCCTGAAGTGATCGAGGTCGATGAGCACGACGGACAGCGGATGGCCGAGGCGCTCGGCGCGGCGCAGCGCGCTTGGCAGCTCCTCCTCCCAGGCGCGGCGGTTCGCCATCCCGGTGAGGGGGTCGCTGCGCGCGCCGATCGCGAGGCGCCGCACGAGGTCGCGGCGCTCGAGCTCGTGGCCGATCAGCAGCGCGATGTCGGCCAGCGACTCGAGCTGCGCGGGCTGCCAGCTGCGCGCGACGGAGTCGATCGCGCACAGGCTGCCGAGCACGTGACCGCCCGGCGAGAGGAACGGAAACCCCGCGTAGGCGACGATGTCGAGGTCGTCGATCGCGAGGTTCGAGGACAGCACCGTGTCCCGCCGGGCGTCGTCGACGACGAGCGGCGCCGCGTTGGCGACGACGTGCTGGCAGAAGGAGTGCGACAGCGGCGTCTGGCGCGCGTCCGCCCACGGCTGCGCGAGACCGCAGAGGCCGGCGAAGTGCTGGCGGTCGTCGGTGACGACCGAGACGAGCGCGGTCGGCGCGCCGGCGACACGCGCCGCCAGCCGCGCGAAGCGGTCGAACATCGGCTCCGGCGCGGCGTCGAGCAGTCCCTCGGCGTTCAGCGCGGCCAGCCGGTCACCGTTGCGGACGCCCGCGCTCAGGCGTGCGCTGGAAGCGACCGGCGGCTGGGGACGGACGGTTGACGGCAGGTCGCTGGACATCGCTTCATCACGGCTATCGGCAGCGCGCCGCGCGGCTTGAGGAACTATGCGGACACGGTCGCGCGCACGGGCGCGCGCCGCCGCGGCGGCTCGCTGCGCAGCATCGCGGCGAGCGTGTCCAGACGACGCTCGGCGAACGTCATGAACGCCTGCGTCGCAGGCGAGAGCTGCGCGCCGCGCCGCCAGGTGAAGGCGAACGTCTCGTAGATCGGCTCGGCGAACGGCACCCAGCCGAGCTCGCTCGGCGCCAGGCGGCGCAGCATCCCGGCCGGCGCGATCGTGTCGCCGAGGCCGCGCGCGGCGAGCTCGAGCGCGACCTCGACGTCCTCGACGTCGATCTGCGGCTCGATCACGACGCCCGCGCGCTGGGCAAGCTCGCGCAGCTGGCGGCGCGTCGGGTCCTCGTTGCCCCAGCTCGCCTCCGACAGGATCAGCGGAGCCTTGGCCAGGCGCTCCATCGTCATCGCATGGCGCAGGCGCCCGTGGTCGCCGGAGACGTAGAGCACCTCGTCGCGCATCGCCGGCCGGATCTCGAGGCCGCGATCCTCGACGGGCAGCACGACGAGGCCCGCCTCGAGCGTGCCGTCGCGGATCGCCTCGACGGTCTCCGACGAGTTCTGGCCGACGATCCGCACGCGCACATCGGGGTGGCTGCGGCGAAAGTCCTCGACGAGATCGGTGCCGAGGTATGTGCGCGCGGTGCCGAACGTGCCGAACGCCGCGGTCCCCGCACGCAGCTCGCGGACGGCGCCGACCGACATGCGCGCGGCCTCGACGGCGGCCAGTGCGGCCTCGGCGTGCGGGCGCAGCGCGCGGCCGGCCTCCGTCGGCACGAGGCCGCGGCCGACGCGCTGAAAGAGCGCCACGCCGAGCTCGGCCTCGAGACGCCTGACCTGCTCCGAAAGCGACGGCTGGGCGAGGTGCAGCGCCTCGGCGGCGGCGCTGAACGAGCCGTGTTCGAAGGATGCGAGAACGTACTGGAGCTGTTGCATTGTCATAGGCTTTTCCTTGAGGTCGTCAAGACAACCAAGGCTACCGCTAGAGCTCCAAAAAGCCGATCATGAAGCCATGCTGATCATCACCTCACTCCTCGCGGCGTTCGCGCTCTTCGAGGTGCTCGCCTATCGCCACGGCGCCGAGTCGCGCCCGGGCTTCGACGAACGCCCCGAGCGTGAGCCGCGCCGCAACATCTGAGTCGCGCCGCTCCGCCGGCGTCGCGCTGTGCCTGCTGTCGGCGGTCGGCTTCGGCCTCATGGCGATCTTCGCCAAGGAGGCCTATGCTGCCGGCCTCGGCGTGACGGCGCTGCTGGCCGCCCGCTTCGTGCTCGCGGCAAGCGTCTTCTGGGCGATCGTCGCCGCGCGCGGACGCTGGCTCGCCCGTCGCGCGAACGACGCGCCGCCGTCCCCGCCGCGCCGCGCCGTCCTCGCCTGCCTGGCGCTCGGCGCCGTCGGCTATGCGGCGCAGGCCGGCCTCTTCTTCTCGGCGCTCGAGCACATCGACGCGTCGCTGACGTCGCTGCTGCTCTACACGTATCCGGCGCTCGTCTTCTGCGGCGCGGTCGTGCTGCACCGCGAGCACGTCACGCCCTGCAAGGCGCTCGCGCTCGCGCTCGCCAGCGCCGGCGCCGCCCTCGTGCTGCTCGGCGGCGGCACGCGCGGCCTGGAGGCGACCGGCGTCCTGCTCGCGCTCGGCTCCGGCGCGATGTACGCGATCTACATCCTCGTCACCGAGGGCGTGGTGCGACGGATCGACCCGATCCTGCTGGGCGCGCTCATCGCCACCGGGGCGGCGCTGACCTTCGTCCTGGCGGGTGCCGCCGGCGGGGCGCTGCAGTTCACGGCGGCAGGGTGGCTGTGGATCGCCGCGATCGCGACGCTCTCGACGGTGCTGCCGATCGTGACGTTCATGCTCGGCATGCAGCGCGTCGGCGCCTCGACGGCATCGATCGTGTCGACCTTCGAGCCCGTCGTGACCGTCGCGCTCGCGGTTGCGCTGTACGGCGATGCGCTCGGCCCGCTGCAGGTGCTCGGCGGCGCGCTCGTGCTCGCGGCGGTCGTCGCGCTGCAGACGCGCGGGGCGCGCGTGCTGGCGCCCGCGCCCGCGGCGCTCGCCCACGAGTCGCTGAGGTAGCGTTGCGGGCGTGAGCCTGCCGCTCAAGCCGCCGGTCCTGCCGCAGCTGGCGCGACCGCGCGAGAGCCTGCCCGAGGGCGAGGAGTGGGCCTATGAGCCCAAGTGGGACGGCTTTCGCGCGATCGCCTTCGTCGACGGCGACGAGAGCTACCTGCAGTCGCGCAACGGCAAGGAGCTGTCGCGCTACTTCCCCGAGGTGAGCTTCCCCGCCGGCCGTTACGTCATCGACGGCGAGCTCGTCGCCGCGACGTTCGGCACGCTGGGCCAGCGAATCCATCCCGCGCAGTCGCGCGTCGACCGGCTCGCCGCCGAGACGCCGGCGCGCTTCGTCGCCTTCGACGTGCTCGCGCTCGACGACGACGTGCTGCTCGAGCGTCCCTACGAGGAGCGCCGCGCAGTGCTCGAGTCGATCGCCGGCCTCGAGCTGACCCCCGTGCAGCGCAGCGCCGACGGCGCGCGCCGGTGGCTGCACGACGAGGAGGGCGTGATCGCCAAGCAGCTCGCCGCGCCCTACCTGCCCGGCGAGCGCAAGGGGATGGTGAAGGTCAAGCGCGTGCGCACGATCGACGCCGTCGTGATGGGCTGGCGGCCGGGCAAGGCCGAGAACACCGTCGGCGCGATCATCCTCGGCCTCTACGACGACGACGGCGTCCTGCACGAGATCGGCCACTCCAGCGGCTTCGCCGCCAAGCGCAAGAAGGAGCTCGTCGCCGAGCTCGCGCCATACGAAACCGGCGAGCGCGGCAGCGGCGACCCATCGCGCTGGACGCACGGCCGCGACCTCGAGTGGGTCGCGCTGCGACCCGAGCTCGTCGTCGAGGTGACATTCGACCACGTCTCCGACGGGCGCATCCGCCACGGCACGAAGGTCCTGCGCTGGCGCGACGACAAGGCGCCCGCCGAGTGCCGCATCGACCAGCTCGGCGCATAGCCATAGCAGCAACGCGAGCAGCGCTGCGACGTTTGTCCAAGCGCGCAAATCCTGGGGCGGGTCCCTAGTGCGCGCGCCGCCCGGCCGGTGAACCATGCCTTCAGCGCCGGACCAGATGCGCCTCCCGCACCCTGGTTCCGCGCGCTGATCGGGGTGGTAGTAGAAGGTCGTAGACCAAGACCCCGCCCCCGGCTCGCTGCGTGCGGGGGGCGGGGTCCTACGACCCTGCCGTCGGCGACGTCGCCGTCACGAGCGCCACGCCGTGGCGCTCCCGCGACGGCACGCCGAGCTCCCACGTGAGCCGGTCGGTGCGCCCGACGCGCAGCGAACGGCGCACCTGCCAGCCGCGCAGCAGCTCGGCCAGTCCGGCCTCGTCGTAGACGCGCTGGAAGTCGTCGACGCTCGCGTCCTGCGCGAACGGGACCGTCAGGACTAGCAGGCCGCCAGGCGCGACGAGCTCGCGCAGCCGCGCGAGCGCCGCGAGGTCCAGCCGCGCGTCGGTCGCATCGAGGCCGTAGTGCTCGAGGCCGAAGTGCTCGACGGCCGACAGCACGACGGCGGCGTCGAAGCGCTGCGCGGGCGCGGGCAGCTCGTCCAGGCGGCAGGCGGCATGCGTGAGATTCGGGTGCGCCAGCCGATGCGCGCGCGGGTCGACGACGGTGACGTCGTGGCCGAGCGTCGCCAGCGACAGCCCGAGGGTGCTCTCGCTGCCGCCGACGTCGAGGACCCGCGCCGGCTGCGTCAGCTCCGCGAGCGCGCCGAAGACGAACGGCTGCTCGACGATGCGCTCGTTGACGAGCAGCGGCTGCACCGCGCCGGCCTCGTGGTGCACCGGCACGGGCGGGTTGAACCAGAGCCCCGCCTGCGCGGCGTAGCCGTCGGGCCCGGTCGCCCAGTTGAGGTAGGCGGCGCGCGGCGCGTCGAGCTGCTCCAGGCCGCCGCCCGGCGCGGGCACGTCGCGCCAGCCGAGGCCGGCGAGCATGTCGCGGCCGATCCGGTCGAGGTCGTCGAGCCGGTCGTGCAGCGTCGGGCGCGCGAGGTTCTCGCTGCCCAGGCGCGCGTCGATCTCGTGGACCGTCATCCGCACGCGCGGGTCCAGCACGCGCCGCAGCGGCCAGCCGAGCAGCGCCTTGAGCCGCGCGCCCGCGGTCACTCGTCCATCTTGGCGCGCGAGGGCTGCACGCGCTTGGGCTCGCCCGGCTGCTTGGCGAAGTTCGGTGGCCACGGCGCGTCGCCCAAGCCCCCCTCCTCGTCGCGGCGCGCGAGCTCGAGCAGGCTGTCGAGGTAGCCCGCGTGATCGTCCATGTCGGCGGAGGGATCGCCGAGCTTCGCTACGCGTTCGGGCACCGTGTCGAGGCGCAGATCGGCGGGCTCGACGTCGGCGACCTCGTCCCAGCGCAGGGGCGTCGAGACGCGCGCGTCGGGCACCGGGCGCACGGAGTAGGCGCTTGCGACGGTGCGGTCGCGCGCGTTCTGGTTGTAATCCAGAAACACGCCATGGCGCTCCTCCTTCCACCACTTGCTCGTCGCGGTGCCGGGCATCCGGCGCTCGATCTCGCGCGCGAGCGCGAGCGCCGCGCGGCGGACCTCGGTGAACGTCCACTCGGGGTGGATGCGGACGTTGACGTGGATGCCGCGCGAGCCCGACGTCTTCGGAAAGCCGCGCAGGTCCAGCTCGGTCAGCAGCTCGTCGACCGCGAGCGCGACCTGGCGCACGTCGTCCCACTCGACGCCCGGCGTCGGGTCGAGGTCGATGCGCAGCTCGTCGGGATGGTCGAGGTCGGTGCGGCGCACCGGCCACGGGTTCCAGTCGATGTTCGAGAGGTTGACCGCCCACAGCAGGTGCGCGGCGTCGTTGGGCACGAGCTCGGTGGCGCTGCGGCCGGACGGAAAGGAGACGGTCGCGGTCTGCAGCCACTCCGGCCGCTTCTCCGGCACGCGCTTCTGAAAGAAGAAGTCGCCCGTGATGCCGTCGCGCCAGCGCTTGAGCGTCGTCGGGCGCTCGCGCAGGTGGTTGACGGTCGCGTCGGCGACGCGCAGGTAGTACTCGGCGAGGTCGAGCTTCGTGAACGGCCCGATGCCTTCGTGCTCGGGGAAGTAGACCTTGCTCGGGCTCGACAGCCGGATCTCCTGCCCGGCGGCCGCGAGCGTCGTGTACTCACCCTTGGGCGACATGCGCAGAGGATGCCAGCGCGCGGCGATCGCGGGCGGGCGATCGGTTGCGCGACCGCCGCCGACAGCGCCGGCGACGCCACCGGCGGCGACCCCGGACGACGCGCTCCTGTAGTCCTTCGGCGCGATGGCGCTTCCGGCACCCGTGCTCGTCGCCTGCGCGGCCTTCGGCGGCGAGCTGCGCGCGCCCGTCGTCAGCGCGGCGGTCGCGCGCGGGCTGGAGCGCGCCGGCGTGGCGCCGCCACCGGAGCTCTGCCCCGTCGCGGGCGGTGGTGGCGGGACGATCGAGGTCCTGCTGCCGGTCCTCGGCGGCGAGACCGCCGACGGATTTGCGCTGATCGAGGGCGGCGGCAGCGCGATCGTCGAGCGCGCGGCGACGGCGCACGCGACCGGTACGCGGGTGGCCGCGGCGGTCGACGCGGGGGCCGAGGTCGTGCTCGTCGCCGCCGGCGGACCGGACGTCGAGTTCGACGGCGGCGCGGGTGCGGTCGAGGCGATCGAGCAGGGCGGCGGGCTGCGCGGCGCGGCGCTCGTGGTGCTCTGCGAGCTGCGAGCGGCGTGGACGCAGCGCCCACCCGCCCACGCGGACGAGCTGCCGCGCGACCCGCGCGGCATCCCGATGACGGCCGCCGGCGGAGGGCTCGGCGGCGCGCTGTGGGCGCACTACGACGCGCGCCTGCTCGCGGGCGCCCCGTTCGTCCTGCAGGAGCTCGGCTTCGATGCGCGGCTGCGGGCCGCGCGCGCCGTGGTCGTCGGCGAGGGGCGCCTGGATCGCGGCACGCTCGAGGGCCGCGTCGCGGGCGAGATCGCGACACGCGCGCGGCAGGCCGGCGTGCCGTGCCACGCGATCGTCGGCGAGGACGCGATCGAGCGCTTCGACGCGCGGATCCTCGACCTGCAGGCGATCCTCGTCGCCTCGACGGTCGCCGAGATCGAGGCGGCGGGCGAGGCGCTCGCCTCGTACCTGTGACCCGCACTGCCGCGCAGCTGCTGGCCGGCGATGGGATACTTGCCGGCGCGGGGGATGGGTTCGATCAGCAGGGGGGGTTGAGATGCTCAGGAGGTGCGTGCCGCTGCTCGCGTGTCTGATACTGGCGGTTGTCGGCTGCGGCGAGGAGGACGACGCGTCCTCCGCCGGCGGCAAGGCGGCCGACAGCCGGCTCACGAAGGACGAGTGGATCGAGCGCGCCGATGCGATCTGCCTGAAGACAGAGGACGCGCAGGCAGAGATCGCCGACAGGATCGCCGAGATCCGGTCGCGCAGCTACAGGGGCGCCTTCAAGAAGTTCGTGGGCGTCGTCGAGGACAGCGTTGCCGAGACGCGCGACGGCTTCGACCGCCTGCGCGCACTGCGGCCGCCGGCCGACGACGAGGCCGAGGTGGACGAGTGGCTCTCCGCCGTGAACGAGATGCTCGGGACCTACGACGACCTCATCGTCGCGGTGCGCAAGGACAACCGCAGGCGGCTGGTGAAGGCGATCCGGGAGGGCCGGCGGATCGACGGCGAGCAGGAGATCCTCGCCGATCTGCTCGGGCTGGTCGACTGCCGCACGGTCTTCTAACGGCCGGACGCGCGCTCGAAGCGCTCGGCGAGCTGCTCGAAGCGCGCGACGAGCTCGGGTGGCTCGTGGACCTCGAAGTCGAAGCCGAGCATGCCGATCCGCAGCGCCAGCCAGTCCAGCGAGTCGTCGCTCGTGCGGTACTCGCAGGCGTTCTCCCCGCGCGGCTGGACCGTGCCCCAGAGGTAGCGCCGCCGCGTGAGCTCCGCGGCCGCCGCGCGGACCGTGACGCGTGCTTCGTAGCGCGCCGGAGCGGTGCGCAGGCTCGCCGCGACGAAGGCGGCCGGGTCCTTGCCGGGCAGCGTGCGGGCGTCGAAGCGGCCGCCGGCCGCCGCCGCGCGCTCCAGCCGGTCGACGCGAAACGTCCGCCAGCCCGCGCGATCGCAGTCCCATGCGACGAGATACCAGCGGCGGCCGAGGTTCACGAGGCTGTGCGGCTCGACGCTGCGCCGGCTCTCCTCCTGGTCGCGACCGCGGTAGGCGAAGCGCAGGCGCTCGCGGTCGCGGCAGGCGCCCGCGATCGTCGTCAGCGCCTGCGGGTCGACCATCGGGCCGCTCGCGGGGAGCGTCGCGAGGACCGAGCTGAGCGCGTTGACGCGGCGGCGCAGGTGTGACGGCAGCACCTGCTCGAGCTTGACGAGCGCGCGGATCGACGTCTCCTCGATGCCCGCCACCGAGGCGCCCGCGGCAGTCCGCAGTCCGACCGCGATCGCGACGGCCTCGTCGTCGTCGAGCAGCAGCGGCGGCATCGCCGTGCCGGCATGCAGGCGATAGCCTCCGGCCGGCCCGGTGACCGCATCCACCGGGTAGCCCAGCTCGCGCAGGCGCTCAACGTCGCGGCGGATCGTGCGCCCGGAGACCTCGAGCCGCTGCGCGAGCTCGCCGCCGGGCCAGTCACGGCGCGCCTGCAGGAGCGAGAGGAGCTTCAGGAGCCGGCCCGAGGTCTCGGTCATCGCGCCGCGAACGATGTCAGAGGCTGCGGCCAGAAGCTGGCCTAAACCGCGCGTAGGGTTTTCCCAATGGCAATCAGATTGGAAAAACCGATGACCAACGTGGGGGCACAGGGGGCAGTGGGCTCGGAGCTCGCGATCCGCGTGCGGGGGTTGCGCAAGTCCTTCGGCGACGTGCGCGCGCTCGACGGGGTCGACCTTGACGTGGCACCGGGAACGGTGCTCGGGCTGCTCGGCCCCAACGGCGCGGGCAAGACAACGGTCGTGCGGGTGATGGCGACGCTGCTCAAGCCCGATGCCGGCGACGTCTGCGTGGCCGGCCTCGACGCAGTGCGGGAGGCGACCGCGCTGCGAAAGCAGATCGGGCTGGCGGGGCAGTACGCGGCGATCGACGAGAATCTCACGGGCCTGGAGAACCTCGTGATGGTCGGGCGGCTGTACGGGATGGCGCGGGCGCGGGCGACGCAGCGCGGGCGCGAGTTGCTCGAGCGCTTCGAGCTCACCGACGCCGCCGGCCGCCCCGCGAAGACCTACTCCGGGGGCATGCGGCGGCGCCTGGACCTCGGCGCGGCGCTCGTCGCCAAGCCGCCGGTCCTGTTTCTCGACGAGCCGACGACGGGATTGGATCCGCGCAGCCGCCTCGACGTGTGGAAGACGATCGAGGAACTGGTCGCGGAGGGCACGACCGTGCTGCTGACGACGCAGTACCTCGACGAGGCCGACCGCCTCGCCGACACGATCGCGGTAATCGACCAGGGTCGCGTCATCGCGAACGGGACGCCCGACGAGCTGAAGGATCGCGTCGGCGGAGAGCGCCTTGAGGTGCGGCTGTCGACGCCCGGCGAGGCGCCGGTTGCGGCGCGCGCGCTCGCGCGGATGTCCGACGAGGCGCCGCTCGTCGAGGGCGACGCGGTGACGGCCGGCGTGCGCAAGCGCAACGGGGTCATCGTCGAGGCTGTGCGGCGACTGGACGAGGCGGGCGTCGAGGTCGACGACATCACGCTGCGCCGCCCGACGCTCGACGACGTGTTCCTGGCACTGACCGGCCGCGTCGCCGAGGTGACCGAAGACGACGAGAACGAGGAGGCGGCGGCATGAGCCGACTGGTGACGGACACGATGGTCGTGGCCGAGCGAAACCTCGTGCGGATCACGCGCGCGCCGGACCTGCTGCTGGCATTCACGGTGCAGCCCGTGATGTTCGTACTGCTCTTCGTCTACGTCTTCGGCGGGGCGATCATCATCCCGCAGACCTATGACGGCTACGCGGAGTTCCTGCTGCCGGGGATCATCGTCCAGAACATCGCCTTCGGCGGGTTCGTGACGGCGCTCGGGCTCAACGAGGACCTGCACAAGGGACTGATCGACCGCTTCCGCTCGCTGCCGATGGCGCGCCCCGCGGTGCTCGCAGGGCGCACGCTGGCCGACGTGGCGACGAACACGCTGTCGGTCCTCGTCCTGCTCGTGACCGGCCTGATCATCGGCTTCTCGTTCGATGCGAGCCCGCTCGAGATCCTCGCCGGATTCGGGCTGCTGCTGCTGTTCGGCTACGCGTTCTCGTGGGTCTTCGCGCTGCTGGGGCTGATCGTCTCCTCGCCCGAGGCCGCGAACTCGCTCGGCTTCATCGCGGTGTTCCCGCTGACGTTCATCTCGTCGGCGTTCGTGCCGGTCGAGTCGATGCCGGCGGCGCTGCAGTGGTTCGCCGAGATCAACCCGTTCACGATCCTCGTCGACGCGATGCGCGCGCTGTGGGTCGATCAGCCGGCGGGCAACACCGTCTGGGGCGCCGTCGCGTGGTCGCTGGCGATCCTCGCCGTGTTCGCGCCGCTGGCGGTGTCGCGCTATCGGCGCGCCGCGGGCCACTGAGGGCGCGGCGGACAGGGGCATGGCGTCGCGTCGAGGGGCGCCATGCGCACCTGGCGCGACACGATCGCGGCGACCCGCGATCGCACCCGCCGAGCGCAGCCTGACGCGACCCGCGCCGCCGGCTGGCGTGGCGACAGGTCATCTGCGTGCAAAGCCCGTACCCTCGCGGCCGATGCCCGACGGCCGCCAACGCCCACCCCGGTCGCTGCCAACACCGGGCGCCAAGCGCGCGATCGTCGTCGGCGCCGGCTCCTTCGGCACCGCCGTCGCGGTGCTGCTCGCGCGCGGCGGGTTGCGCACGACGCTGCAGACGCGCACGTCCGAGCAGGCACGGCGGCTGCAGGAGGACCGCGAGAACCTCGTCTACCTGGCCGGCGTGGAGCTGCCGCGCGAGCTGCGCGTCGAGAGCGTCGATGCGGGACTTGGCCGCACGGATTACGTCTTTCTCGGCGTGCCGTCCGACGGCCTGGGCAGGACGATCCGCGGGCTGACGCAGAGCGGCCTCGGGCCGCGCACCGCGATCGTCTCGCTCGCGAAGGGCCTTACCCCACCCGACGGCATGGCGCCCACGGTCCTGCTGCGCGAGCGCTTCGGCGAGGCGCGCGTGGCCTGCGTCGGCGGCCCCGCACACGCGCGCGAGATGGTCAGCGAGGGCGCAGGGCTCGTCGCCGCCTCGACCAACGAGGAGCTCGCGCGCACCATCGCGGGCGTCTTCATCCGCGCGGGCGTCGTGTGCGAGCAGTCCAACGACCCGATTGGCGTGGAGCTCGCCGGGGCGGCGAAGAACGCCGCCGGCCTCGCCGCCGGCGCGACCGAGGCGCAGGGCCTCAATGCGGCCGGCGCCGCCGCCGGACACATCTTCGCGGAGGTCTGGCGCTACGCGGAGGCGCAGGGGGCGCGGCCGGAGTCGATGCTCGGCCTGGCCGGCACCGGCGACCTCGTCGCGACGGTGCTGGCGCCGCAGAGCCGCAACCGCCGCGCCGGCGAGTTGCTCGCGGCGGGCGTCTCGGCGCAGGACATCCCCGAGCGCGTCGGACAGGCGGTCGAGGCGCTCGAGACGGTCCCGCTGCTGGCGCGCGCGCTCGGCAACGCGGGCCTCGAGGCGACCGTCACCGACGGCCTGGCGAAGCTCATCTCCGGCGAGCTTCCGCTCGACGAGTGGATCGGCCTCGTGCGCACGACGGTGCCGCCGCCCGCGCGCTGGCGCCGGCCCAGTCCCGGCGGGATGTGGTCGCGGCTGCGCGAGCGGATGAGCGGCGTCAGCCGCCGCGACTCGCAAGCGTCGTGAGAACCGCCTCGTAGACGCCGGCGCCGTAGGACTCCTCGGCGACGTGCACGTTCGCCCGGCCGCCGATCGCCTCGCGCAGCGTCGGGTCGCGCGCCACGGCGTTGGCGACGAACCAGAACGCCCCGACGTGCGCCGCGGTCTCCATGTCCTCGCGCGAGTCGCCGGCCGCGATGACGTCCTGCGGCACGTAGCCGCGCACGCGCATGTGCAGCGCGACGGCGTTGGCCTTCGATGCCCCGCGGGGCACGAGGTGGTAGGCGCGCACCTCATCGAGCGCGACGAGGTCGGGCGAGCGGCGGTGCACGCCGCCGTTGTCGACGAGCCGCAGCCCGCCGTGGCCGTGCTCGGCGAGCAGCATGTCGACCTCCACCGCATCGACGAGCCCGCGGAAGAGATGTGACACCTCGCGACCGTGGTGCCAGGGGTCGTGGTACTCCAGACGCCCGGCGTAGTGCTCGAGCAGCAGCGCGGCCGCACCGGAGGCCTCGATCTGGTCGTGGATCGAGCCGGCGTCGCCGTGGGGCAGGTAGTCGCCGGTCAGCCAGCTCTCCTCGCCGTCGATCACGAGGCACGACCCGGCCTCGTAGATGTAGGCGGGCTGCGCGAACAGGCGCGCGTTCTCGGCAACGGTCCCCTTGCGCCGGCCCGACATCAGCACGACCTCGACGCCCGCACGATCGCAGGCCTGCAGCGCCCGCACGCCCTGTAGCGAGAACGTCCCGTCGGCGCCGCGCAGCAGCGCGCCGCCGGGGCCGAGCAGGGTGCTGTCGAGATCCACGTAGAGGCAGCGCACGGGGACATCGTGGCGCACCGCCCGCGGCCGAGCCGAAGCCGACCGACGTGATGGCGCCGCGTCAGCAGCCCGCCCGCAGCGCCCGCAGCTGCGCCAGCGGCGGACGCAGCTGCGCCAGCGGCGGGCGCTCGAGCGCAGGCTCGCCGTCGACCTCCCCCGCCAACCGCCCCTCGCGCCGCAGCCGGCTCGTCACCGCGCCGAGCACCGCCGACGCCATCGGCGTGAGTTCCTCCAGGCGCTGGTGGCGGTTCTGGCGCGAGTCGAGATCGACCTGCGCCAGCGCGTCGCTGCCGGCGTGCGCCCACACGTCGAGCAGCAGCCCCATCTCGACGGCGTAACCCGTGCAGAACGCCATCTGCTCGAGCAGCTCGCGGCGCGCGGCGAACTCGCCGGCCAGCGGCTGGCGGATCGGTGCCAGCTCGGGATAGAACGCCGCCAGCAGCGGCCGCGCGGTCAGCTCGGTGACGCGCCCGCCACCGGTCGGCGCGACGTCCTCGCCGCCGTTCTTGAACGGCCGCCGGTAGAAGCCCTTGACGAACTGCACGCCCGGGACGCAGACGAGCGGGCCGAGCAGGCCGAGCGCGAAGTGCGCGCCGAAGTCCTCGGAGTCGGCGTCGACGAAGCAGACGAGATCACCGAGCAGGACGCTCAGCGCCCGCCACATCGCGTCGCCCTTGCCGAGCACCGGGCCGAACTGCGACAGCAGGTCGGCGGGACGCACGACGTCGGCCCCGACCCGGGCGGCGATCGAGCCCGTGCCATCCAGCGAGTCGTCGTCGAGCACGACGACCTGCTCGACGACCCCGGCGTCTCGCAACGCCACCAGCGGCGCCACGACAGCGGCGATCGTCGCGGCCTCCTCACGCGCCGGAACGCACACCGAGATCGTCTCCTCACGCGCGTCGCGCAGACGTTCGGCCGGAAACTCGGCGTGATGAAAGCTGCGCACGCTCAAGGCGCTCGTACTATGGCAGCGGCGTGTCCGTCGCCCCCGAAGTCCATCCCTGGAGCGCCCTGCTCGACCTCGGCCGCAGCGACCAGCGGCTCGTGCGCGAGGCGTTCCAGGGCGCCCGCGTGGCGGTCACCGAGCCGCTGCCAGACGAGCTTCACCCGGCACTGCTCGACGCGCTGGGCACGGCCGGGGTCGCGTCGCTGTGGTCACACCAGGCGCAGGCGCTGCACGCCGCCTGGGCCGGCCCGACGATCGTCACGACCGGCACCGCGTCGGGCAAGTCGCTGTGCTTCAACCTGCCGACGCTCGACGTCCTGTGCCGCGACGCCAAGGCGCGCGCGCTGTACCTCTACCCGACGAAGGCGCTCGCGCAGGACCAGGCGCGGGCGATCAACGCCTTTGGCCTGACCAAGCAGGTCCGGCCGGCGATCTACGACGGCGACACGGCGCGCGAGCAGCGCAGGCAGATCCGCCGGCGCGCGAACCTCATCCTCACCAACCCGGACATGCTGCACATGGGGATCCTGCCCCACCACCGCCAGTGGGCGGACTTCTTCTCCAACCTCGCGGTGATCGTCGTCGACGAGGCGCACGTCTACCGCGGCGTCTTCGGCTCGCATGTCGCCAACGTCCTGCGGCGGCTGCGGCGGATCGCCAACGCCTACGGCACGGAGCCGCGGATCCTGCTCGCGAGCGCGACGATCGCCAACCCCGTCGAGCTCGCCGAGCGGCTCACGGGCCTTCAGGAGATCGCCCTGGTGGACCGCGACGGAGCGCCGGGCGCAGCGCGCGACATCGCGATGTGGAACCCGCCGCTGACCGACGAGGCGCTCGGCACGCGGCGCTCGTCGCTCGCCGAGGCAGCCGAGATCGTCGGCCACCTCGCGCGCCGTGGCGCGCGCACGATCTGCTTCATCAAGTCGCGCCGCGCGGTGGAGCTCGTCGCGCGGATCGTCGCCGAGACAGATCCCAAGCTCGCCGATCTGGTCGTGCCCTACCGCGCCGGCTACACGCCCCAGCAGCGCCGCGAGCTCGAGGGCCGACTCATGCGCGGCGAGCTGCTGGCGGTCATCACGACCGACGCGCTCGAGCTCGGCATCGACATTGGCGCCCTGGATGCCGCCGTCGTCGTGACCTTCCCGGGGACGGTCGCGTCGCTGCGCCAGATGTGGGGGCGCGCCGGCCGGCGCGGGCGCGGCCTGGCGGTCTACGTCGCCGGCGAGGACGCCTTGGACCAGTTCTTCTGCCGCCATCCCGACGAGTTTCTCGAGCGGGCGGTCGAGGCGGCGATCCTCGATCACGAGAACGAGCCGATCCACCTCGCGCACCTGCTCTGCGCCGCGCACGAGGGGCCGCTGTCGCGCGATGACGCGCAGACGCTCGGGCCGCGCTGGGAGGCGCACGCGCAGGCGCTCGTCGCGATGGGCGAGCTGATCGAGCGCGGCGGCAGCTATGTGCTCAAGCACCCCGAGGACTATCCGGCCGCGCGGGTCTCGCTGCGCTCGGCGTCGCCGGACTCGTTTGCGATCGTCGACGTCGTCCACGGCGAGCTGCTCGGCACCGTCGAGTCCGTGCGAGCGCACACGACGGTTCACGACGGCGCCATCTACCTGCACCAGGCGCGCTCCTACATCGTCAACGCGCTGGACCTGCACACGCGGCGCGCGCTCGTCGAGCCCTTCACCGGCGACTTCTACACGCAGCCCAAGAAGGAGACGATGACCGAGATCGAGGGGCTGCTGGACCGCCGCGACACGTGCGGCGTGCAGCTGTCCTTCGGCCGCGTCAGCGTCACCGAGCAGGTTCTCGCCTACCAGCGCAAGCGCATCTCAGATCATGAGGTCATCGACCTGCAGACGCTCGACCTGCCGCAGACGACCTTCGACACGCAGGCGCTGTGGTTCGAACTGCACGACGACCTGCTCGCCGCGGACTTCCCGCTCGAGGTCCTGCTCGGATCGCTGCACGCCGCCGAGCACGCGCAGATCGCGGTGCTGCCGCTGCTGGCGATGTGCGACCGATGGGACATCGGCGGCCTGTCGACGAACGCGCACCCGCAGACCGGCGCCCCGACGATCTTCATCTACGACGGGCACCCCGGCGGCGTCGGCATCACGCGCCAGGGCTTTCTGCGCTTCGAGACGCTGGTCGGCGACGCGCACCGGCTGATCGCCGAGTGCCCCTGCGAGCAGGGCTGCCCCTCGTGTGTGCAGTCGCCCAAGTGCGGCAACCTCAACGAGCCGCTGGCCAAGGCGGGGGCGCTGGAGATGCTGGCGCGGATGCTCGAGCGCTGAGGACATGGCCGCACGATCGCCTGCGCTTCGGCGCGACGACGGTCATCTTCCGCGCCCCCGTCAGCGCGCGGCCGACGACGACGCAGGGCACCTCGATCGGCGTCGACGCGACGGCGGTCGCGATCACGGCGGCGCAGAAGCGCGTCCTCGTCGCGCTGGCGCGGCCGGTCCTGGCAGCAGGCTCGTTCGCGACGTGGGCGACGAACCGCCAGATCGCCGAGAAGCTCCTCCTCGGCATTCGACGCGCTCAAGACGCACCTGCCGACGCTGACCGTGAAGTTCGACATCGCCGACCTGCCGCAGAACCGCAGGCGCGTGCGGCTCGTGGAGCTCGCGCTGCAGCACGGCGCGATCTCCGAGCGCGATCTCGACGACGCGTCCTCAGAACGACCGCGGGCCGCGGATCGCGTCGCGCCCCGTCGTCGCTCCGCGGCCTCGGGCTACTCGTTGCGCGCGGTCCCGAAGTCGGCAGTGTAGGTCGCTCCGGCGCGGCCGCCCGCGGCCATCGCCGCGGCGCTGGTCGCGGCGGGCGCGGGCATCGCGCTGCTCCCAAGGCACCCAAGGCGTGGAGCGCACCACCCCCTCCTGCCGGCGTCTCGCCACGGTACGGGCGCGGCCCGCGGGCGCGTGGCGGCCGGCGCGGGCGGGCGCGCCGTTGCAGCGCTTGAGCGAACGTCCGACCTCACCGAATCTGGATCGTCATGCGGTCGCTTGTCGTTGTTGTGCTCGTCGCCGTCGTGACGCTGGGCCTCGTGCCGGCGGCGCCCGCCGCCGCGGGCGGGACGCCGGCGCCGCTGCGCAGCGGCGGCGTGGCGTTCGGGGCGCCGCTGCCGGTGCCCGATGCCCGGCCGATCGCACAGCGC